>PNBP01000057.1 GCA_003136075.1 Methanoregula sp. | reverse complement strand
TTCCCGTTCGTCACATCAAACGTCACGGTACCGGTATCGCCGGAAAAGAATGCTGCCGGGTCATAAGTTACCTCAGACACGTACACTTTCCCGGAGGCAACAATGGATTCTGGTGTGGTATATGCGCTGACCGCACCCGTGCATACCAGTAAGCAGACGGTGACCAGACCAATCAGAAATATGTTCTTCATTCAGACTCCAGCCATCGAATATACGATATAGAGCACGTACACAAACACCGGTGCACCTACACAGATAGCAGCATCCCTCATGGAGAGCATACGGGCATGTTTCATCCCAAAAATCCAGCAGTTTGCGCTCCAGAGAAGGAACACGATCGAGATAACTGCGGTGATCTGGATCAGTTCCATCATGGCAGGATCGTGCATCAGGGCCTTTGCAGCTGCAGTTATTAACGTAGGATCTTTCAGGGCGGCCGATGTTAGTTGGGGTACCACAATCTTAGGGACGTACTGCAATAAAACAACCAGCGTGATAAGCGAACCAATGATTTGCGGCAGGAACCCGTAGCCAACAACTTCAAGACACCGTTTGTAGCTGCCGGTTCCTTTGAAGATTTTGGAAATGATAAAGAACACCCCTGTCCAGATCGGCCAGAACAGAACCGCTCCAAACAAGGCACCTGCAACTGCCGTGATCGTAACGATGGTATCCATGCCGGGCATGAGACCGGCCAACATACGACCGGTTAACCCGCTCACCAGATATCCGTATATCGCTCCGATAATTGCCCCGGTAAGCACAATGAGTGCAGGGAGTTTGAAACTCTCTTTTTCAGTCACGAGGTTCCCAAAGAATACATCAGGGTTTATCAGAATATCCAGAATCGAATTTTTCATCGTATCTCCTCACATAAAGTAATTATTTCATTCGTCATTTTAATTATAAAACTCATTAGAACTTATCGGTACGCTCATAATATGTTTTTGAGCAAAAAACCTCAATGACCCACGATTTTTTTGGTATTTTCGTGGATCACGGGGATATTTCCTGATCGAATGTTATGGATGGGTTTGTGCCAGGGTCCACAGAATCTGGCATATTGGTAGCCCCGGCAGAAATGCATAATAAAAACCACCATTACGCAAAATTGTTCCATAATGTATATATTTATACACTGCAATGATTGTGTATGCAAACAAAAATCCTCCTCGATGAGGAGCAGATACCAAAAAAGTGGTATAATATCCAAGCGGATCTGGCGACACCTCTCGATCCCCCGCTCCACCCCCAGACAAAAAAACCGGTGGTGCCTGCGGATCTGGCCCCGATCTTTCCCATGGAGCTGATCAAACAGGAGGTTTCCCGTGACCGGTATATCGACATACCGGATGAGGTGCGGGATATCTTTCGGCTGTTCCGGCCAAGCCCGCTGTTCCGGGCACACCGGCTGGAGAAATTCTTAAAAACCCCGGCAAAAATCTACTACAAGTGGGAAGGGGGCAGTCCCTCGGGAAGCCACAAGACAAACACTTCGGTGCCACAGGCGTATTACAACATGAAAGAGGGCATCGAGCGCATCGCCACGGAAACCGGGGCTGGCCAATGGGGATCGGCGCTCTCCTTTGCCACAAAAATCTTTGATCTCGACTGCACGGTGTACATGGTCAGGACAAGTTACGAACAGAAACCGTACCGGAAGATCATGATGCAGGTATACGGGGCGGAGTGCTTATCAAGCCCTACGACGCGGACGCAATCCGGGCGGGCGATGCTCGAAAAAGACCCTGATACACCTGGAAGTCTCGGCATTGCAATCTCTGAAGCGGTGGAGGATGCCGCAACCCATGACAATACCCATTACTCGTTAGGCTCCGTGCTGAACCATGTCTGTCTCCACCAGACCATCATCGGCCTTGAAGCAAAAGAGCAGCTTGCCATGGTTGAAGAGTACCCGGATATTGTGATTGGATGTGTTGGCGGCGGTTCCAATTTTGCCGGCATCTCATTCCCGTTTGCCGGGGACAAAATCACCGGAAAGCATCCTGATGTGAGGATTCTCGGTGCCGAACCGGCTGCCTGCCCAAGCCTGACCAAAGGGCTGTACGCGTATGATTTTGGGGATGTGGCAGGATTCACTCCCTTAATGAAGATGTTTACGCTCGGCCATGATTTTGTACCCGCGGCAATCCATGCCGGAGGGCTCCGCTACCACGGGGATTCCCCTATCGTTTCAAAACTTGTGCATGAAAAGGTGATGGAAGCTGTTGCGTACCACCAGAATGAGGTCTTTCTGGCTGCGCAGACGTTTGCCCGCACAGAGGGAATTATTGTCGCACCGGAATCCGCCCATGCCGTCAAGGCGGCGATCGATGAGGCGCTCATATGCAAAAAGACCGGGGAAGCAAAGACCATCCTCTTCAATAACTCCGGTCACGGCAACTTCGATATGAGCTCGTACGATGCGTTTTACCAGGGAAAACTGGTGGACTATGAATACCCGGCAGAACTGGTAAAGGAAGCACTTGCCCACCTGCCGGCAATCCCCTGAACCCTCTTTTTTCATGAAGCGTGTTGGCCTGATCGTGAATCCCATCGCCGGAATGGGGGGACCTGTCGGGCTCAAAGGTACCGATGGTACATCTGAAGAAGCACGCAATCGGGGAGCTGTGCCGCGATCTCCCGGGCGGGCAAAAATGACAATCGACCACATAAAAAAAACCACTGATCNNTCTGTTTTTTTTTACCTGCACCGGTGCAATGGGAGAAGATATCCTCAAAGAAGCCGGTATCACCGATTACCTGGTAGTGTATGAATACCTGGGTCAAAGTACCGCACAGGACACAAAACGGGCAACGCAGATTATGGTGGAACAAGGCTGTGACCTGATCCTGTTTTGTGGCGGTGATGGCACAGCCCGTGATATTTTTGATGTAGTGGAAAGGAGGATTCCCCTGCTGGGTATCCCTGCCGGAGTAAAGATGTACTCCGCGGTTTTTGCGGTCAACCCGGTAATCGCGGCAGAACTGATCTGTGACGATACGTCAATCGTTTTGCGGGATGCTGAGATCCTGGATGTCGATGAGGATGCCTATCGTGCCGGGGAATTAAAGACTTGTCTGTACGGGATTGCACGGGTTCCGGCACTTCCGGGAAAAACGCAGCATGCAAAGCAGGTTTTTGAGGAAGCGGATGAAGAGCGTGCCAAGGATGAGATTGCGAGGTTCATGGGCGAAGTGATAAAGCCGGATACCCTGTATATCCTATGCGCCGGGACAACCACGGAAGCCATCGCTCGCCACTTGGGTATTGAAAAAACTCTTCTTGGTGTTGACGTGATACAAAACGGAACACTTGTTGCCCGGGATGTCGATGAAAAAACCCTTCTCCGTCTCATCGAAAAAGAAAATGATGTGCGTGTCATTGTCAGTCCCATCGGTGCACAGGGATTTATTTTTGGGAGGGGTAACCAGCAGATCAGCGCCGAGGTGCTTAAAAAAACCGGTTTATCCGGTGTCATTGTTGTTGCGACACCGCACAAACTGCGGGACACCCCGCTGCTCTACATCGATACCGGCGATCCCATCCTTGACGCAGCGTTTGGGGAGAGCATACCGGTAATATCAGGGTACCGGATTGCACAACGAAAGGCAATTTTCCATCAAGGTACGTGCGTCACATGAATGAACTAAAAAAAAAAAGAAAACTCTATTTTATGGCGCCCTAGGTGGTTTCAGGGTAAGTGCGGCAATACCTATACCGATGATGGCGAGGACCAGCACGCAGGGAAACACCCCAAGGTACGACCCGCTTGACGTTTTGATAAAGCCCGCGAGCTGTGGTCCTGCAATGGCGCCAGCCCCATAGGCAAGGAAGAGAACGCCGTAGCACCGCGGATAATCGCAGGTGCCAAAATAACTACCACAGGTTGCAGGGGCGATTGCAAGCCAGCCACCGAGGCATCCCCAGAGCAGGGCAAAGGCAAGAATGTATACCGGTTCTGTCGGGATCTGCCACATGATGAGTGCGGCACATGCGATGAGGAGAAACGAGGCGATGGCCGTGTTCCTTGGAGTAAACCGGTCCGTAAGTGCACCAAAAACCGGTCGCCCTCCCCCGTTAAATATAGCAAAGAACCCCACAAGGAATATAGCAAGTCCTGCCCCGATATGCACAATTTCCGTTCCTACCGGTTTTGCGATAGAAATTGCCGTCAGGCCAGCGAGGCACCCGATAAAATAACAGCACCAGAGCCCGTAGAATGACGTCGTTTTGAGCATCTGCGACCGGTTCATCTCACAGCTTTTCTGCTCGCCCGGTTTGAGTATGGGGGGAGTCCAACCTTTTGGAACCCAGCCGGAAGGGGGGAATTTCAAAGGCAGTGCAAGCAGTATCGTGAGGACAACAAACACAATGCCAAATATTCTGAAGGTGTTCATCACCCCATATAAGGAGATAAACAGTCCTGCAATGTTTGCAGTCAGAAATGCTGAGAAGCCAAAACCGAGCACCGTGAGCCCGACGGCAAGACCCCGTTTGTCGGGGAACCACCGGGCCGAAACAGCGACCGGCACGCCGTATGCAATCCCGACGCCGATCCCTCCGATTACACCATACATCACGTAGAGCATCGATACCGACTGTGCAAAGGATGCCAGCAGCCAGCCAAGGCCTGTCAGGATTCCCCCGACTATGGTCACATTTCGTGGTCCGTACCTGTCTATGTATTTACCGGTGAAAGGCATCGCTACGGCAAAGAACGCGAGAAAGACTGAGAAGGGAAGAAGGATCTCGCTTGCGCTCACCTGCTGGCCCAGCGTGTGGGTAAAGTAGTCCGTGAGCGGCTGAACAAAGACACTCCATGAATAAATCGCACCCAGACACAGGTTAATGATCATGCCGAGTATGACAAGTGTCCATCGCCCGGTTTCAGGCTCCATGCCGAATATTTTTTCTGTTCCTGTTTCGCTCATATGATTCCTCGAAGAATGCTGTCAGAAGTATTCAGAAGTTGCTCCAACCAAAAATGGTGCTTATTCATCCAGCGTTGAGACATCACCGGGATCAATGCCCATCTCTTTGGCTTTGAGCACCCGCCGCATGATCTTACCGCTTCTTGTTTTGGGGAGTTTATCTACGTACTCGATCTCGTGGGGCACCGCGATGGGGCCAAGCGTCTTGCGTACATGGGAGATCAGGTCCTGTGTCAGTTTCTCGCTTGGCTTGACTCCCAGTTTCAGGATCACAAATGCCTTGATCGAATTGCCTTTGATGGGCTCAGGTTTTCCAATAACTGCCGACTCGGCAACTGCATGGTGGGACACAAGAGCGCTTTCCACCTCAGCAGTACCGATGTTATGCCCGGAAACGATGATGATGTCATCCGATCTCCCGAGTACCATGATGTATCCGTCGTTACCTTTTACTGCAAGGTCTCCAGCCATGTAGCAGTCCTTGATTGTATACCAGTAGTTCCGGTATCGCTCATCGTTTTTGTAAACCGTGCGAAACATCGCTGGCCATGGCTCTTTGATGACAAGGAACCCCATGGTTCCTGCAGGTACCGGGGTTCCGGTTTTATCCACGACATCTGCAACCACGCCCGGGATCGCTTTTCCGGCGAACCCCGGTCGCATGCGCTCACCGATAATCGTTGTGATCATCTGCATGCCGGTTTCTGTCTGCCACCATGTATCCACAATGGGGCACCGCTCCTTTCCGATCTCCTTGTAATACCATTCAAACGCTTCCGGGTTCAGGGGTTCTCCGACAGACCCGATAATGCGCAACGAACTGAGATCATATTTTTGCGGCCACTGGGTACCTAGTTTCATGAACATCCGAATCGCGGTTGGAGCGGTATAGAAAATGTTGATCTTCTGTTCTTCGATCAGTTTCCACCATATACCCGGATCCGGAAAATCTGCAGTAATCTCTGTCAAAAATATAGTGGCGCCCGCGGCTAATGGTCCATATATAATATAGCTGTGACCGGTGATCCAGCCGGGATCAGCAGTACACCAGTAGATATCTTCATCTTTGATGTCAAAAACCGCTTTAGTGGTATAATACGCTCCCACCATATACCCGGCACAGGTGTGAACAACTCCTTTGGGTGTTCCGGTGGAACCGCTGGTGTAGAGGATGAAGAGCGGGTCTTCTGCATCCATCACTTCCGGTGGGCATTCCCGCTCGGCATTATTCATGATTTCGTAGAAATCCAGCTCGAAATCCGGGTGAATAACCACCGGAGGTTCCCTGCGCCTGCTGTGAATAATGACATGTTCTACACTCGGAGCGTTGTCAATTGCTTCCTGTACAATGGTAATGAGGGGTATCGCTTTGCCCCGGCGGATGGAGATATCCGAAGTGATGACAATTTTTGCTTCCGCATCACGGATCCGCATGTTCAATGCGGTAGCCCCAAACCCGGCAAACACGACGCTGTGGACAGCACCGATCCGGGCGCATGCGAGCATGGCGATGATCTGCTCGGGAATCATGGGCATATAGATACAGACAACATCGCCTTTTGTTACGCCCAGTTTTTTGAGGGCGTTTGCAAACCGCATCACTTCGCTCAACAGCCGCTGGTACGTATATACCCGCTCTGCTCCTCCCTCACCCCGCCAGATCAGGGCAACTTTGTTGCGCCTGTTGTTTTTAACGTGCCGGTCAAGGCAGTTGGCAGTGATGTTGAGTTTGGCGTTTACAAACCATTTCGCGTACGGGTAATTCCATTCACGGACACTGTCCCATGGCCGGATCCATTCGAGGTCCTGGGCAACGTTGTTCCAGAACGCAACCGGATCGGCGAGGAACCGATCATATGCTTTCTGGTAATCGCCGATCCATGAATCCCGTTTGTATTCCGCACCCGGCGTGTAGTACTTTGCATTCTCAACCAGTCTGACATCAAAGTCTTCGGTCATGCCTCCCCCAATTCTACATTATTAATCATGTCAGTATTATATATTAAATTTGGGCGATTGGATAATTCTGAAAATATCCTCCATCCATTAATCAGGGACCCGAAATGATTCCCATCCTCAAGGAAAAATTTAAGAAATCGACCGGATCTTAAAAAAGGCAAAAAATAAGAAGAAGAATTATCTAGCGGTGTATTTTAATACACTAGTAATGCTGGATAAAGTAAAGGGCTGTATGCTTGGTGCAGCGGTGGGGGATGCACTGGGTATGCCCAACGAAAGTACGACGCCCAGTATCAACAAGATGCGGTACGGGTACCGGAAAGCGTACAAAGGTCATCCTAATGAGGGATTGAAACCCGGGCAATATACCGATGACACTCAGATAATGATCCTGATCGCAACACTTCTTGCCGATGGGCGGTTCACGGATGAGCGATATGCAGAAGCATTAAAAGAGTTTTATGTACGCGAGTCGATTCGGTTCCCGGACAGCTCAGTAGCCGTTGCTTGCGATCACCTTATCAATGACTCGCACAAGCAGAGCGGGGTAAAATCCACGACTGCCGGATGCCTGCCCGTATCCATCCCGTTTGCCCTGTCCTACCCAAATCTCAATGAGGCGTGCGAACGGGCAGTCCGGGCAGCAAATGTCACGCATACCCACCCGGCTGCCCATGCTGCGGTGTCAACATTTACTTCCCTGATTTATCATACCCTGCACGACAGCCCAAAACCCATTGAACTGGCACAGCAGAAAGCCGCAAATGAAGATGAAGTCCTTGGTGGCAAAATACGAAATGCACTCCTCCTTGAAAAAGAAGGAATGGACACAGAAACCGCTCTTTTGAAAATCGGTAACGATGTCTCACTCTTCCAGACACTCCCCATCACCTTCTTTTTAATCCAGCGATATTCCATTCCAGCCGATCTTCTCACCGTTGCGGCAAACACCGGGGGCAATACAGACACCATCGCGTTTCTCTGCGGGGCATATCTCGGGGCGAGCAAAGGCATGGGGGCAATCCCGGCCGATCTCCTCGATGGCCTCGAAGACCGGCAGCGGATTGAACTTATTGCCCAGCGTGTGTTCAGCGTTTACAACCGGAAGCTTGACCTGAAATAGATCTCATGTTTTTCGCTTGTGGAAAAAAAGTGTACCAGAATCCAAATTACTCCGAAATTCATGGAATTTTATTGATTATACCAGAATTTTCCTGTCGTCTCCCAATAAAGGTTAAGTTTCGACAACTGAATATTCTTTTATGAAAGTTGCGATTATCGGAGCGTCCGGGTATGCCGGTGGGGAGCTGATCCGCCTCCTGTACCAGCACTCTTCCGCGGAGGTTGTCACTGCCACGTCACGCAAACTGGCAGGCACGCCGCTTGACCAGATCCATCCTCATCTCAAAGGGTTTACGAACCTCAAGTTTGAGAACCCGCAGACGGATGCGATCGATGCAGACGTTGCATTTCTTGCCGTCCCGCATACAGCGGCAATGACCTATGCCGGTGCATTGCTGTCCCGGGGGATAAAAGTTGTCGATCTCAGTGCCGATTACCGTCTGCCAAAAGATATTTACGAAAAAACATACGGTGTCACCCATACGGATTATTTCCCGGCACCGTATGGTATCCCCGAGCTCCACCGCAAGGAATGTATAAATGCCAAATTTGTCGCAAACCCCGGTTGTTTTCCCACCGGCGCAACGCTTGCCGCAGCTCCCCTGGCAAAATACGCCCATACTGTCATCTACGATTCAAAAACCGGGGTAAGCGGTGCCGGTGACAACCCTTCAGCAACAACCCACTATCCCAATGTCGGTGACAATGTCGGACCGTACAAACTGACTACCCACCGGCATCTTGCGGAGATGAAACAGGAACTTGCCGGTCTCGGCTCAGCCGCACGGTGCTATTTCACGCCCCATCTCGTACCGGTAAACCGGGGAATCCTGACCACCGCTCATATCCTTCTCAACGAGCCAATGGAAACAAAAGAGGTCGAGAAACTGTATCAGGACTATTATAAAAATGAATATTTTGTCCGGTACCAGAAACCGATGCTCTCTGCAGTTCGCGGCAGCAACTTCTGCGACCTCCTGGTAGAAAGCGAAGGATTGCGGGTTGTTGCGGTATCGGCGATTGATAATCTCGTGAAAGGTGCGAGCGGGCAGGCAATCCAGAATATGAACCTGATGTGCGGATTTAAGGAAACCGACGGTCTTATGGCTGCCGGTATGCTACCGTAGGTGATCAGATATGCTCGTTTCCGAAACAATGACAAAAAATCTCATCACATGCTCCGTCACTACACCGCTCCGTGAAGCAGTCGGGCTGTTGCGTTTGCATCATATCGGGGGGCTTCCGGTGATGGATGGCGATGAACTTGCAGGGATTCTCACAGAATCAGATGTCATCGCACAGCTCCAGACAGAGCGGATATCCGATGATCTCTGGCTTCCTTCACCGCTCGAGATCATCGAAGTCCCGATCCGGGAATATGTCAACTGGGAAAAAACCAAACACGCACTACGCAATATCGGCGATACACCGGTAAAGAAAGTAATGACGCACCGGGTGATCACGGCAACGGAGGATATGGATATTGAACAGGCAGCGGCGCTGATGCTCAAAGAGGGAATTGCACGGCTTCCGGTTGTGAGGGGAAAACAACTCGTGGGAATTCTTACCCGGGCAGATATTGTCCAGGCACTGGGATCATCGTACACAAAGGAAAATGAAGGAATGAACGCATGAAGATGAAGAGTATCTGTGCCATACAAGGTGTGACCGCATATGGCATGAAGGAAGGAAAATTCGGGCTTGCCCTGATCCGTGCAAGCGGGACGGCAGCCGGTGTCTTTACCAAAAACCTCACACGGGCAGCACCCAACGAACTGATGCAAAAGCAGATCAAGAAAGGAGCGCTCGATGCCGTCATTGTCAACAGCGGGTGTGCAAATGCCTACACCGGTAAGAAAGGGTATGACGATGCCGTTGCCATGACAGAATTTGCCGGGTCTGCGCTTGGGGTGGAAGCATCCCGCGTCGGAGTAGTAAGCACCGGAGTGATCGGACGCTACATCGATCTTCCGCTCATCCGCCGCCAGTGCGCTGCGACTGCGTTAAAACTTGGTCGAACCGCTGAAACCGAAGCACTCACCGCACAGGCAATCATGACCACCGATACGTTCCAGAAGCATGCGCTTGTCCGGAAAGAAACGTTTAGCATCGGGGGTATCGCGAAGGGAAGCGGCATGATCGCACCAAACATGGGAACTATGCTCGCGTTCATCTACTCTGACGCAGAGATAGCGGCAAAACCGCTCGCCGCTGCGCTAAAACAGGCAACCCGGCGGTCGTTTAACCGGGTAGTCGTGGATGGCGATACCAGCACCAATGATATGGCGCTGTGCACGGCAACCGGAGAAGCAGGGAAGGTAAACGATGATGAGTTTTCTGCTGCACTTGAGGAATGCTGCAAAAACCTTGCCATACAGATAGCGATGGACGGGGAAGGTGCGACAAAACTGATCGAAATGACCGTCCGGGGTGCGCCAAAAGAGGAGGCTGCAGCCAAAGTTGCACGGACGATCATAGAGTCCCCGCTGGTGAAAACTGCGGTGTATGGCGAGGATCCCAACTGGGGACGGGTCGTGGCAGCCGCCGGGCGTGCTGGAGTAACCTTTGATCCCAATGCCTGCTCCCTGTGGATCAGCGACGGCACACACCGGTATCCGCTGGTCAAATCCGGGGAGATTATTGCCGATCTCAAAAAGGCAAAAGAGGCAATGCACGGCAAAAAAGTCATCTTCGATCTGGACCTCGCTGCCGGGGAAGCAGAAGCAACCGCATGGGGTTGTGATCTTACCGAAAAGTACATCGAGATCAACGGGAGGTATACTACATGATGAAGCGTGAGGACGTCCTCATGGAAGCCCTCCCCTATATCCAGCAGTTCCATGGCAAGACGATTGTCATAAAACTCGGTGGGCATGCGATGGTGGACCCGGTCGTCCTTGAGAATGCCATACGGGATGCGGTACTCCTGCATTACGTAGGGATCCACGTTGTGCTCGTTCATGGGGGCGGGCCCGAAATCTCCGAGAAGATGAAGGCACTCGGCAAGGAATCCGTGTTTGTCGGAGGACTCCGGGTCACCGATCAGGAAACTCTTGAGATCGCCCAGATGGTACTCGTTGGCAAGATCAACAAAGGCATTATTTCCTTAATCGCAAAATGCGGTGCACGGGGAGTCGGGTTATCGGGGAGCGACGGGAACCTGATCATCGCCCGGAAGATGGATCTCCAGAAAGTGACAGATGAGGGAGTGGAAAAGGAAGTGGATCTTGGTCATGTCGGTGAGATCGAATGGGTTGATCCGGCTCTTCTTACTACCCTACTCGAACGGGACTATATTCCTGTCATATCCCCTATCGCCATCGACCGGTTTGGGGGGAACCTGAACATCAATGCTGACACGGCGGCAGGAGATATTGCGGTAGCACTCAAGGCGTTCAAACTGATCAACATGACCGATGTCGATGGCGTAATGGATGTTAAACGCACGCAGGTGTACCGGAAACTGACCATCAAAGAAGCCCACGCAATGCTCAAATCCGGGGCGATCGGAGAAGGAATGATCCCGAAAGTGATGTCGGTCATAAAAGCAGTAGAAAACGGTGTCACCTATGCGCATATCATCAATGGGAATGTGGAGCACAATCTTATTCTTGAGCTGTTCACCCGTGAGGGTGTAGGCACCATGATCTCCCTGAAATAATTCTTTTGTCTTTTAACCCAGCCAATCTTTTTAAATCAATATACTTTCAATAAAAGATCAGGAGTACCAGATGGATAAAATCCTGAAAATTTGTGCAGGCCTGGTTATTGTCGTGGTCATTGGCTGCCTGGCAGTATTTGCAGGAGGTATCCTGAACCAGAACCCGGCTGAAGCGACTTCCGCCACTGCCATCCCTGCGGGAAACCTGACCGTCTATTTTTTTTATGGCGATAAATGCACTCATTGCGAAAACGTGATGCCGTTTATTCTCAACCTGACAAAAAAATATCCGGATGTCAATTTCCAGATTCTCGAAACCTGGTATAACCAGACAAATCAGGAGATTTCTGCTGCCGTGAACAAAGAGGCAGGCATCTCACCCCCGGGTGTTCCGGAAGTAGTCATCGGAAAGACGGTGCTCATCGGGGATAAAGACATCCCCGCTAAACTTGAAGATCTGATCATCGAAGAATTAAAAAAAAAGTAAATGAGCCCGGGCCATCACAAACCCTCCCCCCATCTCCTTCTGCAATCCGGGCAAACCAATCGGGGCATATTACCGGGTATTTTTTTTATGGCGATGAATGCCACTATTGCGATCACGTCAAACCGTATCTTGCCGATGTCCAGTCCCGCTATCCTTCCCTTGATCTCCAGATGCTTGAGGTGTATCACAACAGCACAAACCAGCAAACATTCTCTCAGATGGCACAGACGTTTGGCATCACCAGTCCCGGTGTACCAACACTTATTATCGGCTCACATGCGCTTGTAGGTGAAGGGAAGATCCGCGACGAACTTGAGCCGGCAATTCTTGAACAGCAGCAGGGGTTGGCGCCGTCAAGCCCGGCAAATGTTACTGGTTCAGGAAACTGCCCCGGAGCAACAAATACCTTAACACTACCGCTCATCATCTCCTGCGCTCTGATCGACAGTATCAACCCGTGTGCTTTCTCCGTCCTGATCATCCTGCTCTTGTCAATTGTCTCGCTCCAGAGCCGGAGACAGGTGCTGATGGTGGGGAGCACCTATATTGCGGCGGTCTTTTGCTTCTATCTCCTCTCGGGTATTGGTATATTCTCCTTTGTCCATGTATCCGGGATATCGTCCCTGATTTCGACGATAGCAGCGATCCTTGCCATCGTTCTCGGGCTCGTGAATGTGATCGATACTCTCCGCAACAACCGGGGTTTCATCCTTGCGATTCCTGACTCCAAAAAACCGCTCATCGACCGGTACATCAAAGTGGCGACACTGCCTGCTGCATTTGTTCTTGGGGTTCTTGTGGGGATCTTTGAACTGCCCTGTACGGGTGGTATTTACCTTGCGATACTCGGGCTCATGAGCACCAACCTTTCGCTCTCACAGGGATTGCCGTATCTTGTCCTGTACAATTTCATCTTTATCCTGCCATTGATCCTGATCCTGCTGGTGATTGTGTTTGGTCTGCCCCCGGAGCGGGTGAACGTGTGGAGACTGGAAAACCGCCGGATGCTCCGACTGGCAATTGGTATCTCAATGATACTTGTTGGTATCATCATTCTTGTAAGCCCGGTTTTTTCGTAAAACATGGGCAGGATACTATTTTTTTTCGTGCAAAAAAAGAATGATCAATATGGCGTTAAAAAAATATGGGATATTACCGGCTGGTTTTCCTTGACGGAGTTTTCTTTCCCATGACGGCATGCTGTTGTTTTTCGTTCATCGCGATCAGCGTTTCAAAGATGGTCTTTACCGGGGCGGGATCAATTCCTTTCTCCCGTGCAACCTGCATCACGTACGCGAGAACATCATTTTTCCGCTGGTGGTCATGAACCGAAAGGCTGTTTTCCTGCTTGATTGCTGCAATTTTTCCGGCAAGCGCCTGCCGGTGCGCGATGAGCTGGATAATCTCCTCATCAACATGCGTGATCTCCGCCCTGACTTCCTCTAAAGACATATGCAAGTACTGGGCAGGAAAAAGGGATAAACATGATGAACCTTATGCACCCTCTAAAAACAGATATGCAAGAACCGCCCTATCTGATCCAGTGATCTCATGCTGGAACGTATCTCCCGCCGCGAAGAGGCGGATCTCTTTATTGCATGGCTGGCAATAGCCCTCTCGTTTACGATTATATTTATCTCTCCCGGGGGGCTCCTCAATTTCAATAACCGGGTCAATGCAGTGACCGCGCTCATCTATTTTGGAATATCCCTTGTAACGGTCGGTATCGGGTTTATTCTTCACGAGATGGCACACAAGTTTACCGCGATAAAATTCGGATACTGGGCGGAATTCCGCAAGGACAACATGATGCTGGTTGTGGCCGTTGCTCTTGCATCCCTTGTCGGTTTTGTGTTTGCCGCACCCGGCGCAACCGTGATCTACAATAATTCAATTGATGGCAAGGGGATAAGCCGTGAAGAGAACGGAAAGATCTCTGCGGCAGGGCCGATCACGAACCTTATTCTGTGTATCCCCTTTGCCGGGATGCTTCTCTACGGGTTGTCTATGAGCGGTTCAACGATGAACCTCTTCACGTTAGTCGGTATGATCGGGCTTCAGGTAAATGCGATGATTGCAGCCTTCAACATGCTGCCCATCAGCGTTCTTGATGGCAGAAAGGTGTTTGCATGGAACAAGGGAATCTTTGTTGTCCTGATTATCACCGCGTTCGGGATACTCATTGCCACATTCTATCCTTTTACCCTCTGATTTTTTTGCAGACTATCCTATCCTAAAAACAGATCTCTTTTATTTTGCCGCTTTCAGAGATGGATCGGATTATTTTAACTTTTCCAATACTTCTACGACTTTCTGGCCTTTAAGAAATGCATCTTTTAATGCGCTCGGGTGGTTTTTGATACCGCCATACTGATCCATATTGTTCGCGATAATGTTGTCGTAATACTCAAAGCCGACTCCATTGAACAGCGCTGTGACCATGGGAAAAGCCCCGTCAAATACATGATCCCATGATTGCCCGGCAGTTGAGATGAACAATGCTTTATGGCGTTTGATATGGTCGTCGGTGAAGAAGAGAGTCTTTAATATGAATTTGCGTGCCCAGAGATACTGCCCCCTGTCGATCAGTCCTTTGAGTTCCGCGGTGATGCCCATGCTATAGATGGGGGAAGCGACGGCAATGATGTCTGCGGCGAGAATTTTATCAAAGATCACGATTGCATCGTCATTGACCACACATTCTCCGGTTTTATGACAGGCATTACACCCTCTGCAGGGTGAATACTGGAATTCCTTGAGCACAATCTTCTCAACGGTTGCGCCTGCTGCTTTCGCGCCGTCAAGAAAACCGTCGAGCAGTGTTTCTGTATTGCCATGACGGTGAGGGCTGCCAGAGATGCCAAGGACGTTGACAGTCACGCACGCTCACCTGTAGCCAGCCGCTTCCTGAGATCAGCAATCACGTCTCTCCCGAGCTTTTCTGCATCTGCCTTTGCTGTGGGATGCTGTTCGATTGCCCCTTTCTCATCGACGTTATTGATCATAAGGTACCTGATATCTGCGTCTTTTATATCGATAACATAGTAGAAGCATTTGACTGAAGGGACTGCCGCATCAAACACATACGGCCAGTTCTGCCCTGCGGTTGACAGGAACACTCCAAGGCGCTTTCCTTTACGTTCAGGAGGGACTATCGGGAGTTTGAGCACATATTTTCGGGATCTGAATACCTGTGCCCGGTCCACCAGTGCCTTTACCTGCGACGCAAGTCCCATACAAAAAATTGGTGAAGAGAGTACAATACAGTCCGCCGCGACAATTTTGTCATGGTAGATGTCCATGCCGTCCCGCTGGACACATTTGTTAAGCGTTTCGCATGCGTTGCAGCCACGACAGGGATTAATGCCTGCATCGGCAAGTGCTACTTTTTCCACCACCACATCCGGCTCCCGGCTCATAGAGGCAAGCACCCAGTCAAGGAGTGTCTCTGAATTGCCGTGCCGGCGCGGGCTGCCTGCAAACGCGAGGACTTTAATGGGCATAGATGATGCTTGGCGATACGGGGTGAAAAAAGATTGGATCGGGAGATACCCCATAAACATAAGCGGGGGGTGGATCCCAATTCGTTTGTGTGGGTAGCGGCTGGGATTTGAACGTCGGTTCGAATAAGTAGTACATGACTCATTTTAATTGTTGGACTGCGTCTCATCTGGGATCAGCTTCATGAAGATTCCTTGCATCCATCGCATTGATTCCCGTGTTCCTGCATATCGAACACATTCTCCAAAACACAACTCTCATGTGATGTGGTTGGTAATATTCATAAATGGGAACTACCGGTAACAGGAACAAACCGATTCATCCGGTAATACACCCTTTTCGTCGCTTAGAGAGTTATTCGGTTCTGCCAGCCCAATCACTCTTCATAAGAGCAAAAAAAATTAAAAAAAAAAGATTCTCCCTAGCGGTAAACCCCGGCATTTTATACTTTTTTAAAGCACAGGTACCAGTCTTTGCACTCGTACCCCTCACCTAACCGCTTGTCCATCTCGGCAGCAGTCTTTGGGGGAGGTACAACCACCTTGTCGCCCGGCTGCCAGTTGGCGGGCGTNNGGCCGTTCTGCAACGGGTAGTAGATCATCGCCCGCATTATCCCCTTGTCATCGATGAAGAACACGCATCTTACTGCCGCCGTCGTGCTCTGGTTCGGATGGATCATGCCGTACTTTTTTGCCACCTTCATGTTCAGGTCGGCAATCACTGGAAACGGGACGGTTACACCCATCTTCTCCTTGATGTTGCGCAGCCAGGCGAGATGTGCCGATATGCTGTCCACAGAAAGTCCGATCAATTTGACATTGAGTGCTGCAAGTTCATCATGGATCGCGGCAAATGCCATGAACTCAGTAGTACAGACCGGGGTGAAATCGGCAGGATGTGAAAACAGCACCACCCATTTCCCCTTCAGGTCAGAAAGTTTGATGGGACCCTGTGTTGTCTCCGTCTCAAAGTCCGGTGCAGGGTCCCCGAGCGCGGGAAAACTGATACAGGTCTCTTCTTCCATGAGGTCTTTCCCTCCTACTTCATCACGTCATCCATCTGTGCCTTGCCGTACACGTATGCGGGCATTCCCGAGAGCAGGAAGGTCACACGGAGTGCCTCCTCGATCTCATCCTTGGTAACCCCGAGATTAGCGGCACCGGCAAGCTGGGCACGAACGGCATGCTGGTCACGGAGTGCGGCAGCGATGGCAATTGCGATCAGCTTCTTTGTCTTTCGTGACAATTTCCCGTCGTCCCAGATATGGTTCTCAAACTTCATCACCAGTTCATACATTTCTGGGTCTTTAACGGTAAGTTCCTTGAAGAATTTTGGAACTTTTCCAATCTTTCTCTCAAGCCCTTTGAGTTCTTTTACAGATCCTTTCTTTGGAACAATCTTTTTTGCTACAACTTTTTTTACCATACTTAATCACTCTCCAGTTGCATCGGTTCGCCGCAGCAGACCAGTTCTCCGCCGCCGGCCTCTTTCACGATAACGACATTTCCGCAGATCTCGCATTTGAAGACCTGTCCTTCTTTTGACACGTTGACCATAATGAAAACGATCCCTTAAGTACCGGCAACAGAACGGTAAAGGCACTCCTGCCGGTTGATCAATCGCACGAAATCCTGTGGCGTGCCCCACCAGCATTCAAATGGCAGTACGGCAGGTGAAAAATAAGTGGTTACTGGTTGCTTTTCCCGCGCTTTGGCGGATTTTTGACATCTTCCGGCGTCTTGATATCCGGGCGGATGTGGGTCATGGGGAAACACTGGTATTCTTCGCAGGAACAGGATGGACATTTCCGGAGATCCTGCTCGCTCTTGTCAAGAGTATATTCCTTGCCGCAGTCAATACAGACGTATTTTCCCGGGCCAACCGTCTGTCCTGCTGAGTATGTCTTTTGTTCGGTCAGAAAAATCACCAAACTTCTCATTCACGTCAAAGATATTTATCAGTTGTGTTGATGCAGATCCCTTCAGGGAACTATTTCCTGTCTCATGTCGTTGTTTGCAAAACTATAATGTGGCTTTCACCCTAGTCCTACTATGACCAAAGCGGTTATTGGGGTACTCGGGAGCCCCCTGACTGAGGGAAATACCGCACAGTTGCTGGACATGGCTCTCAAAGGGGCCTCAGATGCCGGCTGCACGATCGAAAAAATCTCTGTCAACAGCCTGGATTTCCAGGCGTGCATGGAAATGATGTTCTGCAAGGATCATGAGACCTGCATTATGGATGATGACATGCAGCAGATGTACCAGAAATTTAAGGAAACGAATGGCATCATCATTGCCACGCCGGTCATGACGATGGGTATTCCCGGCAGGCTTAAATCGTTCATGGACCGGTTCCAGGTTTTTTTTATGGCAAAATACGTCAGGAACAAGCCATTTTTTAATAAAGAACGGAGATTAGAGAGAAAAGGTCTCTTCATCTGCATCTCCGGTATGGAGATCCCTGAGGTTTTCGTAGGTGCGAAAATGACTGTGCGGGCATTTTTTGATATCATCGACTGTCAGTTTCATGACGAACTGCTGATTAACGGAATGGATTCTATCGTTGATATTAAAACACGGCCTGACCTTCTTGATGCAGCATATAAAAAAGGATACCTGCTGGGAAAAACGTTTGATGCTGTGACGCACCAACCGGCTGAATAGCATTCCCCTCTCTTGGATCAGGGACATATTATCCTCGCAGAATCACGATGGGCAATACGCATCCTCATCAGAGCAGTCCGCGCTCCTTCATGCTCAAAAACCCTTTTTTTGTGATGATGATATGATCCAATAACTGGATGCCAAGCAGGACACCGGCCTCCTGGATCTGGCGGGTGATGGCGATATCCTGGCTGCTTGGATCAAGGGAACCCGAAGGATGGTTGTGGACACAGATGATCGATGCAGCCCGGTCGGTAATGGCGTCGGCATACACTTCCCGGGGGTGGACAAGGCTGTGATTTAACAGGCCAACCGTTATCGTACGGCTATTGAGCACTTCTCCTGCACCGTTGAGCGTGATGCAGACAAAATGCTCCTGTTTTCGGTCGCGAAGCCACGTGACGACCGGAATGATATCTTCAGGTTTTAAGATCTTTGCCGGTGCATCATCGATCCTGAAATACCGGCGTCCCAGTTCAAAACATGCCATGATCTGGGACGCTTTTGTCGGACCGATACCTTCAATCTCCTGCAAATCCTCGTACCGGATCTCTGTTTTTTTAAGGTTGAGGATTTGCGAGATATCCCGGGCGATCTCACGGACGTCCTTGTTTTTCACACCCCTTCCGATGATGGCTTCAATAAGCTCGGTGTCAGAAAGTGCCCGTGCGCCTTTAACGGCAATTTTTTCCCGGGGACGGTCCAGTTCAGGAACCTCTTTCATTTTTTTCATGGCAAACTCCTGTATCGTTACCGCACAAAAACCGGAATGCGTACGTATGCGTGGGTTTTGGAGCATCGATAAATCCTTGCTTTTTATTTTGGGCTGAAATTACAATTTTTTTACCTGAGGTCTGACCGTAAGATCCTGCCCCATGAAGAATCTTTAAGTAACTCCTCTCCATACCTTACGATTATGGCAACCAAAGAGAATGCAATGGAAGCATTTGCCGGAGAATCCCAGGCAAACCGGAAATACCAGGCGTTTTCAGAAAAAGCGGCTGATGAAGGTTTCAAAAATATCGCTACGCTCTATAAGGCTGCGTCTGAAGCAGAAGCGATCCATGCAAAAAAACTCCTGNNGCTGCTATCGGCCCGACCGAGAAAAATCTTGAGGTAAGCATTGAAGGTGAAACGCATGAGTATACTTCGATGTACCCGGGTTTTGTCAAGCAGGCAGAAACGGAAAGCAAGAGCGATGCGGTGCTTGCGTTCACGTTTGCAATGAAAGCAGAACAAGTGCATGCAAACCATTACAAAAAAGCCCTCGCTGCATTAAAAGCAGGACACGATCTTGGGCGTGAAAAAATATTCCTCTGCCCGGTTTGTGGTAATATTGAGATCGGTATTGTGCCGGAAAAATGCCCGATATGTGGTGTTTTTGGCAAACAGTTCCGGGAAATCACCCTATAATTTCTCCTCCTTTTGGGTTTCGGATTCGCCCGTCCTGTTTTTTCTTCGCTTGTGGAGCCAGATGATCACTACGACGATGGCGATCAGGGTTGCCCATGACGCTGAGTAAATGACAATAATGGGATTTTCAAGGATTGCCTGTGGCAGTTGGGGTGGAGTTTGGATTGCGCTGGATTCAAACTGGAGGTTGACCTGTGCCGGGAAACGGCCCGGCCCGTCAAAATAATGCACGCGCACGGTGGCATTTCCGGTCGGAACAATCCCTCGTGAAGGCGAGTTATAGACATTTGGGAATGCAACTGTTCTCGCAATCTTCTGGTTACCATCAGCGATCTCCACATACCAGGCATCCGGCAAATTCTGTGAGTAGGCATCCGTTGCACTGACCGTGAGCGTGGAGCCTTCCGGAACATGCACCTGCCAGACGGCCTCATCCGTTATGTTCATAAAACGAACGTCCCGTGTTTCCTGTTGGCCGCTGTCCAGGGTCATCGTGCCGGATAACGGCANNCGACTGTTCGTGTGGCTTTCTCTGGAACGCCCGGCTCAGTTGGGCAGCGGAACTTAGCGTCAAGCACTTCCCCATAGGTCAGCGCGCGGTTGTAAATCCTGACTTCATCGAGCCCCCCTGAAAGGTACTGCGGGCAGTCATGAGAGGGGATCGTGGTATCTCCCGCGTCAGCCCCGAGCATCACATAATTGTTTGAGCTATAGTGGATTGTGCCGGTCACATTCTGCTGGGTGAGTAAGATCCCATCGAGATAGACTTTGGAGGTTGTCCCGTCGTAGGATCCGGTCAGGTAGTGCCATGTTTTCAATGAGATGCCGTCATGCCGGATCGGGAGGGACACATCCCCTGCATTGTCAAGGTTGATCGTCCACCACAGATCCTGGCCATCCGCAAATGCGAGCCGGTAACCCCCGTCATGGTAACTGGATATAAGTACCTGCGGATCGTAGGAATTTACGTAAAACCAGCAGGAAACCGTTATTGCATTTTTCGGGTGGTTATTTGAACTGAAGGGAATCTCTACGTAGTTGTCAATCCCGTTGAATAAGAGCGCCCGTCCACAACCCCCGTTTTCGATGCGGGTAGCGCCATGAATCGTTCCGGTGCTCCCATGGCCGGATGCATCAAGCGCGTAAATACCGCTCCCTTCATTGAAATTGAGATACACCACAGGATCGATAGAAACAGATGTGGTATCGGTGATTGCCAGAACACTGCTGACAAGGATCAGCAGTGCAAGACAGCATGTTCCTGTCATGTACCATCCAGCGCGTGTCCCCATGATGCGATCCTGTTCTCCTTTGTTAATGGTGTATGTGGTCTTGACTAAAAAGAAAGTTGCGATGAACGCGTTCCATTGCGTGGTGATAATCAAATACCTTTATAGTACGCTAAATCCTTTTCGAATTGATGAGTAAAGTCACCGTATATTCGACAAAAAATTGTCCCTACTGTCGCATGGCCAAGGCATTTTTGGAAAAGCAGGGTGTAGTGTACGAAAACATCGATGTCGGTGAAGATGCTGGCGCGGCACAAAAAATGATTGCCCTTTCCGGCCAGCGGGGCGTTCCGGTTATCATTGTAGATAATGAAGTCATCGTGGGGTTTGATTCCCGCCGGCTCAATGAACTGTTTGGTTCTGCGGCATCTGATGAAAAATATGATGTAATTATTGTCGGTGCCGGGCCTGCCGGCCTTACAGCAGGAGTCTATTGCGCCCGCAAACTGCTCAAAACGATCATTATCAGTGAGAACATCGGTGGTCAGGCAACTGAGTCGTGGGCGATTGAGAATTACATGGGGTACCGGATGGTAACCGGCGAAGACCTGATGAAGAAATTTGAGGAACAGGTCCGGACACTTGATATCCGGCTTGAACTGGATCAGGTTACCGGTATTGCAAAAGACGACGACCTCTTTGTCGTAAAAACGGTTTCCGATCTCACGCTCACATCAAAGAGCCTTATCCTGACGCAGGGTAAACAGCCGCGCAAGCTTGGCGTGCCAAAAGAAGAGGAATACCTGGGGCGCGGGCTCTCTATCTGTTCAACCTGCGACGGCCCCCTGTACAAAGGTAAGAGAATCGCGGTTGTCGGTGGTGGAAACTCCGCACTTCAGACTGCAGTGGAAATGAGTAGTATTGCCGAATCGGTGAGCCTGATTGTCCGCTCCATGATACGGGCGGATCCGGGATACCTGAAAAATCTTGAGGTAAAGAAAAATATTACTGTCCACCTGCATTCTCGCATCACGGCACTTCACGGTGACAAATTCCTTTCCGGCATTACCTTAAAAAGTGAAGATGGTACTGAGCAGATGCTTGATGTCGAGGGTGTTTTCATCGAGATCGGGTGGCTCCCGAACACGGCGATGCTGGATGGTCTTGTTGAATTGAATGACAAAAAAGAGATTATTGTGGATCTCAACTGCCATACGAGCACGAAGGGCATTTTCGCAGCCGGAGATGTCACTTCAGTGAAAAGCAAACAGATCATCATCGCGTCTGGTGACGGGTCAAAAGCCGCGCTGGAAGCATATGAGTACCTCACGCAGCAGTAGCTCATTTCATTTCATACACCTGGAAAAACGGGACGGGTGTCGCCACTATCAGGTTTGAGTGGGGGCATTATTTTTTCTGTCCTTTTCCTGGTACCCTTCGAGTAGAACCGTCGTGATATTTTTGACGGGCTTATCCGTGTGCCCGGCAATATGGAATTCACAGAACGGGCAGGATGAAATAACCAGCTCGGCACCGGTTTTCTGGATCTCTTCGCCCCGGCGTTTTCCAAGAGCCGCCGCCTCTTCCGGCAGACCGGATTTCACACCGCCACCGGATCCGCAACAGATGGACGGCATCTCCACCAGATCGACCACTTGCCGGATCAGCTCCCTTGGCTGGTCACGAATCCCTTGGCCCCGTAACAGGTGGCAGGGATCATGGTACGTGGCTTTTACCGGCAGTCGTGCCGGTGGCTCAATCCCGTATTTTGTAAGCACCTCATTGATGTCCATGACGGCAAAGGGGGTGGTGTAATCATTTTTCAGCGTGGAACCGCATCCTGCGCACATGGTCATGACCGTGTCTATTCCGCGGGAAGAAAATACCTCAATGTTTTTGGATTTCAGCGCGTCAAGAAACGCGAGCTGTCCGGTCCGGATAAGCGGAGAACCACAGCAGACCTGATCATGCGGAATAATAACCCGGATACCATTGCGCATCAGTACTTCCATCGCGTCAAAGGCGGCTTGTGGCAGGCGCATATTGTACATGCACCCGACAAAAAACCCCACTATGGCTTTGACCGGTCCATAGGGCTCCAGCACATCGCCAACTTGTTCAAGGAACGTGGGTTCAATACGGGTGACACTTCTGCCGGTGGCTTTTACCAGTGCTGCCACTTCTTGGTGTCGGGGGAGCGTGAAACCGCGCTTGTTTGCAAGTGCCCGGAGTTTTTCGATCGCTTTACCGGGGATTTCGATTCCCTTGGGGCAGACTTTTGCACATGCCTGGCACGATGTGCAGGTAAAGAGCCCGTCTTTTATTGCATCTGGAACCCGATCACCGCAATCACGGGGGTCAAGAGCAAGCCGCATTTCCTGGCGCATTGCTGTAGGGCCGGCAAACGAGGTCACATCCATGGCCGGACAGATGGATACGCAGGCAAGACATTCGATGCAGTCCCGCAGGGGTTTTATTGTATCGATCTCAGTTTTTGTGGGAATGACACGTTCCACACAGGGTTGCAAAGCAGCGATGGTTTCCAGTTTTGGCAGAAGATCCACCACGAGGTCTTTTTTGACCGGGAGGTTCAGCGGTTCGATGATACTACTATTGTGGGCCTCTTCCATGCATGCGAGCACCGGCTCACCGTTCACCCGGACGGCACAGCTCCCACACTGCCCGGATCCACAACAGTACCGGTAAGAAAGTGTAGGATCGCACTCGTTGTGGATGGCGTGGAGCACATGGAGCACGCGGGCACCGTCATGCACCGGCACCGTATACGTTTCCAGATGTGATGCGGTATCGTGTTCAGGATCATATCTCCGCACCTTTACTGTTATTTCATTCATAGCCGAACCTCGATCTTCTGGATGCCTTCACGGTGTTGCGAGATGTAAGTATGGCTGAAGGGAGAATGCTGGGCGTCCCATTCCTGGCTGATGTCCACCCGCACATGGGCTCCCCGGGATTCAGGGCGCAGGAGTGCGCACCGGCAGATGAGTGATGCGGTCAGGCACATATTCTGGAGAATAGCGCATTCCGCCAGATTTTGTGGCGATTTGGCATAAAGAGTGGCACGAGAGAGACGATTGACGGTTTCAAGTGTCTTTTTGATATCAGTCTCGTTCCGGAATATCCCGGCTCCCTGCCACATCGCCAGTTCAAGTTCTTTTCTTACCCGTGCAGGGTTTTCTGTCCCTTTGAGGAACACATCGAGATTCTGTTGGGTGTTTTCAACCTGTGCGGGATCGATCTTTGTCTGCTTTTTCTCGGATTTTCCTGCGTATTCACCGGCGCGTTTGCCAAAGACCTGTGTTTCAGCGAGAGCATTTCCCCCGAGCCGGTTTGCGCCATGCACCCCGCCGGAGACCTCCCCGCATGCAAACAATCCCGGAATGGATGTCCTGCATTCCGGCGTGATCCGCAGGCCTCCCATGATATGGTGCGCTGTTGGGGCAACTTCCATCGCTTTTTCCCGGATGTCTACGCCGAATTTGAGGAACTGCTCAAGCATGACCGGAAGCCGGGACTCGATCTGTTCACGCGGGAGGTGCGTGACGTCAAGATAAACCCCGCCATGTTCTGTCCCTCTCCCTTTGAGGATTTCCGTGGCAATCGCACGGGCGACCACGTCACGGGTTGAGAGTTCCATCCGCTCGGGGTCATACCGTTTCATGAACCGCTCGCCAAGGGAATTTTTCAGGATGCCCCCTTCTCCCCGCACGGCTTCTGTCACCAGCCGTCCCCGTGCATCATAGGGGAACACCGCACCAGTTGGGTGGAACTGTACCAGTTCCATATCGATCAGTTCAGCACCGGCACGGTAACCGATCGCATTTCCGTCACCCGTTCCGCTGGACGAGTTTGTGGAGATATCATAGACTTTAGTCCCTCCACCGGTCGCAAGGATGGTGCTGTCCGCTTTTAGAAGAACCATCGCACCTCTCTCGTCAAGAGCCATCGCTCCGATCACCCGGTTTCCATCTTTTAAGAGATCGATAACGGTCATTTCCTGAAGAGTCGTAACCTTACCGGTATCAAGGCGCTCAACAAGCGTGGTCATCATCTCATGGCCGGTACGGTCTCCCGCATAGCAGGTTCTTGGAAACCGCTGCCCTCCGAACGGACGCTGGGCAACTTCATTGTTATCGGTAAAATCAAAGACGGCAANNATCGTTCATCCGGTCAGGAGACTCATGCACCAGAATTTTTACGAGTTCGGGATCGTTGAGATATGCCCCGCCTTTGAGCGTATCCTCGAAATGGATTTCGCATGAATCCTCTTTGCGCAGGACAGCATTCAACCCTCCTTCGGCCATTGTGGTGCATCCACCTTTACCCACGATTGTTTTTGATATAAGCACGGTCTCCCCGCAGCCCGATGCCTCAATAGCCGCACGCACCCCTGCCCCGCCGCTTCCGATAACCAGCACGTGGCAGTCAACCACGTCTTCTGCATGCATCTTATTATTCTGTGCGTCGTATAGTTACATAAATAAATGGTACGTGCAAGTGTGGGAACACAAATGAGATTGTTGATGAAATTCGGCGGAACATCAGTTGCTGATGCGCAGTGTATCAAGAGGGTCGTTGATATTCTTAAAAAACACCGTGAGGCTGGCGACGAAATGGCAGTTGTCGTTTCTGCACAGCGGGGTGTGACGGATCAGCTCATTGAAATTGCCGGCACCCTTCCAACCGCAAAGGACAGTTCGGCGATTGCACCCCTGATCCAGTCCTTGGGGAAACGGCATATGACCACACTTGAAGGTGCGGCACCCGATTATGTTGCAGAAGTGGGAGCTGTCATCGACGAACAACTCATCAGCCTCCAGAGTATCCTTTACGCTGTGTACAATTTACGGGAGCTCACACCCCGCTCTAAAGATTACATTATCTCGTACGGTGAGCGAATGCTTGCCCCGATCGTTGGTGCCGCTCTTCGCCAGCATGGCATTCCCTCCACCGTAATGGACGGGTGCGAAGCCGGTATCCTTACCACCCCCCAGCATGGAGAATCCACGGCTCTCCCGGAAAGTGATGCCCTCATTAAAAAACGGGTCGGGGAACTCCTGAATAAAGAAGTACCGGTTATCATGGGATTCATGGGCTGCACAAGCGAGGGCATTGTCACCACTCTTGGACGAAGTGGGTCAGACTATTCGGCATCTATTATTGGTGCCGGCATCGACGCAGATGAGATCTGGATCTGGACAGATGTAGATGGCATTATGACCTCCGATCCCCGGGTGATCAGTGATGCGCGGGTGATGAAAAGCCTCTCGTACATCGAGGTAATGGAACTCTCCTACTTTGGCGCAAAAGTCATGCATCCCCGCTCGATCGATCCGGCGATGAGAAAAAACATCCTTGTCAGAGTAAAAAATACATTCAATCCCTCCCATCCCGGAACAAAAATCGTCAGGAACGGACATCGTGACAGCCGGGTGGTCAAAGCCCTCACGTATATCGAAAAGGTTGGCTCCATCAATATCAATGGCGCCCAGATGATCGGCAGGCCCGGTGTGGCAAAAGCCATCTTCACCGCACTTGCCGACAACGAAGTAAACGTGATGATGATATCGCAGGGATCAAGTGAGGCCAACATCTCGCTTATCGTTGATGAGTCCCACCTCTCCGCCGCAGTGAACGCACTGGCATTCCTTGTTGAGCAGGGTATTGTGCGCGAGGTGACGCATAACCATGATGTCTGTGCGGTGGCAGTTGTGGGTGCCGGCATGGCCGGTGCAGCCGGGACAGGAGGACGGATCTTTACTGCTCTTGGCCGTGAAGGGGTAAATGTGATGATGATATCACAGGGGTCAAGTGAGGCCAACATCTCGTTTGTCGTAAAACAAGAGGATGGTCCCCGTGCAGTGCGGGTGCTCCACGATGAGTTCCGTCTCTCAGAGGAATGTAATGACTGAAAATGCCTACCGGGATGCAGGGGTTGATATCGATCTTGAGGCAACTGCAATCAAATCTCTGATAAAAAACCTGAGTTACAAGCGGAAAGGCAAGCATACGATGCTCGGAAACGTCGGACATTTTGCCGGTCTTATTGATTTCGGGGAGCAGGTGCTGGCACTCACTACCGATGGTGTCGGGACAAAGATGCTTGTTGCCGATCATCTCCAGGACTGGTCTACAGTCGGGATTGACTGCATCGCGATGAATGTCAACGATCTCTACGTTATGAACGTGGAACCGGTTGCGTTTGTGGATTATATCGCAACTGACCGGCTCTCCATTGAAAAGATGGCGCAGATCGGTCTTGGGTTAAACGAAGGTGCCCGTCAGGCAAATATCGACATTGTTGGTGGCGAAACCGCATCGCTTCGCGGACTCGTGAACGGGCTCGATCTTGCCGGCACCTGTATGGGTGTTCAGGCAAAGGACGCAATAATCACCGGAGAAAGAATACGACCCGGCGATAAAATCATCGGCGTGCCCTCAACCGGCATTCACAGCAACGGACTATCCCTTGCCCGCACTGTGGTAGAGAAATATGCAGATTATGATGTGAAGCTCAGCAACGGAAAGAAGCTTGGCCGCGAACTTCTTACACCGACCAGGATTTACCACGAAAGCCTCCATGTCGCAGCATCCTGCACCGTACATGGCATGTGTCATGTGACTGGAGGGGGGCTGATCAATTTTAAACGGCTGAGCTCCTTTGGGTTCCGGTTTGATAACCCGATAAAACCACCGGAGATCTTTACCTGGATCAGGGAAACCGGAAACATCTCCCCCATTGAAATGTACCGGACATTTAACATGGGCATGGGATATGCCTATGTCGTTCCGGAACATGGGGCAGATGCGGTGAAAAAGGCGGTACCGGGTGCTCAGGTTGTCGGCGAAGTTATCGAAAAACCCGGGGCATGGCTCGGGGATATCGAAATAACCTGAAAATAAAAATTATTCAGGCTCTTCCTGAAACGCCGTTTTTTTGGCGGTATCTGATATGAGCGCACTGTTTCCCAGAGGATCCTGCAAGATCAGGGTGATGGGAAATGTTCCTGCCCGTACCGACGCGATGTCTGCGAGAATGGCGCACGCGTTTTCTTTTTCGGTTTCATTTCCCCACGCAAGAGCCCCTTTGACCACCTGTTCAACCCGGTCAAGTACACCATCAACATTGCTAATAAAACCTTGGCATGCAGGACCCGGATCTATTCGTACTCCCATCTCCGGAATCTCAATGAGACTAGTCGTGCTCCGGACTACGCGAACGTCCAAATCCTCGCGCGTAGTCACCGGCATCTCGTAGCGCACCGGATCAGAAGATTTCAGGAGCTGGGTATCCACGTAGCGGAAACCGCAGGACGGGCAGTTGGCAGAAATAATAAGAATGTCTGAAAAAAAAGGAATATTCTCTGTCTGATACAGATATTCTATTTCAGTATTGCAGGATGGGCACGGACCTGAGACGACCTGTCGCACTTATGCCCCACCGATCTTGTCGCGCGAGATCTTCACCGACATTGGTGTGAGAACAACATATCGCTGGTCTCCAAGGCCGATGATATCCCCGTTTACATCTTTTGCGACTTCTTTGAGGTCTTTAAGGACGCGCTCATAGGAAATCTTGTCCATTTTAAGGCGTGAGATGTCGACAATGACGATATTTCCGTTGTAAACCTCATCCTTGACCCGGGGGGTATCTTTAAGATCTGCGATCGTCGCGATCTTTACGAGAAGTGCCGGGGCAGAACCCCCATGTTCCTCATACGAGGTGAGATCGAGTTCCATGTAATCATCGTCCGTGCTTGCGGAACTCTTGCCAAGAAGTGTGTCTATGATCTTAACCATAAAAAAACTGTATGGTGAAAGTTATTTAATAGTATCTATTTGAAGAGGGTCTGGAAGCAATTTGGTCTCAATAAAGAGCCGGAACGGGAATTATTATCTCGTTTTTATCGTTTTTTATTGGTTTACAATTCCAGGCCCCACAATTCATCCCCGACGTGATGAACATTTTTGCACATCTTTCCCGATGAACTTTCGAGAATTGCAGGACTATCAAAGAGGGCTACCCCAATCGCAAGCGGTTTTCCATGCCGCTCATCCACGATCTGGACGGGTTCTTTCGCCTTTACGTCCACTGATACCCCCACTATTCCCGGGCGCATCACGTCCGCACCATTGACCACATATGGAATAGCTCCGGCATCCACCTTTACTCTGCGCTCCATGAACGGGATTTGCACTGCACCCTTAAGTGTGGGAAATACCCAGTCCCCGGTATCCATCAGGAGTGGTTTTTTGTTCACCAGGTAAATCGCAATATCCGAGTTGGTTTCAAGAATTTCGATCATATCGGCATGGAAGAGCAAAGAAGACGGGCCTATCTGGAGAGATAAGCGTTCAAGCAGATCCTGAGCCTGGCTTTTACGGATTGAATGCCGTTTTTTTACGATAATTTTTTTCATCGTTTCTGCTTTTTACATTCATCGTCCCGGTATGAAAAAATTTGCCACGCTAAAAAAGGTTAATACCAGATACTTCGTACATATCAGCAGGCAGATCCGGGAAAACTGATCATCGTTTGAGTGTCCCGGTTACCGATCTACGGTATGTTTAAGTAGAGTGCTCACGCACATATATTACTCCAGAGCGATGGTAACACAGGGTATTTGTATGACCAAAAGACCGTTGGATATTTTGGATCTGGTGTTGAACCGCCAGCCCGTTATTGTATCTCTCAAAGGCGGGAGAGAAATCAGGGGAGTTCTTCAGGGATATGATGTTCATATGAACCTTGTCCTTGACAAGGCAGAGGAAGTTGAAAACGGACAGGTTCAGAAGGTGGGCACACTGATCGTCCGTGGAGATAATGTAATCTATATCTCGCCATCACTGGAATCTTAGGTGAATTAACATGACAAAAGGCACTCCATCAATGGGTAAGAGAAACAAGAAAACTCATATCGCCTGCCGGCGCTGTGGGAAGATCTCGTATCATGCCCAGAAAAAAGTCTGCTCTGCCTGTGGTTTTGGCAGAAGCACGAAACTGGTCAGCAATAAGTGGAATACCAAAAGACCAAAAATCCCAACGCATTAGAGATTTATCATGTGTGGTATCGTTGGCATCGTCGATGCTGGCGGTGTTTCCATCCAACTGTATTATGCCTTGTACGCTCTCCAGCATCGTGGTCAGGAAAGCGCTGGAATTTCTACATTTGATGGCACCAATCTCTGCAAATTCAAGGGGCAGGGGCTTGTTGCCGATGTTTTTTCGCCTCCTGTTTTAAAAGATCTTAAAGGGACTGCCGGTATTGGCCATGTCCGGTATCCGACGACGGGCGCCAACCTTCCGGAAAATATTCAGCCTCTTAATTTCCAGTTTAAGGATCATTTTATTTCGATCGCACATAACGGAAACCTTGTCAATACCTGTGAACTCCGCGATGAATATGAAAAGGCGGGGCAGATTTTTATAACCACGACGGACACCGAGATCATTGCAAAGATCCTTATCGACGAGATCGATGAATCCGGATGTGTTGAGGATGCCGTGCGCCACTGTATGCGCAGGATGCAGGGCTCATACTCGGTCGTCATCATGATTGATGGCATAATCTATGCGTTCCGAGATCCGCTGGGAATCAAGCCGTTTTGCCTCGGCAAACTCGATCAGGGGTATATTGTGGCATCAGAGAGTGTTGCTGTAGATGCACTGGGCGGCAGGGTTCTCCGGGATGTTAAACCCGGGGAACTTATCCAGATGGATGCAGACGGTGTCCGGTGCACCCAGATCGCTGTTGCCGGAAAGCGCGCTCACTGTATTTTTGAATACATTTATTTTGCCCGGGCAGATGCGGTGATGGATGGCGTTCTTGTCTATGATGTACGGCGGACGATCGGCAAGAAACTCTTTGAAGAGGACCCGGTGAGCGCGGATTCGGTATGCTCGGTTCCTGACTCCGGTACAGCCTATGCAATCGGGTATGCGGAGCGCTCAAAAATTCCGTTTGTCGAAAGCCTGATGAAGAACCGGTACATGGGGCGGACATTTATCATGCCCACGCAGAAGGAGCGTGAACGGGCAGTGCGGATCAAGCTCAACCCGATTCCTGCCCATCTGAAAGACAAATCTGTCGTGCTCGTGGATGACAGTATTGTGCGGGGCACCACTTCAAAGAGAATTATCGAAATGATGCGTGATGCAGGAGCTCGCGAGGTTCACATGAGAATTGGATCCCCTGCGATAAAAGCGCCATGCTACCTTGGCGTGGATATGCCTACCAGAAAAGAACTCATTGCAAGTGATAAAATTCAGGATGAAGTCAGGCACAGTATTACGGCGACTTCACTTCACCATATCTCTCTTGACGCATTGGTTGAGGCGATTGGGTTTTCCCGCGATGATCTCTGTACCGGGTGCCTCACCGGGTGCTACCCCCTTCCGATAACCGGAGAGACAGCCGATCCGCGGCAGGTTAACTTTATTGACGGGACGTACCAGTCAAAGCTTGAATCATTTGAATCCAGGGCATCGTAATATTCCGAGGATTTTTCTCTTAAAAAATCAATATTTTGCGGAACTATACGCGTGTAGCCACTTTTCTGCCCGTNNCGCTAGAAGGATTCAGCAGAGAACACATGGAATGCCCCCCCCGCAGGTCTTTTTAGAAAAAAACGCGACAAAAGCAGTAGCGAGGGATGGATTTGAACCATCGATCTACGGGTTATGAGCCCGTCGGGATATCCTGACTACCCTACCTCGCTGCACAGTCAGGGTAATACTATTGTCGGCAGGCGCTGATATACTTTACTCACTTGCATATTACTGTCCTGTTCGCTACATTCAATTAGCAGCGCTGGTATACTGGAAACTATGGACGATAAAGAGCTCAAGACGCTCCGGATAAAACGGATGCAGGAACTTAAAGAGAAAATGGATCAGGCAGGAATAACCGGACAGGTCATCGAGATAAACCAGTCACATTTTGCGGATATCATTGCCAGTCACCCTGCCCTTGTGATTGATTTCTGGGCAGACTGGTGTGGTCCCTGCAAGCGGGTTGCTCCTGCCATTGAGGAGCTCGCACAGGAATTTGCCGGAAAGGTCACATTCGGCAAATGTAATACCGATCAAAACCAGCAGATTGCGATGCAGTTGAATATATCAGCGATTCCGAATATCGTTCTCTTCTCGCATGGCAAGATGGTAGACCGGATTATCGGCGCCTACCCAAAAGAAGCAATACGGGGGAAGGTCCTCCGGAATTTCCCCGAATGACAGGAATCTTAATAAAAAGGAAAAAAAAGGACAGATTATTCAGTTGTATCCCGCTCATTAATTTTTGCAACCATAATAAAATCGTTCAGAGTGAGCCCCCCCGCTGCATAAGTATAAAATGACACCGTTACAAATCGCCCCTCCTTCATGGCGATATCCGGAATATGGCCTTCCTGCGTGGACAGCGAGAGAACATCATTGACAAATTCGATGGATCGTCCACTGTCGTCAAACGTGAATGTTCGTGTGAGATGCCCGTTATCCAGTGACCATCCGGGTACTTCCTTTAAAAGTTCAAAAGTGTCCTTTCTGGTTATGGGTGGGGACCCGGGCTTATAGGTTGAACATTTTTTCTGCGCGAGTTCCATGGTTATTTCTCGTTTCTCTGACCAAAAAAAAGTATCTCCGGTCTGGATGGGTTATGTATCCCGTATCAGGGCCCTTTATTAGCTTTACCTTTAAGTAGGATCCTCTGCAGGGGAACCGGGAGAATATCTGGTTCCCTATCTAAAAGTGAATGGGAAGCATGGGCACGTGAAAAAACCGGTTCTGTAAGCCCATGGTGATATCATCGTTTACCGGAAATTTCTATGAGGATATTTGTATATAATTGTTTGCAAAATAAAATTGCACTCATTTTAGAAAACGTCAATCCCGCCCAAAAGACCATAAGACGTCCGGCATAATGCTCTTGTACGAACGTGACATCAGTTTTTTCTCACTTGCACGAATCCCTCCAGCATGTACTGAACCAGCGGCTGGGCTGGGATGAGCTGCGGGAAGTTCAGGAGCGATCGTACAGGGCGGTAACCGGGGGAAGTGATGTACTTATTCTTGCCCCGACGGCCGGGGGGAAATCTGAAGCGGCGCTGATCCCCATCATGGATGATATATTAAAAAATGGCAGACCCGGAATAATCTGCCTGTACATCTCCCCGTTAAAGGCGCTCATCAATGATCAGGAAGAGCGGTTTTCTGCATTCTGTGTCCCGACCGGGGTCTCTCTACAAAAATGGCATGGGGATGTTCCCAAGGGTGATCGGCGGTGGAAGGATGGTGAACCGCCGCATTTCCTANNCTGATGATCACCCCGGAATCACTTGAAGTTCTCCTGCAGGAGACAAAATTATGCACTGATCTCAAAAACCTCCGGTATGTTATTATCGATGAGCTCCATGCGTTTGTTGAATCAGAGCGGGGTGTGCACTTAAAAATCCTGCTTGACCGGCTTGACCGGATTACCCGGCATCCTATCCAGCGCATCGGACTTTCGGCAACTGCCGGAAACCCTGACGAGATCCTTGAATGGCTCTCTGATAACCGGCGGGATAGGGAGATTGTCGAGGTGGTGTCCCCGCCAAAAAAAAAGGAATTCCTGTTTGTTGTGGAGGAAGAAGAAGAGAAACGGGCTGACGCGCTGGTTCATATCGTTGCCGGAAGAAAGGCTCTGGTGTTTGTCAACAGCCGCAGCATCGCGGAGAGAATTATGAAATCGGTGGGCGGACGTATCAGAAACCTGCATATCCATCACTCATCACTGTCACTGTCTCTTAGGAAAACTGCTGAAGATGCATTCCATAGAGCCGAGGGTGCCTGTATTATCTGTACAAGTACGCTTGAACTGGGAATCGATATCGGGGATCTTGACGTTGTGGTCCAAATTGGCCCCCCCGGCTCGGTGTCATCATTTCTCCAGCGGATGGGGAGAAGTGGCCGGAGAGGACGGTCTGCGTTTGTTGCATGGATCCTTGCAAGCCCCGGTGATCTGCTCTGCAGCTGTGCGATCATGGAGTGTGCCATGCAAAAGGATGTCGAACATCTCCAGCCGCTGGTAAAACCGTATAATGTTTTACTCCAGCAAATGTTTCTCCTTCTCTTCCACACCTCCCGCATCAGCAGGAAAAAACTCGTTTGCGAACTATACTCCCACCCGGCTTTTTCTGCGGTTCCTAGGGATATGTTCGAAGAAATTGTATCTCATCTTGTCACGGAAGGGTATCTTGCTATTGATGGGGACATGGTCATGCTGGGAACCCAAGCAGAGCGGGAGTTCGGGCGATCAAACTGGAAAGATTTGTACTCGGTCATCAGCGGCAGCGGGGAGTACCGTGCTGTGACTCCGGATGGAGATTTTGTGGGGAAACTGGATGCACGATTTGTCAACAGCCCGGATTCAGGAGAATTTTCTCTTGGCGGCCAAAGCTGGTCGATGGTGAAGTGTGATGAAGGGCATAATATAGTCGTTGTCGTTCCCCATGCGAGCGAAAAATCCCGTGTTTTCTGGTCAGGAGGCGGGGAACAAGGGTATTCTACCCTGATATGCCAAGCCGTCCAGCGGATTATTGCCCGGAGGGATACGTTGCTCCCGCTGGGAAGCGAAGAAAAAGCACTACTCAAGAAATCGTTTGTACCTTTTCCTGAAGGTATTGGCGAGCAGGGTATCCATGTCTATCAGGACCCGAGCAAGCGGGGAGCAACTGTCGTTGTGTACTCTTTTTTTGGCAGTCCGTTTAACCATGTTCTCAGCAGTCTCATCAGAAAAGTCCTTGGGGAGGGTGTTTATGTCCGGTATGATGATTTCAGGATATTTGTGCAGCGGGCAAGAAAAGAGACTAAGTCACAGAACATTGCAGATGCCCTCCAACAAATTCCTGCGCTCTCCCGTACTGAGCTTGGATTGGTCCTCCCCCACCCGTCCCATGAGAATTGGAAATTTGCCCGTGCACTACCGGTTACTGTTTTTAGGGATATGATCCTATCCGATTATTACCATGCAGAATCGTTGCAGGAAATTATCAGGCAGGTGCCGGTTACAGTGCTTGTTGAGGCGGATCCAGATAAAAATTCCCCTCTGACCTGAAGATACTACTATATCGCCCTGATGGTTCGTATTGTCCTGTATGTGAGACAGAGACCATTTTTCATCAGGTTTCCGGCACATAATCTTATGGTGATACGGAGGTTACCTGAGTCTATGAAACAATTCATTNNCTATTCTTCTGCTGCTGGCATGCGGCTGTTCACAACCACAACCCCAACAGCAAACGCCCGTCCCCCTCACAACCACTCATACGACAACTTTCACTCCCCTGGAAACACCCACGACCGTGACTGCTGCGCCAACAAAGACTGCTTCGGTATCAGCGAATACAATTGTTATTCAGAACATGGCATATGACCCCGCAACGCTGACTGTTGCTGTCGGTTCAATTGTCCGGTGGGTGAACAAGGACGATGTCCCGCATACGGTCACCTTCACAAAAGAATCGGGTATTTCGTGCGGAGCAGGAATAATTTCTCTAAGCCAGTCCTGCTCGGCAAAATTCGATAGGCCCGGGACCTATGACTACTCCTGCGCTATGTATCCGTCAATGCATGGGACGATCGTTGTGCAGTGATTATACTGGCTGTCTTTCATTCTCTAAAAAAAATTCAGGTTAAACCTTTACTAAAATAGCGGGGCGCTCGGACTTTCGTACGAAAACCAAGCCAACGATGGGTAGAATCAGAATCCTGCCATTCGCAGAAGAGCCCCGACAAGGATACCGAACATTGAGGTGGATGCCGAAAGGAGTCCGAGAAGAATATACCCGGCAATGACCCCGATTTTTAAGGGAAGGTAGGTCTGGTTCAGATTCAGTCTTCTCACCGTACGAAACGAACGAGCCTCTCCAGAAATGGGTGGTTTATTTTTCTTTATCCTGACCATATCCCTGTCTCCCTTGTTTCGATAGTATCCTGAGCAACCCTGGCTCATTAAATTATTTTATTGATCGATATTGATGTAATTGGAACAGGTCATATTTATTGATTATTACAATATTAAATGCGAATTCTCTCATTTTTTTATAAATGTTTGCGAATGCATAATGCCTTTACTTGCTGAATAAAAAGATCATTTTTTTGTACGCCGAGGGGGAGATTTGAACTCCCGAGGCGCAAAGCGCCAGTAGCTTTCGAGGCTACCGCCTTTCCGGACTAGACTACCTCGGCACCCGGTTCAGATATTTTTCTTGTCAATTCCACTAATAGTTATCTGAAGAACCTTCGCGTGTTCTGATCGGGCTCGATGTTGTTGGGTGTATGTGTTATGCCCGAGTTGCAAATTTAAAGTATGACTGGGTGATAAAAGAGTGTCGGGTACACTCAGAAAAAGAAAAATTTTGTATTTTATTTACATACCCGGTGGCATACGGGGTTTTGACTGGGTGATCATCATATCGTCGACACGGATAAGCATGATCGCCGTTTCAGATGCACTTTGGATTGACTGGCGCTTTGACCGGAGCGGTTCAAGAACCCCTTCAGCAAGCATATCCACAACGGCTCCTGTGTAGACATTGAGCCCGGCGTTCTTCTTGCCTTTTGCATGGGCATTTTTGAGTTCGACAAGTTTGTCGATGGGGTTATATCCGGAATTCTCTGCAAGAGTCCGGGGAATGGACTCATATGCTGCGGCATAACTCTCGATTGCGAGCTGAACTCTACCCCCGACAGACTCTGCATAATTCCTGATCTTCATGAGAAGTTCCGTTTCGACGGCCCCGCCACCGACAACATAGGTGCCGTCTTCAATGGCATCCATGACAACCCGGGTGCCATCAACAACCGCCCGCTCCAGTTCATCGAGCAGGTAGTCGCTGGAACCCCTGAGGAGGATGGTAATGGTCTTCGGGTTCTTGCATCCGGAGATGCGGGTAATGTCCACGTCATTATCTTCTTCGACCGTTTCGGCACTTCCCAAATCTTTTGCCGTCAGATCTTCGGGCTTGTTGACGATGTTTGCATGGAGTGCACGTGCGGCATACTTTAAGTCACTCTCGGGGACATCCTCAATCGCATATACCCCGTGCTTTGCAAGGAAAAACTGTACTGCATCTGCAATACCCTTCTGGCAGAAGAGGACATTTGCACCGCTGTTGATCACGGCATCGGCAAGTTTCTTGAGTGCTTCGCGCTCCTGCTCGCCGAATGCGGTGATCTGTTCAGCGTCTGTAATCTTGATCTTTGCCTTCACCTGGGTTTTTGTGATCTCCATGGGCATCGCAACGAGTGCGACTTTTGCTTTTGAGACCTTGCGGGGCATACCCTCGTTCACCCGCTTCTTATCGATGACAACGCCACGGATCAATTCAGCGTCATCCATCGACTTCCCCTTCTGCTTCTTGATCATGACGTCGTCTTCATCAACAAGGAAGTTGCCATTTACTTTTTCTGCAACCGTCATTACTGCATCGACAATGATACCATCGAGTTTTCCTTTCACGGATTCGATGGATTTACCGGTTATTGCCGTGTCTGCAATCTTCAGGAGGGTCTTGCGATCGTCATGGCTTACTTTAAACGAAAGCCCTTTGGTGATCTCAAGGGCTTTTTCCATGCCCATCCGGTATCCTTGTGCAATGACCGTCGGGTGGATTCCCTGTTCGAGCAGATCTTCAGCCCGTTCCATCAGTGCGCCGACAATAACCACTGCAGTTGTTGTGCCGTCTCCGACTTCGTCGTCCTGTGTTTTTGCAACCTCGATGACCATCTTTGCACCGGGGTGCTGAACCGAGATCTCCGAGAGAATCGTCGCGCCATCGTTTGTGATGACGATATCGCCAATAGAACCGACAAGCATCTTATCCATTCCCCGTGGACCAAGGGTTGTCCTCACAGCGCCGGCGATAGCTTTTGCCGCCATAATATTCGAGCGCTGGGCGTCCTTCCCGCGATTACGCTCGACATTATTTCTTAAAATAACAATTGGTTGACCTTCTAACATGTTTGATCCTCCGATGCTGTAAAAGGTGGAATTGAACTTCTATATAAATTGATCTCTTTTTTAAATCTAAAAAGAATTATGATTAATCAATCCGGGATATTTTGAAGAGCGAATAAACTGGTACTCCTTCAACATCTGTTATACCGCGCTTATCAAAGATTACCCAGATAGCAACCGGTGTCGCGCCGTGCTTTTTTAGATATTTCACTACTTCCCGCATCGTGTTACCTGAGGTGATAACATCATCAACGATGATACATCTCTCTCCGGAGACCGATGCAAAATTACCACTGATAGATCCGATCGGGTGTTCGCTTACATTCTGTTTTGTCGGGTGATAGATGGCAAGTTTTGCATTTTCCTGAACGGCAATCAGCGTTGCAAGCGGAATCCCCGAAAGTGCGATCCCGACGATAACACCTGCCGGAGAAATCTTCTCCCCGCTCTGTGAGCCATAGTACCGGTTTAACAGCATCAATGCAGTCTCTTCCAGTAAGGGTGCCTGGCAGCTCACCGCAGACCAGTCAATATGAACATCTTTTGGTGCAGTGGAGCCTTTTACCTGGGTGAGCAGCCACGTAACTGTTTCCATGGAAAGGGAGAGCTCATCTGCAATCTGGCCCGGGCTATGTCCCTCCGAGAGGAGCATCTTAGCCCGCATGATCAGATCGTCAAGAGAAGACATGGTCAAAAGGTCTGTCGTTATCTATTTAAGTTTTCGTTTAATTTTTGAACCACAGATCGGGCATTCCCCGTCGTTTTTGAAATATCTGCCACAACCGCTGCAGCGGTATTTCCAGACTATTTTTTTTGCAGCTCGTTGCTGGATTGAATGCACAGGAACATGCAGTTCCATCGCAACATTCTGGACCGCAAAATCATCCGTGTAGATAACCGCATCCAGATCGAGGGCGAGCGCAATAATCTCGACGTCTGTATCAGAAATAACACCGGAGTCGCGTGAATGTTTTGCAGCTTCCTGAACCCGCTGGATGCTTTCCGGTTTTGGTGTGAGGATCTGAAGGCCTGATGAAGCATATTTTTCAAACCGGCATTTTGAGGGGAGATCAACAAGTTCCCCCATGACCAGCGGTGTCGTATACATCTCACCGGAAACCGGGAAATCGAGAAAAAAAACGGTAGAATCAAGGACGCATTTCATCGAGCGACTCCCCCATATATAAAAAAGAAAATCCCGGTTTTACCATTATTCCCTGATGAGTGCCGTGGCGATCAATCCGGCGGCAGAAATTTTGCTGCATCCCCGTTCAATGGTATCACTGCAGATAATGTCCCTGATACCATTTGCTTTCAGGTGGGTATAGGCACCACCGATAAGCACCCCGTGAACACAGGATGCATACACGTCTTTTGCGCCCTGCTGGTAGAGCATACCTGCGGCAGTTGCGATCGTTCCCCCGGTGGATATAATATCATCAACAATGACCACCGATCGTGAAGCGGCGCACAACTTTTTCGGTGCCATCTTTACTTCAACCCCGCTCAAACGGGTCTTTTCCAAGTGGTCGTAATCCCATCCGCCTACTGTTGCCACATCCCGGGCAAATGCCAGTGCCCCGTCGTCAGGAGCGAGAATGAGTGGATCAGGGATATCTGCACGACAGATATATTCGCCCACTTCACGAGCAATTGAGAGATTCGTTGTCGGGGCATCGAAGTACTTCAGAACCTCGGGTTCGTGTATGTTGACAGTGATGCACGATTCGACTCCCCGTCCTAATACCTGCGCAATAGCGCGGGCGCTGATGGGCTCTCCTTTTTTGAACCGTTTATCCTGCCGTGCATATCCCATATACGGAATGACCAGCCGGCTGGTTGAGCTGTCACAGGCATCAATCAGGAGAAGCAGCTGGACGAATGTATCGTTGTCCACAATGCTCCCGACAATGATTGTCTCGTCATCCAGATCCCCCGCTGCAAGATAATGTTCGCCATCGGGAAACCGTGAAAATTTTACATCGACAACCGGTATTTTGAGTGCCTCGGCGATACGGGCAGCAAGAATCTGGGATTTTTCTGTGCTGATCACTCTCATGATAATGTTCCTTTACCAATCAAAGGGATAAAATTCATCTCTGCCATAGTATACATCCTTCTGTTTTGTATTATTATGCATTGTTTTTTTTAAGATTTTACGACTGAAGTCACGGGTCGGTGCAATCAGCTGAAAGTACTTAAACTATTATGCGTCAAATTATATGGATACCGAAGGGTGAAAAAGAGGTAAAATCTCCAATGGAAAATGCAGAACAGCCCGTAGAGGCAATCGACGAAGTGAAGACAGAGGCCCCCGCAAATCCGCCAGCTCCGGAACCTGTAGTTCCCGGAGCGTCTTCACAGATCGAAGTGCCTGCCAAACTGATCGATCAGGTGATTGGTCAGGAGCATGCAGTCGAAGTCATCAGGAAAGCGGCAATACAGCGCCGGCATGTCATGATGATCGGTAGCCCGGGCACTGGCAAGTCCATGCTTGCAAAAGCTATGGCTGAGCTCCTGCCAAAAGAGGAATTGCTGGATATTATGGTTTATCCCAATTCCGACGATCCCAATAATCCTGTCATACGAACTGTTGCCGGTGGGCGGGGTAAACAGATTGTTGCTGCCCATAAAGCCGAAGCAAAAAAGAAGATACAGTTCAGGAACACGCTCCTGATGATTCTCGTGATTGGCATCATCGGCTATGCGTTCCTTACCTACCAGTGGCTGATGGGAATTATCGCTGCAGCGTTTGTTTTTATGGCACTGCGCTATACAACCCCCCGCGAGGAAGCGATGGTCCCAAAACTGCTCGTTTCAAATGATACAAAGGCCGCCGCTCCGTTTATTGATGGTACTGGCTCGCATGCCGGAGCGCTTCTTGGCGACGTTAGACACGATCCTTTCCAGAGCGGTGGACTGGAAACCCCGGCACATGACCGTGTCGAGGCAGGAGCAATCCACCGCTCGAACGGCGGAGTTCTGTTTATCGATGAGATTAATACGCTGGATCCTCACTCCCAGCAGAACCTGCTTACCGCACTCCAGGAGGGAGAATTTCCCATCACCGGCCAGAGTGAACGGTCAAGCGGTGCAATGGTCCGTACTGAACCGGTGCCCTGCAAATTTGTGATGGTGGCAGCAGGAAATCTTGATGCGATCCAGGGTATGCACCCGGCATTGCGGTCACGTATCCGTGGATATGGGTATGAAGTCTACATGTCAGAGAGTATGGAAGATACTCCGGAAAACCGGGAAAAATATATCCGGTTCATCGCCCAGGAAGTTAAAAATGATGGCAAGATCCCGCACTTTGACCCCGGCGCAATCGATGAAGTCATCCGGGAAGCACGGCGGCGCTCGAACCGCAAAGAGCACCTTACCCTGAAGCTGCGGGATATGGGCGGGCTGATTCGTGTTGCCGGGGATATTGCCCGGCAGGAAGGCGCTGCATTGACTACCGCCGCCCACGTGACTGCGGCAAAGCTGACGGCACGGTCTATTGAAGACCAGGTCTCGGATGAATATATCCGCAGGAGCCGTGAATACGAGCTGACGGTTATTGACGGCACCCGCATCGGTCGCGTCAATGGGCTTGCGGTCATGGGAACCGATTCCGGTTCCGTACTCCCTATCATGGCGGAAGTCACCCCTGCACAGGGCGCAAGCGGTACCGTCATTGCAACAGGTATGTTAAAGGAAATCGCGCAGGAATCCATTAAAAACGTCAGTGCGATCCTGAAGAAATTTACCGGAAAAGATGTGAGAAATATCGATATCCACATCCAGTTCATCGGAACATATGGCGGTGTTGAAGGGGATTCTGCATCGATTAGTGTTGCAACTGCAGTTATCAGTGCGATCGAAGGCATCCCCGTCAGGCAGGACCTTGCCATGACTGGATCGCTATCAGTCCGGGGCGATGTCCTGCCGGTGGGCGGGGTTACGTTTAAGATTGAAGCAGCGGCAAAAGCCGGTATCAAGACCGTCCTTATCCCGCGGACAAATATCAATGATGTCCTCATCGAAGAGCGGTACAAATCCCTTGTCACCGTCATCCCTGTCGACACTATCGATGAAGTGCTCAAACATGCGCTTGTCCCGGAGAATGCAGAAGGGTTCCTTATCAAGCTCAAAAAAATGGCGATGCGATCGACAGCAATGGTTGCAGAAACCCCAACACTCAACCAGACTGTGGCATGAATATCATGCCAGAACCGCCCGGTATCCGGTATTATGATCTTCGTCATGTCAACGGCCATCATACCCATATAGATATTGACAATGGGATTGTGGAATCTGCCGGAACCTCATTTTTTAATAAAGCCGTGATCCGTGTCTTGGGGCCCCGCGGGTGGGGCATAGTTCAAATTGACAATTACGCTCCCGGCTCCAGAAAAGAATTTGAGAACATTCTCAACCATGCCACCAAACTTGCCAAAATCACGGAAGAATCGGTGATTCTTGGAGATGTACGCCACGGCATGCTCCTAACAGTCCCGGTTAAAGAGGACTGTCGTTCAATCAGCATTGAGGAAAAATCTGCACTCCTGTCAGAGATTGAGCGTTCGGCACACAACCCCCTTGTAGTAAACCGGCGGGCGAATTACACGGAAAAAATTGAACAAATCCATTTTCTGGACAGTTCCGGCAACGAATACTCCTATGAAATGTGCCGGTCAGGATTTTCCGTTATGGCGGTCGCATCTCGGAACGGCAACATCCAGATGGGCCATGAGCGTGATCACTCCATCCATGGATTCAACCTCCGGCATCAGGCAGAGAAAGGCAAACAAGCGGCAGATATAGCAGTCGCGCTCCTTGATGCCGGTGCAGCAAAAGGCGGGAAGATGCATGCTGTGCTCGATCCTGAACTTGCCGGTGTGTTTGCACATGAAGCTGTGGGACATGCCAGTGAAGGTGATCTGATCCAGGAAGGAAATTCCGTCCTCAAAGGCAGGACAGGACAGAAAATCGCAAACGAACAGCTCACTATCGTCGATGATCCCGGCATCCACGAGTTCGGCTTTGATCCGGTGGATGCAGAGGGAGTTGCCGTCGGTCGTACTGAAATCATCAGGAGGGGTGTCATCAATGCATTTCTCCATAACCGTGAAACCATGGCATCTGTTGGAAACGGCGTCCCCGGGCATGCGCGGGCTATGGCAGGTGAGCCGCCCCTTGTGCGGATGAGCAATACCTTCATTGAAACAGGAGATGCGACCGATGAGGAAATTTTTGCTGAATGCAAAAAGGGGATTTTCCTTAAAGGCTCCCGGGGTGGGCAGGTTGATCCGGGCAGGGGCGTGTTCCAGTTCAACGCGGAGTACGGGTACCTGATCGAGAATGGTGAATGCACAAAAATGATACGGGATGTCTCTCTCTCTGGAGAGATCCTGACCACTCTTCATGGGATTACCCTGTGCGGGAAGACACGGTTGATGAACCCGGGGTATTGTGGAAAAGGTGGGCAGAGCGTACCGGTAAGTGACGGGGCGCCCCATGTCCTGTTGTGCGATGCGGTGGTGGGTGGCAGTGGACTGGATTGAAACACTCCTGAAAGAGGGAGCAAAGAAAGTTGACGAGCTGGAAGTTTATTGCGGCAACGGAACGTCCGTATCAGCCAGCCTGAAACAAAAAAAGATCAGTCTTGCAACCTCGTCAAAAGAGTGCGGGCTGTGCATACGGACTATCCATCACGGCAGGATCGGCGCATCATATACCAACAATCCTGACCAGTGGAGAGCCTGTCTGGATGCGGCTGTTGCCAGCGGAAATCTTGCAACACCCCAGACGTGGAACGGGCTTCCCAAGCCATCGCCGGTTCCCACTATCGATCTCTCGTTTGATCCCGACCTTAAACTCGAACCCGGTTGCGCACAGGAGTTCTTAAAAACAATGCTTGAAAGTGCAGCAGCACACCCGGCAGAAGTTACTTCCGGTTCAGCCGACCTGTCGTCAGGAAATCTAACCTTCGCAAATTCGCAGGGTATTTTCTACACTCACCAGAGTACCGGAGTTTCCGTCTCCCTTGAAGCGATCAGCGGGCAGTCAACCGGATCTGAATTTGACCACGCGGCATTCATCGATGACATCGACCCGGAAAAAGTCGGCGAACGGGCAACGTTTTTTGCATCCCGCTCTGCCGGGGGTGCAGATATCCCTACCGGGGATTATGACCTTATCCTGTCACCTCTTGCCTATGCAGATCTGCTCTCAAACGTCTTTGTTCCCGCGTTAAACGGGCGGAATGTCCATATGGGGCGCTCAAAACTTGCTGATGCACTAGGGACGATGGTGACGGCTCCGGGGCTCTCTATGTTTGACAATCCGCATATCCCCCGGGAAGAAGGGAGTGCATGGTGGGATGCAGAAGGGACACTTACCCGAAGAATCGATTTCATCCGTGACGGGATGCTTGAAGCGTTTGCCTATGATCTCAAAACAGCGTACCGTTTCGGAAAAACATCGACGGGGAGTGCAGTGAGGGGTGGATTTGCCGGGCTTCCCTCGATTGGCCATTACAATTTTACGGTTGACGGGAAAGGGGAGAACATCGCGGATGAGCGTGCCATCTATGTCCACAGTGTTGTCGGCGCCCATACGGCAAACCCCATGAGCGGGGATTTCTCGGTGGAATTATCCAACCCGTTCTGGATGGAAGACGGCGACTTCCAGGATCCCATAAAAAGCGCAATGCTCTCGGGAAATGTGTTTGAACTCCACAAAAATATTGTTGGATTGAGTAAAGAGAGCAGATCCATAGGGTCTTACATTCTCCCTTCGATCAAAATTACTAAGCAGCATATCATTGGCAAACATTCATAATGAGATGAATCCCTCTCCGCCGCCTTGCCGGAATAGGGGGTATGTTTATTTTTTGCCATCTCCGGCAATAATATACTCAAATCAGTAGATGCCATATCTTCTCCGTTTTTTTATTGTGATGGAATCCGGAGGTCTAGTGTAGAGGGACAACTAAACTTGTGGATACTATTCTGGGGGAATACCTCACAATTTTAATTGTTCTTGACGGTTCTGTTAACTTGGTGTGGGGTGGAGATGACTGTTAACCAAAGTGGGATACTTGGGGATTCTGGTGTGTTGACTGGAGATGACGGAAAGAATTCCCGATCCTTTGAAATTTATGGAGGTAAACAAAATGTCTACTGATAATGGGGTATGGATTAGTAAGAAAAGATTGCTGGAATCATTAAAAAATGCATCAAATGACAGGCTATTAAGTCCTGCAAAGAGAACACTTCATCAACGTAAAATTAATGAAAAAATTTTCGTTTGGGCGGGAATCCCCCAAAAAAAGGGAATTAAAAGCGGAATACTGTCGCTAAAAAGGATGGGGTTTCGTTATGTGAGGTTGATCGACGGAAATTTTTTTGTCTCAACCTAAATTGGGGAGTATTTCAATAAAATTTCCCCTTTAGTCCCAAATCTAATTTTGTGTAATCTAAAGGTTTTGGCATCTCTAATAATTTTGGAAAATCGGAGTTTTTATTTGATTTCCGAGGATTACTTTTCTTTGACAATATTTCTTTAATTCGTTTTTCTTTATTACTGGCACGTCTTTTTACTATACCATACAATTTCTCTCTTGGTATTTTTTGTTTTTTAGGATTTTTTCCATGCGCATCATCGTGACAAGCACCACATAACACAATTAAATTTTTATAAGAGTCATCGGTTTTATCCTCATTAATATGATGCACTTCGTGCGGCGCCCTATGGCACCCTCTGTACTCACCCTCCTCAAAAACAAGTCTAATGTTATTTTTTTGAGATGGTGACAATACGCGTTTCTCTGGCTCTTTTGGCTTCTCTGGCTCTCTACGCGTATAACTTCTTGAAAGATCCTTTCGATTCATTGAACTAATACCTCTATAATGAGATGTGATATTATTCCTAATAGATATATTAATTCCCAAATAAGGGAGTATTTATCTCAATTTGTTTGGGTGTTTTTTTCGCTATAACAAGTTTTTCCCCCTTAATGATTGATTCTAATTCATCTCCCTCTTTCCATCCGAGTTTATCAATTTCCTTGTTTGGGATAACGATAGAGTATTTTGCATACTCGGTGTCTTTGTATGTCCATGCTTTCTGTTTTTGCAATTTCATAGTATGTAATTTACACCTAATACATAAATAATTTTTGGAGCCAAAAACTTATATAGTTTTGGCACCAAAATATATGTGAGGTAAGAGAGAGGTCCCAAATTTTTGCACCCCTAACCACAACCAGAGAGGAACGCGGAAAAGCAATCACCGAAAAGAAAGGCCAGATCTGGAGATACAGCGACAGTCTGTACCGTATCATGTCACAATCCGGTCATGGCTCGTATCAGGTCAAGAAAACCGATCTCGGCTGGTCTTGCAATTGCCCAGATCACCAGATGCGCGGTGTCGAGTGCAAACATATCATCGCCGTGAAACTCTCGTTCGCCATCCGTAAACAGGTTGAGATTGTCAAGAGGATCACCCCGATTAACACGGCGGCGGATCTCTGCGCGTACTGCGGTTCCTCTTATATCATCAAGGACGGCATAAGGCACAATGATTACGGCGACATACAGGTTTACTATTGTAAGGAATGCGGGCAGCACTTTGTCCTGAATGCAGGGTTTGAGGGCATGAAATCTACACCACAGGACATTACAGCCGCGATGCAGCTCTACTTCACTGGGCTTTCATTCAGGAACGTTACCAAGGCACTCAAACTTCGCGGGGTTAAAGTCTCTCACGTTGCCGTCTACAAGTGGATTAATAAATACACCTCACTGATGGAGCAATACATCGAGAAGATCCAGCCACAGGTATCAGATACATGGAGAGCAGATGAAATTTACATCAAAATCAAGGGTGACATGAAGTATGTGTTTGCCGTGATGGACGACGAAACCCGGTACTGGATTGCACAGGAAGTCGCGGGGTCAAAGTTCAAGCATGACGCGGCAAAGATTTTCCACGATGCAAAAGAGATCGCGGGAAAGCGTCCCAACGTTATGATCACCGATGGACTACCGGCGTACCATGACGCATTCAACCGCGAACTTTTCACCGTTACAAATCCGCGCTCCCGTCATGTTAATGCCATAAAACTCACGGGGAATGCGTGGAACGAGAACAACAATAAGATGGAGAGAATTAACGGGGAGATCCGCGATAGGGAAAAGACAATGCGGGGATTAAAGAAAGTCGATACAAAAGTTCTACCGGGGATGCAGATTTATCACAACTACATCCGACCCCACGAAGCTCTTGACGGAAAGACACCGGCTGATGTATGTGGTATTGTTGTTGAGGGAGAAAACAAGTGGATAACGCTGATTCAGAATGCTGCAACGGCAGCAAAATAATTTCAATTTTATTTACCGAATCGTACCCAATTGGAATTAGATGCCATCCATATATTTATTCCAATTCCAACAAAAATGAGAAAAATCCCTATCCAAACTAATATTATGTCTAATCTTGCCGTCGCCGCAATGTAAATAAAAAGAATGCCGAGTCCTATGCAGCCCAATGCAGGTAATCCATCTCTACTAACCATACAATAGTTTCATATGAGTTATTGACGGCATAAGTCTAGCGATTTTATACCCATTCTATTTTGAAACTATCCCACGACAGTTAACATTCTGAATCATCCCACGCCAAGTTAACAGAACCGAATAAAGATTACTTTTTATCCCTGTAGCATGTAAACCCGGGCACACTCAAAATGTATTGAATAATTCTAGCTGCCGCGCCAATCCATTTTCCTCGTTGTTTACATGTATTTTGGTCTGATAAGATATTTTTTATTCAAAGAGTATTGGAGCAATCGGAAAAAAAGGCGTAATTTGCGTAATTGCGCATTTCATAACAAAACTGCCTGAATTGTTGCAGATATCCGGTTACTGCCATTTTTCATAGAATAAACCGCTGGTTTGTATCGATTCTATGCTCCAAAACCGCGTTCTGACCAAAATATTTATTAATTCATACAATGACAAAAATGTAACCCTTTACGGTAGGAGGTGGAATCCAGATGGCAGCAGCAGTCAAAAAACCAGCCGCGAAGAAAACCGCCGCAAAGAAACCCGCCGCGAAAAAAGCGGTCAGCAAAAAGAAATGATGTGGCTATCACCACTCACCTTTTTCTTTATTTTAAAAATTTTCTGCTCTGTAGAAATCCCCCCAAAAAAACGGGTTTTACTGACGACCGAAAGATCTAAGGTACATTGTCTCCTTACTTTGATGTGTCGTCAAATTGCAAGGAGACAACAAAGAAATCAGCAAGCCGGAATATCAGGTTTATCCAGACCGCCATTTCAGTCATAAAGTCAACTCATCTCAATCCGTACTCATGTAAATTTTCAAAGCAGATCTACACCCAACATCAACTGCTCATCCTGATTCTGTTCAAAGATTTCCGTAATCAGCACTACCGGGAATTCATCGAAGATGTCAAAGATATGGAAGGAGTTCAAGAGATCCTTGATCTATCAGTAGTACCCCATTTCACAACGCTTCAGAAATTTCTCTCACGAGTGAAATCTTTTTATCTCCGGTTAACTTTCAGAAAGACCGTGAACCTGTTCTACACAACCAATGAAAATATTCCGATAATCGCTATCGATTCTTCTGGATTTACCAGCGGGTACTGTAGCCATTATTTCTCAGAACGAACCGGTAAGATCCAAAAACATTTCCTGAAAACTTCGATATCGGTCGATACCGAGCAACAGGTGATTACTGGATTTGTTGCCTCAAACAGTCGGATCCATGATACACGCCATGCAGAAAAATTACTCCAGCAATGTCACAAAATCCGAAAGTCCGATTGTTACGTCATGGATAAAGGATACGACTCTGAAGCAATTCATCGATTGATCCGGGAAAAACTTCATGCCAATTCTGTTATCCCTATCCGCTCCTGGAATAACGAGATTATCGGGGGAACCTACCGTCAGGAAATGGCTCGTCAGTTCAATAACATTATTTATCCCAGGAGACAACTCGTGGAAAATAAATTCTCTGTCCTGAAAAAAAAGTTCAGGGGGGATCTCAAAGCGAGAAAATTCCGAATTCAGATCAAAGAAATCGCTAACAAAATGATTGTCTGTAACATCCACAGGTTCTTATTATTTCTTACATTCAAGGTTTTCTACAGAGCAATATTTTCAATAAATTACCCGATAACTGGTTTTTATATGGATATCTATAAAAATTTCAAAGATCCGCCCTATTTTATACCATGTTACGATTTATGTACGTCAGAATCAGGAGTTAAAACGCGAAGATGGGATTCGTCACACTAACTTGGTTGACAGTAACCCGATTTATTCACAAGAATCTGGTAAATTATTCACGAGTATGTGAAAAAAAAATTTAACAAAAAAGAAAAATGAAATGCGCCGACCGGGACTCGAACCCGGGTTTAGGCGTTGGCAACGCCTAGTGATAACCACTACACTATCGGCGCAGTGTGCTTTAAAGTGTGAGCATTCAAATGATTTAAGGATATCGAATTCTGGGCATATTCTGGTCGTTTCCCGGTATCTTTTACGACATCAGTATATCCGATTTTAAACCCTTGATTCTGGCACTGGATACATTACCCAAGTCTGACATTCGGATAGTATATTTCCAAAATCCAGTGAACTCCCCATACGAAATGGATCTGGGTCTTAAGGATGCTTTCGTTGAGAATTCATATTAACAATAGATACATCTATAACGAAAGAGGCAACGAGCCTCTATTCATGACAGAAATCCCCGAAAATAACCATTCCAACATCTTTATGTAACGCAATCAGCCAATCTAATATCGGATGATCCCTCTCATTATTGACTGCGCAGGAAAACAGGTCGTGATCTTTGGGGGAGGCAAAGTAGCTGCACGAAAAGCCGGACGTTTTTGCCAGGAAGCCGATGTCCTTATCGTGAGCCGTTCAATCAGTGACCAATGTACAATACTTCCCGTTCGTTTTTGCCAAAAGGATATCACTACGCTATCTGATGCCGACATAGAACAAATAATTGCACCGGCATTTCTTGTGGTGGGGACGCTGCCGGACCTGCGAATGAATGATCGGATCGGGCAGATCTGCAATAAACAGGGGATTCTCTTTAATAATGCAGATGGAACCACGGGAGATGTCATTATTCCTGCTGTTACCAGGGGAGACCATTACCTTATTGCGCTCAGTACCGGGGGAGATAGTCCGGCGGTATCACGCTTTCTCCGGGAGGAGATCGAATCACGTTTCCCGGCACTGGATGCAATGATCGAGCTCCAGCACCGTCTCCGCGATAACCTGAAAAAAACCGGTATGCCGCAGGCTCAGCGGAGTGCAATACTCCATGATGTATTACGCGACAAAACGATATGGGACAAACTGATGAAATCTCCGGAAGATGCCTTGATAGATGTACAACAGAGGTATCTCCATGACTGATTCTGCACCGGTACCTATTGCTATTGCCGGTGTAAGCCATCATACGGCGAAGGTTCACGCTCTGGAAGCATTCCGGTTTGGCGACGAATCTGAGTTTCTCCAGCAGGTAAAAGACCAGTTCGGGGGAGTATTGCTCCTCCAGACATGTAACCGCGTGGAAATTATTATCGAAGGTGACGGAAAATTGCTTCAGGACTTTCTCTCTGATCAAGGGCGGACGGATTATTTCCTGCTTGAAGGTACAGATGCACTGCAGCACCTGTTTTCCCTTGCATCCGGTATCGAATCGATGATTGTCGGTGAAGACCAGATCATCGGGCAGCTTAAAAAAGCGATTGGTGATGCCCAGACTGCAGGCACATCCTGCAGCCTGCTTGAGTACTGCATCAATAAAGCAATTCATGTAGGTATCGAAGTCCGGAAACGGACACAGATTAACCGGGGCGCTGTTTCTGTTGGCTCTGCAGCGGTCCTGCTTGCGGAATCTGAACTGGGAACATTAAGCGGGCGACATATTCTCGTTATTGGCAGTGGTGAGATGGGACTATTGGTTGCCCAAGCACTTGCAGCAAAACATCTGACCGCGATGTACGTTGCAAACCGCACGTACGGGCGGGCCGTGAAACTTGCAGAAAAGATCGGTGGGAAAGCGGTACGACTTAATGACCTCTACCATTATATCACCCTCTCAGATGTGGTTATTTCCTGTACATCCGCACCGCACCCGGTTATCCATGTGGAAGAACTCAAAAAAGCGATGCAAGAGCGGTGCTGGCCAGTGGAAGGACACCCGCGAAAACTTATCCTTATCGATATCGCCCAGCCACGGGATGTTGAGGAGGGCGCGGATGCAATCGACGGCGTATGTCTTTTTACCATTGATAACCTCCGACTGATCAACGAACAAACGATGAGCTCCCGAAAAGCAGAAGCAGAGCGTGCAAAGGAGTTTGTCGATATCGAACTGGAACTGTTCCTGCGGCAGCTCCAACGCAAATCTGCTGATGATACCCTTGCTTCACTCCATACCTGGGCAGAATCTGTCCGTATTCGGGAGCGGGATAAGGCGCTTGCCCGTCTTGGAATTATGGATGAACGGACGGTTGAAATCCTTGACGATCTTTCCCGGGTTCTCACAAAAAAATTGCTCACCGATGCAACATTCTCTGTCCGTGCAAGTGCAGAATCCGGAGATCTTGCGGCAGCTGAATCGCTAGTTAAAGCCATTACTCATGGTGAAAAGATCTTGCTAAAAGAACAAAAATGACGATGACCCGATTCCCATCCCTTCACCGAATGATACCTGAGGAGTTCATGTGGATTACATAGTATGATCGAAAGCGAGATCACTCCCATAAAAATCCGGAATTATCAGGATGATGATTTTTCATCCGTCACCACTCTTGAAGAGGCGGGCATCCATACAAGCTACCTGTCTGCGGTTTTTATCCGGCAGATGAGTGCCTGCTGTCCGGATACCTTCCTTGTTGCTGTTGATGGCACACATCCTGTCGGGTATTCAATTGGTGTGTGTGTCCAGAATAATCCGGGACAGGCATGGATTCTCCGGCTGGCAGTTTCAGAAAAATACCGGGGAAACGGTATCGGCACTGCTCTAATTTCAACGATGGTAGATCGGCTCACGGATAAAGGGGCTCATGAAATTTTTTTAACGGTGGCTCCAGAAAACCAATCCGCCCGTCGCCTTTACAAACGACTGGGATTTTTGCAGGAACAAATATATCCGGCATATTTCGGGCCAGGACATGACAGATTAATTCTTAAAAAAATGAGAGCATAATAAATCTATTTTCCCGATTCCAAAAACTTCATCATACGATACAGTTCAACGTCATTCTTGGTGTTTTTTTTGATGCTCGACCTATGCACAATTTTTAAGGAAAAATGGTTAAGAATAATAAACCGGTCAGAAGAACAGGTCTTCCCGGGGAAATCTCCATTTTGGCGTGGGTGTATCTGCCGCATATCCGATTGCACAGAGGACAGTAGGCACGTATTCATCCGGAATAAAAAGCGCTTCAGAATAAGCCGCAGGATCAAAACCTCCCATCGGGCAGGAATCAAATCCCAATGCCTTTGCTCCGTTCACGGCATTTGCGAGAGCAACAAATACCTGCTCCCGTGCAAATGACAGTCTGCGCTCCGGATCCATGGAACTAATATAATTCCGTATCATTCCGATATAAGGATCCCGCACGTCAAGGGGCATGCCAAGAGATTCAAGTTTCTGTTCGATACGGTTAACCAGCAGTTCCAATTCGGTATTGGCACAGAATACCAGGAGATGGGAACAGGATGTGATCTGGAGCTGATTATTTGAATGGATTTTGAGCTTTTCTTTGAGTTTTGCTGAGGAAATAATTTTGATCTTCCATGGCTGAAGATTAAATGCTGATGGCGAAAATCTGATGATATCCAGTAGTTGAAATAAAAGTGATTCATCGATCAGGCGGCCATCAAATTGTTTTGTTGCATACCGCTGCATCACTGCATCCTTAAAATCCATTATTCACCTCTTTTGCCTTGATATCTGAACATTTCAGTTCTGTTAGCATTTAAAGGTAAAAAGGGGTTTGGTTGGATTAAAAAAAATATTTGTATTCAGGGTATTTTCTGGTAAGCTGATTCTGACAGGTTTTGCAGGAGGTCGTCATCGACATGAGCCCCACGTATCCGGATTACTTCAAACACGTTTCCCTTAACGAACAGCACCTCGGAAAAATTCTGCAGGGTTTGTGGAGAATCCCCGGAGTTGCCCGTAATACTGGTATGCATGAGTCCGGTAGGAGTCTCTGTAGTAATGGCAGATACGGTTCCATGAAATGCCCAGGTAAAATCTCCTGTTACGGGTGGTGCCAGATCAGAGAATACCATACTCTTATCGGATCTGTCCTGTGCTTCTGCAAGACGGATAATCTTGTGTATCGTGTCATTCGGGTAGAGTGCAATGGTCTGGGTAATTTCTGCACTCTTCCCATCAGGTGCCCCTGCAGTAACCGAGCGCACCATATACCCGGCTTCCCAGCCTAGATCGATGGCAAGTGGACTTAGTTCATCCCGGCTCTTTGTCCGGTTTTCGATGATCGTGTATGATGTTGGAAGATTAGTTCCTGTTATAGCAAGATTGGTAAGGGAGCCGAAATCTGTCGCGGTGCTGGTAGGAGAACTATTGACTTGGTTGTCCGGAAGTGCCGGTTGCGTACATCCGGCAATAAGCAGCAATGCACCAGCCAGAAGAATAAGAATAAGGTAGGTGTTCCTGTGCATCGTTAGTGGTGATCGTGTCCGGTAAAAAATGTTGTTATTGTTTAGGCAACGTTGAGAAGTTCCCCTGTATAAAGTATGTTGTCGTATCCGCTTATGATCGTTGGCGTTTTTAGTTTTATTTGGCCGGTTTCTTTTTTTATCTGGCAGGCAAAATTTTTGCAGAACCTTATGCCGCATGCTCTTTTAAAAAATTCCGTGCGTTCTAAAATACTATATCATAAATATGATGTATCTTCAAACTGTATCCAGTGTAAAATAGGAGATTGTGGCGCGAAATGTTTCCCCAGCGAAGAATGCGGCGGGCCCGGTCCCGACCGATCCAACCACTCCTCAATGAGACCAATATTACAAAAAACGATTTGGTTGCACCACTATTTGTGGATGAAACTGCAAAAACACCTCAGCCAATAATGGCAATGCCGGGCCAGTTCCGGTATCCGGTTCATGAAATAGCCAGCGTTTGCCAGGAATTATGGACTATTGGCGTTCGTGCCGTTCTCTTGTTTGGCATCCCGGAGCATAAAGATCCTGACGGGACCAGCGCATATGATCCTGATGGCATCGTCCAGCAGGCAGTACGGATTATCAAATCTGCACTTCCCGGCATGGTGGTTATTACCGATGTATGTGCATGCGAATACACGACTCATGGTCACTGCGGTATTGTCGGCCCTTCCCGCTGTGGTGAAATGGATTTATTAAACGATGAGTCACTTGAACTGATGGACCGGATTGCAGTCAGCCATGCTGAAGCGGGCGCAGATATTATTGCTCCCTCTTGTATGCTTGACGGCATGGTCAGTTCCCTGCGGAACGCTCTTGATGCGGAAGGGTATGAAAAAGTTCTCATCATGTCATACTCGACCAAATTTGCGTCAGCACTCTACGGGCCATTCCGCGAGGCGGCAGACTCTGGATATTCATTTGGGGACCGGTCAACCTACCAGCTCAACCCTGCTAATGGTCGGGAAGCATACCTTGAATCCCGCATGGATATGGATGAAGGTGCAGATATCCTGATGGTAAAACCTGCGGGATTTTACCTCGATATCCTTGCAGACATCGCAACACTGGGTCTTCCTGTCGCCGCATACCAAGTCAGCGGGGAATATTCCATGATTAAAGCAGCAGCAGCAAACGGCTGGATCCGGGAAAAAGAAACCGTGTTTGAAAGTCTTACCTGCATAAAGCGGGCGGGCGCAGATCTGATCATCACCTATTTTGCTGCAGATGTGTGCAGGTGGCTTGATGAAAAGTGAAGACCTGTTTGNNAGAAGCATCCCAATTGATGCCCGGTGGTGTCAGCAGCCCGGTACGGGCAATCAAGCCGTACCCTTTTTACACGGCTCAAGCCCGTGGTTCTCACATCACCACGGTTGATGGGAAAACCCTTATTGATTGCTGCATGGCATACGGGCCATTGCTTCTTGGGCATGCAAACCCTGTCATCAGGCAGGCGATTTTAACCCAGCTTGAGAAAGGCTGGTTATATGGGACGCCAACACCCCTTGAGCCGGAATTTGCGCGCATGATTACACGCGATCATGCGGGAATGGACATGGTCCGGTTTGTTTCAAGCGGTTCAGAAGCGACCATGGCGGCAATCCGGCTTGCACGGGGATTTACCGGAAAAAAGGATCTTATTAAAATTGAAGGTGGATTTCACGGGGCACACGATGCGGTACTTGTAAAAGCCGGCTCCGGTGCTACCACTATGGGTGTCCCGGACTCTGCTGGTGTTCTTGCCGATCTTGTTGCCCACACACGGCAGGTTGCGTTCAATGACGCGGAGGCATTGGAAACACTTCTGGCAAAAAATTCTGATGTTGCCGCCCTCATCATTGAGCCGGTTATGGGAAATATCGGGCCGGTGATACCTGACAAGAACTACCTTCAGAATGTGAGGGAAATTACCCGTGCGCACGACGTCCTTTTAATTTTTGATGAAGTGATCACCGGGTACCGGCTCGGTATCGGGGGAGCGCAAAAACTCTTTGGCGTTCAGTCCGATCTTACAACACTTGGGAAAATCATTGGAGGCGGACTTCCCATCGGGGCATTCTGCGGGCGACGTGAAATTATGAGCCAAGTAGCACCTGCCGGGCCGGTATACCAGGCAGGGACATTTTCCGGCAATCCCCTTTCTCTCTGTGCCGGTATAGCCACTCTCCGCTGGCTGCATGAAAATAAAGGACTGTATGCCAGACTCGATAAAAAGACACAGGAGATTGAAGAATCGATTGGTACAAAACAGAAGGGAGCATTTGTCCGCATCGGTTCCATGTTTAAGTATTTTTTCCGGAATAGGCCCCCGAAAAACTATCAGGAAGTCAAAGAATGCGATACCGCTGCATTTGGGCTGTTCTGGAAATCCATGTTTGAGAAGGAAGTTTTCCTCCCCCCCTCACAATTTGAAACAAATTTTTTATCAGCAGGTCATAGTGATGAGGATATTACCGCTCTCATTCAGGCGTACACAACATGTCTATCAAAGTAGGAACCCGGGGGAGCAAGCTAGCGCTTGCACAGACAGAAACGGTCTGCGCAAAACTAGCTGCATTGGGTATTGACGTCGAAAAGAAGATTATCACGACACAGGGAGATGCTATAACCGATGTTCCGCTTCATGAGATCGGCAAACAGGGTGTTTTTGTCCGGGCGCTGGATGATGCAATCCTTGATGGGGAAATTGACTGCGCCGTTCACAGTATGAAAGATATACCGGCAATTCGTCCATCCGGACTGTTTACCTCAGCAATTCTTGCACGTGATTCACCAGCTGATTTCCTTGCTTATACCGGCTCGATTAATCATATAGAATCAATCGGAACATCAAGCACCCGGAGGCGGGCACAACTCCTGCGCCATGATCCCAATATTCTCATGAAAGATCTGCGCGGGAACGTGGATACCCGGATCCGGAAGCTGAATGCCGGTGAATATGGGGCAATTGTGCTTGCGATGGCGGGACTGACCAGGCTCGGCATACGGATTCCCGGCGAAATTCTACCACCGGAAAAATTTGTTCCTTCCCCAAATCAGGGAACAATTGCCGTTGTCAGCCGGGTAGATCCTTCACTGATGGAAATGCTTTCTGCTCTTGATCACTCCCCGACCCGGACCGATGTTGCAATCGAGCGGGCCGTGATGGAACAGGTGGGTGCCGGTTGTTTTACGCCAATGGGCATTTATTGCCGGGGTGGGCACCTGATTGCAGAAGTGCTGTCGCTTGACGGGACACGGACTGAGCGCATTGAAACGGATATCTCCTCTTTAGAGGAGGCTCGTCTGCAAGGACGGGGATTGCGCACCCGTGCGCTGGATTTGATACAGGACGCGTACAGCAGGCTGGGAATAACCTATGAAAAATAAAGTATATCTAGTGGGATCGGGTCCCGGGGGTCTGGGGCTTCTGACCATGCGGGCAGAAAAGATAATCAATACCGCAGATGTTGTGCTCTATGATCAACTGCCCGGTGAAGAAATTCTGTCTGCACTTCCAAAAAATGCAGAAAAAATTGATTGCGGGAAATACGGTGGCCGGCACACGCTGGAACAACAGGAAATTGAAGCCCTGATTATTGACCGGGCGCAAAAGGGAAAACGTGTTGTCCGCCTCAAAGGAGGTGATCCGTTCCTGTTTGGCCGGGGCGGCGAGGAACTGGAAACCGTCCGTGCAGCAGGCATCGATATCGAACTGGTACCAGGTATCACCAGTGCACTTGCGGTGCCGGCGTCCGTAGGAATTCCCGTTACACACCGGAAGTACGCGTCTCAGGTAACACTCCTGACCGGTCATGAAGACCCAACAAAACCTGCTCCCGCNNCGGCTTGCCCAGAGCCGGGGTACTATCGTCATCCTGATGGGAGTGGCGAACCTTGGTAAGATTGCATCTGCACTTATGGAGAACGGGAAATCCGAAGTAACTCCCATCGCAATCATTGAACGCGGGCTGCGAAAAGATCGGAGAGTAACAACCGGCACGCTCAAAACAATCGGGAATATTGCAGTACAGGCCGGAGTGAAACCTCCCGCTGTGATTGTTATTGGGGATGTGGTCAGTCTGTATGATCCGGAAAAACCGGATCTGATTCCTGTAGAGGGGTATTATGCTGATTAAATTTGTAGAAAAATTTGAACGGTATATCTATGTCACGTTTATCGACTTGTTGCTGTTTTTACAGAACCTATATATCAATCGTTTAAATATCTGCTACTATGGATTCAAATGATGTCCTGAAACAGTATGAGAAGATCGTTTATCGTATCATCATCGCCCTCTTTGCGCTGATTGTAGCCTTCTCTATCGGTGAACTCATTTACATCGTATTTATCTCTCTCTTTGTTAATTCCCCGCTTCTTCTTGAACAAGGCGAACTATTGGGCATTTTCGGCTATTTCCTTCTTGTTCTAATCGGGGTGGAACTTCTGTCAGTGACAGCAGCGTATATCAATGAAAAAGTGATCCATGTCGAGGTGGTGATAATAATTGCGATTATCGCTGTTGCACGGGGGATAATTCTGCTGGATACCGGCACCGCGAACCCGGTGAATATGTTCGGGTCTGCCGCGATCATCTTTACACTCTGCACGGGATATTATTTCCTAAAAAAGGGAGGCGTCAGGAATCAATAGGGACGCATTTTCATGTAAAGGCATATCTGCCCCTCATCATCCTCATTCCCTAGCACTGCATAATAACCGTGTATTAAGGAAAACACTCACATTTATCGGTTGTTTTATTATCCTGTTTCTAACTGCTCGTGTTGATAATTCAATCTGATAAGAGTGCAGGAGTTTTCGTATTTCAGAATCATTTCATGGAACAGGGCAAAAGAGCAATATCCCGGACAATGAATGAAGAGTATGCACCGGGCACGCGTTTGCTAGATTTCCTGTATTTGCATCATGATTGTGGTTTTCCTGATCGGATGCCTTTCCATAACCGCCCTTGCAACAGCCGTGCAGGACTGAAGTATCCGGGTGGATTCGAGCCCTCCCGGCACCGGCGTCTGTCTTGACAGAACCGATGAATCCGGGAACTGCCTGGCATTCGACAGCACAGGAACCGCTGAATTCTTCAATATTCCCGGGGACAGTTCCCACATGGTTTCCCTCTATCTCGACGGTTACCAACCATACACGACGACCGTCTATGTATCACCGGGCCAGGAGGCGGAGGTCCATGCCGTGCTGCAGCCGGAGCCTGCACCAGCTGCTACAACCACTGCCGGGACACTGGCAACGGCTGCACCTCATCCGGCAACCACAACCAAAGCACCGGATATCCTGCAGGGCATCATCGCCTCGATCCGGAACCTGATATACGGGGTGGTTCCCACGAACATGGCCAGTCGATCCGGGGCCGGGAGCACCGTAACCTCGGACACCGGGGGCGTCAATACCATTACAACGATGCCAACAGGTATTTCGGGGGGTACGACGCCCGCAAACGGGAAGATCGTTGCCGCGTACTTCTTCATACTTGACAGTGCCTATAACGCTTCGATGTCGGTGAAGGCTACTATCCCGTGGAGGAAGGTCAACCGCGTGTACATCGCGTTTGCCACGGTACACGATGGAGTACTGACAGATTTCCCGTCGGGCAGTTCACCGGAGGAAAGCTCGGCACGGGAGGAGAATGCAGGAAAGATCCGAAATATAGTCGCACTGGTACGGCATGACAATCCCGACGCCGAGATATTCATTTCATCCAATTTCGGGGATGAGAAGATGGACAATAAGTATCTTCAGGCAGCGCAGGACTCGCAAAAATTTGCCGACAGCGTGGTGGCCTACATGAAGAAGTACTGTCTTGACGGCTACGACATGGACTGGGAGAGCTACCAGATCAACGATGATGCCCCCAGCTGACCAAACTTTTCTCGGTGTGCCACACCACATTTGCTGCGGCGGGAAACAGCCCGCACGGCTACCCCTATATCCTGACACACACTAAGTGGCCCGGGGTGGAGTCCCCCGAGACGGTCGCGGGGTTAAAGGACAGCGTGGACCAGGTCAATATCATGTCGTACGGTTCCGGGGACAAGTATGACCTCGTTTCCTACGTGGACTTGTATGCACAGGCAGGTTTCCCCTATGAGAAGATGATCGGCGGCCTTGAGAGCGAGGATGGTTACACGGATGGCGGGGGGCCGGATACCCGGGTATCCGTATCTGCCAAATGTGCCTACGTGAAGAAGCACCACCTCGCCGGCCTTTTCGAGTGGCGTATGGACAATGATATGCGGAACGGTGATGGGCCTCCGACATTCCAAGTCACCGGGTGGATGAGCGATTGTCTGGCAGGGTAAAACAAGCATTAATACATTAACACAACAAAATTTGAGAAGATGGGCCAGACAAAGCCGGCCGGTGGTCCGACACAGGACGAAATTATGGCGATCTCTCTTTTTAAAATGGGGTTGCAACGCGAAGACACCCTGCTTGACCTTGGTTGCGGTACCGGAAAAATTTCCCTTGCCGCAGCACGGATTGCAAAAAAAGTCTATGCAGTTGACCGGCGTCCTGAAGCGATCCGATATACACAAGAGCAGGCAGAACAAGCTGGTGTAACAAATATAGAATTTTTCTGCGGGGAAGCGATGGATTTTCTCAAGATCGACCGGACATTTGACTGTGCATTCATTGGCGGTTCAAAACAGATCGGGGAGTTCCTGCCGGTTCTCTCCCGCAGAGTAAAGCGGACTATTGTCGTGAATGCAGTGATGGTCAGCACCCTTGCTTCTGGTATCGACATCATGCAGCAGATTGGCATTTTCAGGGAAGCAATTCAGGTGCAGGTTTCCCGCTCTTATAATATCGCAGGAAGTGTCATGTTCAAACCGATTGATCCGGTGTATATTATTGTCGGGAATGGTGCTGCATGCTGATTGGTCTTGGTCTTGGTCCCGGAAATCCTGACCTTCTTACATTGCGTGCAGTACGCCTCCTCAAAGAAGCCAATGTGGTTTTTGTACCGGGCAGGATTGCACAGGATCTTGTCGCACCATACCGTGACTCAGTGATGCTGGACTTTCCGATGACCAGCGATGAGGGGCGAATCCGGAAATGTCTTGAAAACAATGCAGCAAAGATCGCCCCTGCCGCACGGGACGGGACTGCAGTGTTTGGCATTCTCGGCGATCCGAATTTTTTCTCCACCTTTTCCCGGCTCTGCGAGATCATCGCGGAAAAATATCCCGGTGTATCGTATCGCACGGAACCAGGCATCAGTTCAATCACCGCGTTTGCTGCAGCAGCAGGTATCTCACTGGCTGGGGGGTTTACCGTATCAGATGGCACAGATCCGGATGCCCGCATCCTGCTCAAGGTCCGTAAACCAAAAGAAAAAGCAGAGCAATTACGGAACGAGGGATACCGCGAGTTTGTGCTGGTAGAGCGGATGTATTTCCCGGATATGAAAGTGTACCGTGATGGCAACCTGCCTGAAAAGAGCGATTACCTGAGTGTCATGTACGCGAGGCGTTGAAATGGCATCAATCGTCTGGTTCGTTGGTGCCGGGCCGGGAAACCCCGAACTGATTACCGTTAAAGGCCTCCGGCTCCTGAAGGAAGCCGATGTCCTTGTCTATGCCGGGTCACTGGTAAACCCTGAACTGGTCAATCAGTCTCCTGCCGGCATCAAGCTGGACAGTTGGGGCATGCACCTGCCAGAAATCATTGAAGTGATGGAGACCCATGCAAAAGCCGGGAAAAATGTTGTACGCCTCCATTCAGGAGACCCCTCGCTCTATGGTGCTATCGTAGAGCAGATCCGCGAACTGGAACTGCGTGGCATCGCAGTTGAGATCGTACCTGGCGTTTCATCTCTTTTTGCTGCAGCGGCGGCACTCAAGACCCAGCTGACATTAAGGGGGATTTCAGATTCATTAATCGTCACTCGTCCTGCCGGAAAGACACTTGAACAGGATCAGATTGAAGAGTTCTCCCGGCTCAATACGACGATGGTAATCTTCCTTGGTACGGAGAAACTCGAAGCGATAACCGGCAAACTTGAATGCCCTGGTGAAACACCGGCTGCCGTTGTCTATCATGCATCATGGCCTGATCAGAAGATCGTGCGGGGGACCGTGGCCACCATCGCGGGACTTGCCCGGGAAGCTGGCATCGAACATACGGCGCTCCTTGTTGTTGGTGGTGTTGTTGAATCCGGGCACCCTTCATTTNNCTCTATTCATGACCGACACAATTGTCATTGCACTTCCCCGGTTTGCCCGTGATGCGAAACAAATCGCCAGCTTTCTTGATGCAGAATTCCGGGATTATTCCCCTACGGTATTTGCAGACATCTTCCCGCAGGTAAAAAGAATCGTTGCGCTGATGTCTATGGGGATTGTGATGCGCAGTATTGCCCCCTTGCTCCGCGACAAATGGACCGATCCCGCCGTTGTTGTCGTGAGCCCGGATCTCGCGTGGGCGATCCCTCTTGTTGGGGGTCATCATGGAGCAAACGATCTCGCAAAGGAGTTATCCGGGCTTGGCATTCAGCCAGTCATTACAACTGCAACCGAGGCAACCGGACGGGATTCCGTTGAACGCATTGCACAACGCACCAACTCCAGTATCCTCAACCATGACTCAACCCGCACAGTCAATGCAGCAATTCTTGACAGGGACGTGAAAATCCACTCCGTTTCCGGCCCGTCAATCGTTATCGCCGGTCCTGAGGTATCCCTGCTGGTCCGCAGAGGTGAATATGCCGTTGGTATCGGGTGCAGGAAGGGAGCAGCCAAAGACGCGATACTTGCTGCCATCCACATGGCCCTTGGCGAAATGGGTATTGATTTTTGTCAGGTAATGATCTTTGCAACTACTGCAAAAAAATGCCACGAAACCGGGCTTATCGATGCAATTTCTGCCCTCTCTGCCAATTTAATATTCCTTGACGACGATACTATTAACGCACAATCCGTAGTCTCATTCTCGCAGGCAAAGAAGATCGGTCTTCTCGGGGTAGCCGAACCGTGTGCACTTGCTGTTGCAGAACATAAGGAGCTGGTCATGAAAAAACACGTATACGGGGGTATAACCATTGCCATTGCCCGGTGAATTACCACATGGCCTTGCCATTGTCGGCATCGGCCCGGGCCGGCGTGAATACATGACCGGACGGGCCCTGAAAGTCATTGCCGGTGCAGACTATATCATCGGCAACGATTCGTATCTTGACCCGCTGGAGCCTCTGCTCACAGGAAAACAGGTAATCCGGAGTTCGATGGGAAAAGAGGTGGAACGGGCTAAAAAAGCGATCGAACTTGCCCGTTCCCACAAAGTTGCTATTGTCTCTGGTGGAGATGCCGGTGTTTACGGCATGGCAGGCATTGTTCTTGAGGTACTGGAACATTCAGGTGCCGATATCCCGGTGGAAATTGTTCCCGGTGTGACAGCAGCAAATGCTGCAGCATCAGTCGTGGGTTCCCCACTGTCCGGTGATTTTTCGGTCATCAGTCTCTCGGACCTTCTGACGCCACTTGAACAAATTGAACGACGGCTTGACGCAGTCTTTTCTATCGGTATTCCGGTTGTTCTCTATAACCCAAAGAGCCAGGGAAGACCACATAATTTTGCCATTGCGATTGGGCATGCACGGAAATATCTCGCGGTAACGACACCTATTGCTATTGTGAAAAATGCACTGCGCGAGAGCGGGAACGATACCATCATTACCACGCTGGGCGATATTGAAACCGTCTGGGATACCGTTGATATGCACACAACGGTGATTATTGGAGGAAGCGAAAGCAGGATCTGGAGGCAGGGCGAACATGTCAAAGGAATCATCACACCACGTGGATACCACCATAAATATGTATATTGATCCGGGCGCTACGACAAAAGAAGCGTACGAGATCTCAAAAACTTCACGGAAGCTGGCCCGGACAATGGTAGGAAACGAAACGGTTGAAGACCGGGTACGGCAGCGATGTTCGGTTGCAGTCGGTGATTTTGCCATGGCTGACCTGATGAGGTTTGCAGGGGATCCAGTACCGGCAGCTATCCGGGCATTGAAAGCCGGTGTCCCGATCATTACCGACATCCGCATGGTCCGGGTTGGCATCCAGAAAAAAGGCCACACGTGCGATGTGATTTGTGCGCTGGATTATGGGGATGAGATCGCAAAAGAACAGGGCATTACCCGTAGTTCTGCCGGATTTATCGCTCTGCGGGAAAAAATTCCCGGTGCAATTATCGTGATCGGCAATGCCCCGTCTGCACTCCTGACGGTCTGTAACATGATCAATGAAGGTATCCGCCCGGCTCTTGTTATCGGAGCACCCGTCGGTTTTGTCAATGCAGCGGAGTCAAAGACGCTGCTCCGGACTATTGATATCCCTTCGATATCGACCGAAGGGACACGCGGGGGGACACCGGTTGCGGTCGCTGCCATTAATGAATGTATTACTATCCTTATCGAGGAAAAAAATTCATGAAGGACCCGGTCACCGGTTTTGAATATCCTGCGCTCTGGACAAAAAAATGCAAAGATCCACATCTTCTCCAGAATGTAGAGCAGGGATTGGCGGTTCTGACCGCTTCCGGAACCGTTCTCAAACGGGGTTTTACTACCGGCACCACGGCAGCAGCGGCGTGTAAATCTGCAATTCTTTCGCTGCAAAAAGATCAACATGCAGTCTTTATNNTCTCCCTGTGGGCTTATTGTTGACGTACCGGTTGATGCCCATGAGGGTCATGCATCCTGTAAAAAATTTGCCGGGGATTATCCTACCGATGTAACCGCTGGTATTGAATGTGTGGCACATGCCACACCCACAGATAATGGCATCCGGTTGATCCCGGGATCGGGCATCGGGCATTTTACCCGGGATACCCCCCGTTACCGGAAAGGCGATCCGGCAATCAGTAGCGCACCGCTCTCATGTATTCTCGCAGCGATGGATGAAGCGCTTGCAACTACCGGGATAACCGGCGTTGATGTGTGCTTATCGGCACCCCGGGGTGAAGAGATCGCACAGAAAACCCTGAATTCACGGGTGGGAGTTGTCGGGGGCATATCGGTTCTTGGTACGACAGGTCTTGTTGAACCCTGGGATGATCACCTAACAAAATCCATGGAAGTACGGATAACTGCATCGTGTCATCCGGTTCTGACAACCGGGCGGATTGGTTTGAGATTTTCCCGTTTGTTGTTTCCCGGGAACGAGGTTATTCTCATCGGCGGGAAAATTCATGAAGCGCTTGCTGTAGCAAAAGATGCCGTTATCCTGTGCGGGCTTCCTGCGCTTATTCTCAAATATATCAATCCCCAGATCCTCAAGGCAACCGGGTACGCGACTGTTGAGGAATTGTCAGCATCCCCGCAATTCGATCAGATTGTGCAAAAAAATCTCGCAGAATTCCGAAAAATTCAACCACTGGTACGGGTTGTCCTGGTAAACCGGGAGGGAACAATTATTGGTGAAAGTTCATGAAGATTGTTGGTGTGGGTTGCGGTCCGGGAATGCTCACCGAACAGGCAATCCGTGAAATCGGTGATGCAAAGTTTGTTTTCGGTTCAGAGCGCGCAATCAATCTTGCCCGGCCATATATTGCAAAGGGCTGTACGGTTAAATCCATAGAGAATTACCGGAACCTGTCTGTTCTTCCCAACGATTCCGTTATTCTCTCCACCGGAGATCCCATGCTTGCCGGGCTTGGGTACCTGAAAGGCGATGTTGTGCCCGGTATCTCTTCGTTGCAGGTTGCTGCTGCCCGGCTTCGATTGCCCCTCGCACGAATCGCCGTCGTAATTGCCCATGGAAGGGGACACGANNGAGAAGGCGATGCAGGAAACAGTCGAAGAAGTCCGGCATGGGAAAATTGTGTTTCTTCTTGCCGATCCAAAGTTCGATGTGAAAGAACTCTACCGGAGGTTATTTGCAATGGGGTTGGAAATTCCGATAAAAATTGCAGTCTGTGAAGAACTGGGGTATCCAGAGGAACGGATAGCCACCAGTGATCTGATTGTCCCACCATTACCGGAATCTGACTTGTATTCTCTGGTAATTGGTAATTTTTAACCGGGCTTCTGCGATCTTGATGTATCCGGAACATTTTCTCCGAAATAATAATTTTGTGATTGTTGTTGGTAAGAAAAAACGCAAACATTCAAAAAAGACAACCGGATGATAGTACAAACAGGATTAACGTAGAGATTTATTTGTTTTTATTTCCGGATGAGTATTTTTCCCGTCAGAAATGAGATGGAGCAGATTCGGATAGTGTATGTTTACCAGCCAATAATTTCATGTGCGCTGGTGATACTTTCTCTTCACCCCGATTGAACAGACAACAAAGTTTTTTCCGTTAAAGTTTGATATAACAACACAAGGAGTATTTCATGGACAAAGCTACAAAAACACAATTCAGTCTTGGTTTTTTTGCCGCAGGGATCATTATGCTTTTTATTCCGGATTTAAAACACCTCGATACAATTCCTATCGGCATTACCCAGTACTTTGGTATCATGTTTTACCTGGGGATTGTCTGTGTGGTCATCGGGTATTACCTGAAATAATATCAGGGACATTCCATTTTTGAGGTATTGAGCAGTAATATAACGTTTCTTTTTTGGAGAGCCACGCATTTTTTGTTTGTTCTCTTTAATCATGGAAATGCATTCCAATATTTTGTCCGCTAATTGGCCCCGTAGTAATCCTAAACTGAATTGCAATAACGTTCTTGGGGGCTCCGGCAATCCT
>PNBP01000143.1 GCA_003136075.1 Methanoregula sp. | reverse complement strand
GATGGCCGCCTTCATTTCAGCGCCCGGCTCAACCCCGACATCCACACCAATCTTGCGCTGGAGATACGAAAGAAGCCACTGGACAAGAAGGGAGTTGAAATTTTTTACTTCAAGGACATCATCGACCGTCGGATCCCGGGCCTGTTTTTTGAGTGCCGAAAACCGTGCCGGATCAAGTTCGATTGCAACAATATCAGGTTTGAACTCTTCAATTGCTGACTGGACTTCTTCAACACTCTTCTGTGAGACGTGAGCAGTCCCGACAATTCTGATTTCCGCCATTCATCACCGTTATGTCTTTATTATTTGTTCTCGATACTCTTTAATGAGGTGGTGGCGGCCTTATATGCCGGAGAATATGCCGGCGCACCAGACAACCGGGGTAATCCCTTCGTGGTGCCTGAAAAAATTATTGAGACTGTGTATAAAAGAGATCAATGAGGGGGGGTGATCTCAGCACATGATCATGAGGTTGTCGTACAAGACGCTTCAACAGGATTGGTGGTCCATCACGATCTTTTTTGCCCATACCAGCAAAGATTCAGGTAAACCGGGACGTCTCAAAGTTTTTTAACGACGTTGTTTTTAGGAGACTGCATGAGGCCAGAACAGGAATGCCGGCAGTGCGGCCGGTGCTGTGAGAAATGGGGGTGGGGCCAGAAGGGCGTAATCGAAGATCTCATCCCGTGGATTCGGGATAACCGGCATGATATCCTCCAGCACCTTACCATTACGCTTGCCAACCGGAAACGGTGTAATGGTACTGCATTATCGCTTGCGGATCTCCCGCGGGTTACCCGCATCGATTACTGGACGGACCCTGATGGCAGGGCATTATCCTTTTGTCCGTTTTATTTCCAGGCAGATGACGGGAAAGTGTACTGCAAAATTCATGATGCCAAACCTGCGGTCTGCATCGGGTTTACTCCTTGGAATGAGGGCATCCGGGATTACGCCCTGAACTGCCCGGCATGCCATGACACGAACCCGTGACGGGGAATTGGTGGGCGGGCTTGGTCCGGGCATGGTTGTGCCGGAGATTTGACGGTTTTCGGCCGGACTTTTTATACAGATAAGATTTTTTTAAAACCCCCTCTCGTAATCGTGATTAAAATTTTTGCTGGTCGGGGATCATCATAACAAGGAACAGAGGACATCATCCCCCACAACGTGTTTTCCAAGATCCAGATTTATCCAGATAAAAACAGCAAAGCGCAAAAAAAATTATGATATGTGGGTGATGGTGAGCCCTCTATTGTCGACTTTTGTCGCGATCGCAATCGTCAGACCGATCGGTTTGAGAATCTTTCCGATCGCTTTCCGGTCTTTTTTGGTGACAATCGCAATTGACGGGCCAACGGAGCTCATGCCGACAAATTCAAGGCCGGCTTCGCGCAGCATGCTCATGTACTGGTAGATCCGGTAACTGTGATGCTCGACTTCAGCCCGCTTGGAACCCCTGAACTCAATTTCCCAGATAATGTCCCCTATCTTCTTGAGATCATTGCGCTCCAGTGCCGGTACAAGGTCCATCAGGAACAGGTATGCCTTGAGTTCCCGGTCCCGGTAATCGAGCGTCCGTGCCTTGTTCATCAGCAGATCAAATTCCTGTGTCCCGGCCGAGGAAATGTCTGTAGGCGGGACAACGATATAGACATGGTATCCTTCAGCAAACGGGTGGTGGTACACGAGGGTCAGTTCGTCGCCCATCACTGCCATGCCGCCGTGGGTGCTCGCGGCCGGGCCTNNCCCCATGATAACCATGCCGCCCGTCGTGCTGACAGCCGGACCGACACCCGTTTCAAAGCCAAACGCAATCGTGCTCTCTTTGGTCTCTTCGACATAATTATGACCGATAAGTTGCCGGAGATCGGTGTTGGTCAAAGGTTTGCCGACTGCCTCATTGAGTGCTGTGGCAACCGCGATCATCACCGTGCTGGTTGAACCAAGCCCGACATGTTTGCGCTCGTGATCGGTCGCTTTGATTGAAAAACCGCCTTTGTAACCGACCGCCTTTGAAAAGACCGCAACAAAATTTTCGATAATCGGCGCCCGGCTGTAATCGATCTGAACGCCTTTTTTTGTGCATGCCACTTCAGCAGTGCAGTAACACTGGATAGCAAACCCGGTGCCGCCCCCGCCCGCATGATCCGGGGCAAACCGGTTCATGTCAAGCACCGTTAAGTGAATGCGGGCCGGTGCTTTGACAAAAATTTTACCTTTTATTGGATTCAGGGCAAATTTTCTCTTCTCCAGTCCAAGGGTCTTTGGCATTTGGCCGGGGAGAAATGATTTGAACTCGTATTCCACGAGATCCAGATCACCGCCGCGTATCATCATGATGGGCATAGTGTATCACCCAACTGTCGGACGATCAAAGTAGATATTCTTTCCTGACGCCTTGAGAGGTATCCCGTACGCAACCGTGCATTTCCGGTCCAGCAGGTGTTGTTCAAGCGCGGCAGCACCGGCACTGAACATGACACGGTTATCGACATTGTGCATCTGCGCCATCTTCACCGCGGAACCTACCGCAATTCCAAGATCCGTGATCCGAATCGTACAATTTGGCCCAGCAAAGGGTGTTATTCTGGAAGAACGTTTTTTGCACTCTTTTGCAAACTCATCGCACCCGGAAAAACCGCATCCCCCGCAGTTAATACCGGCAAAATCAGTTCCATTTGCCCCGATAATGACGCAGGCATCGGAAGCGGCGATGTTTTTTGCATCCCGCAGGAAAAATCCAAATCCAGATTTTTTCCCGATGGCAGATATGGTCTCTGCAAGTGCCGGCAGCTCTTTTTTTGTGAGCACCCTCACAAAGATTGTGTCCACGCCTTTTCCCTTGGGCGCGGTGCGGGCGGCAAGTGCCATGAGCCCGGCAACGGTGGTTACTGCTGTTTGTTCAACAGTCATACGTGTGTATGAACCCCCGGGAGAACATAAAGGTGCGGGTAGGTGAGGAGAAAAAAGAGGATAATCATATGCAGGAAACAATGGGGTTTCCGTATTACCACAGTAAAAGGTTTTTGTAAGGTTCTATACTTGATTTCATTGATGGGAGCTGATGCCCCCATACCCCCGGTTACGATGACTCCCGCCACCCCCGACGGGGCGCCCCCGCGGCGGTTCTGAAACGAATTTTACATTATCCTTACCATAAATTATCGCCATCTATCGAGAGCATAAAAACCGCCTTGCCCAGCGAGGGGTCGACGAGACCCCCGAGCGACCCCAAAGGGGGGAACATCGTAAAAAAATTACATCATCAGCAACTATCCGAACAATAAAAAAAACATTCATTTCATCTTTCAGTAACTGACTCCAAAAAAAGCCCCCCAATCACTCCGGCGAGACCCTGAACGCAACACCTTCAAATTCCGCAACAACGCGTGACCCTTCATGCACCATCACACGGTACGTGTCACAGGTGCCATTATCGGAAATCCGTTCGGCAATTGCGACCAAGGCGCCGCGTGCCGGAGCAATATACTGGATATGCACCGATACGGCAACCCGTTCTGTGCTGCCGCAGTTGGCGGCTATGCCAAACGCCTGGTCTGCAAGAGAGAAAATGGCGCCGCCATGGGCAACCATTCGCGGACTGCATTTTCCTGTACAGTCCATCTCTACCCGGGCATAGCCGTCATGAGCACGGGTAATGTGCATCCCCATCGTCCGCGCAAAATCACAGTCATTAAATGCGGTTATTTTTTCTGACTGGATTGCATCCGGTGATGCATCGCCAGCTGGTAAATTTATGCCTGCCTGATCGTCTACCGGCAAAAAAGTATTATTTGTATTTTTTCTGGGTGTAGGCATATTTGCTTGTTTCGCCGCCATGGGCAACAATATACAACCATTCATAAAGCGAGTTAAATGTTCCATACTGCTGGTACCGTCGCATGGAAAAACCGACTTTAAGCCGCCCGTCAAACCGGATTTTTCCCTGGTCTTTTATCCGCATCGCAATTTCAAGATCGTCTCCGGCATCGATGCACCGGTACATACCGGCATTTATGATTGCCTGTTTGCGGAACGCGGTGTTGCATCCAAGCGTGTAATAGAACGTCCGGCTGTAGTACCCGATACGGGAGAAGGTGTTTGCGAGAAGGAGCGAAAATTTGTTGCCGAGCCCTTCTTCAATCGGGTATACCGGGCCATATACCTGGACGACTGTGGGATCAAGAAAATCATGGGTAATACGTTTGATCCAGTCCGGGGGGAGGATACAGTCCGCATCGGTAGTTGCCGTAATATCGCCTTTCGATGCCATGATCCCATCGTTGCGGGCGCCCCCGACTTTTTTGCTGGTCTGGGTAAATACCTTGTCCGCATATTTTCCTGCGATCTCGCAGGTCTTGTCCTTTGATCCACCATCAACGACAATGATCTCATACTCGCTTCGCGGAACCGTCTGGTGGGACAGCGAGACAAGACACTGGGCAATGTTCTCTTCTTCATTAAAAGTCGGGATGATGACAGATATCATGGGTCAGGTAGACTCCTGTATATTTTTTGACATTGACGGGTAATAAGCGTGATGCCGGTATCATCCGGCAGGAAATTCAAGAGGTTTCGTCGATAAAATCCATGACGTTACGGATGCACCCGTCCATATTGAGGTATTCAAACCGGGCAAACCGCCCGACCAGGGGGATACTGATGGATTCAAAATAGTCCCTGATAATTTTAATATTTTTCTGGTAGTCCAGATCATACACCACGTACGCAAACGGTTGACGGACAACAGACGAGTACATAATCTGGCTTTTTTTGAGGACATTCATTGCCACGAGTGTTCCGGTCACTTCTTTGACCAGTTGTGCATCGGAAAAGCGTGATACTTCGTCCCCCGGCTGGTGCGTGATCTCGGCAAGAACTGAACTGCACCCGGCTGGTGCTGCATGACGGCTGAAATGCGAGGGAAACGAGATCCGGTTGCTCAACCCCAGCGACAAATCCGGGACATACATCCACGATATGTCCGGCACGGTTCCCTGTATACCAATATTGACGCAGATAAGCGAATTGTAGTTCAGGTCATCACATGCGGTACGGACTGCTTCTGGGACGTTTTCCAATGCCGGGAGCAGGTGTTGGAGAGGTATCGTGCTTATGATCCGATCTGCTGCGATCGTTTTCTTCCCGTCACTGATTTCCCAGCGGTCCTGGACCCTGCGGATCGAAGAAACGGGAAAGCCGCAGTGGATGAATGCCTCGATGGGCTGGGCAATCGCCCTCACCAGCGCTTCAATACCTCCTTTTAAAGGGTAGGAGAACACAGCCTGGTGGGTATACCCTTCCGTAGGAATCCCGATCGCGGATTTAATCACGTCATCGACCGGTGGCCGGGGTATGCGTCCGTTTACCCAGTGCAGCGACATCTTGTCGGTAGGATATTTCCAGATTTTCTCATTGTAGGGAACCATGTAGCATTCAGCAATGCCTTTCCCGAACGTGTAGTAAATCCAGTCACGGAAGGTTGTGGGAGCCGGGATATCCCCTTTTTCAACGGCAATGAGCGTTTTTATGCATTCACTGATGCAGAAAAAGCAATCGTCTGGCGGGAGATCACAAAGCCCGTTTTCGAACGGGTATTTGACATACCGGCCTTTGTAGAAAATTTTTGTCGTACGGTTATTTTGCTGTTCGTTCCCCACAATCATCTGCCGCATGAACGCGAGGACTTTTTCATCCCGTGAGAAGATAATGTGAGAACCTCCGGTATCAAACGTGAACCCCCTGTCAGA
>PNBP01000119.1 GCA_003136075.1 Methanoregula sp. | reverse complement strand
ACCGAAAGATCAATTCCCATGTTTTTGAAATTCTCCGGGTTGCCTAACCCGAAGATGCAGGACACAGATGCGACAACAATGACATCGCGGCGAAACGAGAGCGATGCAGTGGCAGAGAGCCGGAGCATCTCGATCTTGGGATTGATCGCAGAGTCTTTCTCGATATACTGGTCTTTTGACGGGATGTAGGACTCGGGCTGGTAGTAATCATAGTAGGAGACGAAATATTCGACCCGGTTGTCCGGGAAAAAATCACAGAACTCCTGGTAAAGCTGGGCGGCAAGTGTTTTGTTGTGGGCGATGACCAGCGTTGGTTTCTGTGCTGCCGCTATCACGTTTGCCATCGTGAATGTTTTGCCGGAACCGGTGACGCCCAGCAGGGTCTGGAACCGGGCATTCTCCGCGAGCCCGGACACCAGTTTCCGGATTGCTTCTGGCTGGGAACCACCGGGAGGAAACGGGGAAACAAGCTGGAATCCGGTCATAATGCGTACTACTTTTTCAAAGCGGGTTTATAAGATAGCGGGTTTGCGGCGGGAATATGCAGCACAAAGGAAACGATTGTTTGGATACCGATTACATCAACATGTCACATCCCTTGAACCATCGCAGGAACGTTGCCATGTTCCAAAAGGGACGAAAAAAAATCCACCGGCATTAACGATGGAGAGTTATGGAAATTTTCCCGAAATCGCTAGCTAATGAGGGAAACCCGGTTTCATTATTTACCTAGTAGTGTGCTCACCCACGCCCGGTTTGTCCAGAGTGCGCAGCCCCCATGTGTTTCCGTCAACAGGTTGTGATGCTCCCGGATCTGCTCAAGGAGCCGGGACTGCAGGGCATCCCGCAGCGGGATGGTTGTCAGGTTAGCATCCGAGAACGGCGCCGCAGGGCAGGCTTCAAGATTGCCCGAAGGACTCACATGGATAAATCCCCGGCCTGCGGCAAGGCACCCGCCAAACGTAGTTTCGTCACCGGGAAACCCGATGAAGAGTGCCAGAAATTTTTCGGTAAATCCCGATATACGGGCATGCAGGATTTTCTGCTGATCACCAGTCAGCACAAGCGCTTCCGTACCTGGCTCGATGGGAACATATTCCACAAAAATAAAGACGCGGACACCTGCCCCGATCATATGCCGGAGAAATTTTTCATCTGTGACTTGTGCAAGGTTCTGGCCGGTAACCGTGATCGAACACCCGAAAAAGATATGCCGTTTGGCAAGCAGTGTGCAGGCTTCCAGAAGCCGCTCGTATACCCCGTCACCCCGCCGCGAATCAGTATCGTTCCTGAACCCTTCAAAACTGATCATCGGGACGATATTACGAATGCCTGCAATCTCTGCGGCGACCTCTTCATTGATAAGGAGACCATTGGTGAAGATAGGGAAGAGGACATGGGGGAACGCACGGGCAAGGGAAATAATCTCGTTCTTTCGCAGGAGTGGTTCACCACCAGCGATAACGATAATGGAAACCCCGAGCGCTTCTGCCTGCTCAGCCAATGACCGGATCTGCTCCTGGTTCATATCTGGTAACGATGCTGCTGTGCGCTGTCGTTGCATGTAACAACCACTGCATGCAAGATTGCACCGCGAAGTGATACTGACGATCATGACCGGCGGGACAAGCAATCCCTGGTGCTCAAGCGATTTACGCCTGTCTGCTGCCTGTTTTTGGTACATGATTATTCTTGTCCCCGCAATGACAAGCGCCGGATCTACAGCGACAATCTTTACAGCCTGATGCAACGTCTCCGATATACTTGCATTGAACACCTCACGGTATTGTATGTCAGGCTTTTGAGATTCTGAATTTTCAGGCGCTGGCATCAAGGTCAAAGATCTACTTAATTATCGCTGGATCTGATCTGTATATCCCAATCATAAAGAAAGGGAAAATTACCACCATTACTTCGGCTTGTAATATCCCCACTTTTTAAGGGCACTTTTAAGTTCCTTTGCCTTCTTTGCTTTCTCATCGAGACTGATACCTTCCTGCCATGCCTCGACTGCCTGCATGGTCGCCCGTGCACCGGCGCGTGTGCCATCCGGGTGGCCGTGAATGCCCCCGCTGACCAGCAGCACCATATCACAGCCATAGATGTCGAGCACATCCGGGACAAGTCCGGGATGAAGCCCTCCTGAGCAGACCGGGAATGCGGTCTTTATTGTTCCCCAATCCTGGTCGAGGAGCATCCCCTTGACTGCGGTGTTCTTCTTCTCCCGCAGGATATCGGCAAGGACCCGTACCTCTTTTTTTGTGCCGGTCAGTTTGCCGACTGCGGTTCCCGTGTGGATCTGGGAGACCCCGATCAGTCTCATCAGTTTTGCAAGGAACTGCATTGTAACGCCATGTTTTTTGTTCCGGTCAAATGCGGCATGCATCGCCCGGTGCGCATGGATGGCCAGCCCGAGATCGGTGCAGTAATCCCGCATCGTCATGACGCTTGCCGTGCCGGCTACGACAACGTCGATCATCGCGTAGTTCCAGCCGGTACTCCGCGAGCAGGTCGGCCCGCTTCTTCATGGTCTCGGTGTCGGCCGTGATGTTGAGGAACGCGGACTTCGTCTCGCCCGTCTCCTTCTCGGCCTTGTCCCGTAGTTTTGACATATATTTCACCCGGTCCTCGAACCGGTTGAACGGGGTAGATGTCAGGTTCTCGTCATCCTTGACAAAATCAAACCCGCCCATCCACGTCTCGTAACCCACCTCCGCATGCTCTTTGGCAGAGAACCCGATCTTGGGTTTTGGCACCGCACCGGTGAGTGGCCGGCCGTGGACATCCATCATCTTCCTGATACCGTCCATCCCAAATGCCGGGCCTTTGAAATGTTTCATGTATGCCGGTGGCAGCGAGACATCGATCAGGCGCAGGTTTTTGAGCGCTTTCATGCCAAAAATATTGCCGGCGATCCCGCTCATGAGCTGAACCGCGTTTCCTTCCTCCCAGAGTGCAAGCGGGTAAGCGATCTTGACAAGGTTGTTGTCAAACTCAAACGCCTTTGCTTCAAGCGCCTTCATTCTCGGCGGGAGCGTGTGGAGCGTCGTCCAGGTACCTGTCGAGCTCTCTGAAGCGATCCTTCCTGTCGCTTCTTCTTTGGTTATCCCTTCCGCCGCTTCGTAGGAATAGAGGCAGACAAGGTCGTCCCGTGCAGGCTCGTAGGTAAGGTCAACAAATTCTTTGTACCAGTCAATTGCCATTGAAACACCTGTACCAACCAAGGAGTGCCTTGGTGAAAAATGTTCAGGTACGATACCGGGGGGATGGATACCTGACCGGGCAACCAAGGGGGTGACCTGCGGATGAAGAGCGCAGTTCGCCGATGTGTGATAACAGTTAAAACCGATGGCGGATTTTCCTTTGACAATTATCCTCACCATTGATGGTGAACAATCAAAAAAATTATTCGAGGAAATGATGGGTCAGGTTGATCACGTCGCGGTACGGGATAACGCCCACCAGTCTCTGCCGATCGTCAGTGACGGGGAGGGCCCTGAAATCATATCGCGCAAACTGCTGGGACGCTTCCTTGAGCGTGCTGTCCGTCGAAAGACTGATCACGTTCTCGACCATGATATCGCGTAAATGCATCTGGTCTTCTGCCTTCAGGAGTTCTTTTAAATCGATCACACCTAAAAGCGTCTCCTTCTCGTCCACGACATAGACATACATGATCACGTCCTTGTCGCGGGCATACCTGGGAAAGTCATTCTGGACACGCTCCACGAGAGTATCCGGTGAAAACTTCAGGATCTTCTGCGTGGTAAAGTTGATGACTCGTTCTTCCTGCTTCTCGATGATGGACTGGATCTTTCGCGCATTGTCCGGGTTCAGCGCTGCGATGATCACCTGGGCATCCGGTGTGGGGAGCACCGAGAGGATATCGGCTGCCTGGCCCGGGGTCATGACGTTTATCAGCTGGACAACTTTCTCCTTTTTCAACGATGCGATGATATCCCGCTGGACATTGGGCTCGATTTCTTCCAGTGTATCGGACGCCTGTTCGTTATCGAGCGAGGAGAAGATCATGACCCGCTGTTCATGGTCGAGCTCTTCAATGATATCTGCAAGATCCACCGGATGCATATCGGCGAGCTTCTCTTTTAATACGTTCAGCTTCACGTTCCCGACAAAACTCCCGATATCCATGGGCAGGGGCTGGATTAACGTCCACGAGATCAGGGAGTCATCCCGTTCGTCCTTTGACGGGTACAGGATCTTTGCAAGCGGTTTTAACCCAAGCCGCCGGAGCCGGGCAATCCTCCCGGTATCCACATCGGTGACGTACAGTTTCTTATTCCTCTGCACAAGCCGGATATCGTAGACCACTTCCACCTCATTCTCTTCAAGGTCCAGGACTTTCTTGTCGAGCACGTAGTCCCGCAGAAGGATCGCATCCTCGGCCGGCTGGGCTTCATACGGTTTCAACTCCTCAATATCGGTCGTAATACGGCGGTGGGAAATGTCCGTGATCTTCTCAAACGGGATAAGAAGGCTCGGGTTCCCGAACGGGCGCCGGACAAATATGAACCGGACTTCCGGGATCCGGGCGGTCTCTACGATGACGAGATCCGCAAGCGACCCGACCTTCTTTCCTTTTACCATCACCGCTGCGTTCAGGAGATCTGAAAGGAAGATCTCCCGGTCCGCCGGTTTTGCGCCGCCCTGTTCGTGTTCGACTGGCATCGTTTCATCCCTCACTGCATCAACGTATAGAATTTATAACCCAACAGAAGTACGAGAAAAACCAGGTACAGCCTGAGGAGCATGAGCGCGATCTTCACGCCCGGAGACATGGTTATCCTCGGCACCGCATACTTCCGGTTAATCCCGTCAATCTTGTTCATCCACCCGCGGATCACGCTTCCGATCCGGTCCCCGAAAACCCCTTCAACCGTCACCATACCACCACCATCCTCCTACGTGATTAACCCCGGAAAGAGCGTCGTGATCCCGTACAGGGTAGAGAGTACGATAATCACGACTACGATCGTTATCGCCGCGATGTTCTGAAGCCTCGTGTTCCGGTACTTCCCCATGATCTCTTCGTTGTTCAACAGCAAAATCAAAAAGACGAGCGCCGCCGGGAGAAGGGTGACTGCAACCACCTGCACAAAGAGCGTGATCAGGACGAGGGGGGCGTTAGGGATCAGGACAACCGCTCCCGCACTGATGAGCGCAAAGAAGTAGCAGGTGTAGAACCATGGTGCCTCGCGGATCTTCAGATTGAGTGAATGCGCCCACCCGAAAACCTCCCCAAACGCCCACGAGCTCGCAAGCGATATGCAGATCGCGCCAAGGAACCCGGCGTCAAACAGGCCAATGGCGATAAACGTCCCGAGCCATGGATTACTGACGATTATAATGCTCGCCGCCTGTGCCGCACTCTCGATTTCCGAGCCATAGAGAACGGTACCGGTAACGACGACAAGGAAGATGGCGACAATCACCGTAAATGCTGACCCGATCAGGGTGTCCATCTGCCCCCAGGGAATATCCTTCTCCTTCATGCCTTTATCAACGACCGCACTCTGCTGGAAGAAGATCATCCATGGTGCGATGGTCGTGCCGATGTTTGCCATTAAAAAGAAGAAGAGCGTGCCATTGAACCCGCCGGGGAAATGCGGGATGAGACCAACCGAAAGCACTTCGCCGACCGAAGGGTGGACCATAAATGCCGCAGGGATATAGATCAGGTTCAGCGCGGCAAACAAAAGCGCGATCTTCTCCCACGTCCAGTAGCGTCCCTGCAGCACCATGAGCATCATAATCACCGAGACGACCGCGACCGTGATAAGCGGCGGGATATGGAAGATCATGAGCGCCGCTGTCATGCCGATGAACTCGGTGATAAGCGTAAGCCAGTTCACCAGTGCGAGATCCAAAAACGAGAACCAGCCCCAGAACGATCCGAACGCATCAAAGATTGCTTCCGCATGCCCGCGTTTCGTGACAGCGCCGAGTCGCACGGTCATTTCCTGCACAACGTAGGCAACCGGGAGGAGCAGCAGTAAAAACCAGATCAGCCCATACCCGAATTTTGCCCCGGTCACCGTGTAGGTAGTGATACCCCCGGCGTCGTTGTCGGCAAGCATCACAATGAGCCCGGGACCTGACAGGAGCAGGTAGATCTGGAGCGTTTTGACAAAACGCCGGTATTTATAAAAAAATGTCGATCCGAAATCCATCCGTCACCTGCCGCATCGTATTACATGTACTAAAATTCAAGCCCCCATTCAGATCGAATGAACTGCAAAATCGTATCCTCAAACGGATACGATCCTTTCCTGCTAATCTATGGACACCGGCGCTTTATAATACCTGACTTTTCCCGTATTTTTCCCCCTGTATATGCCCCGTGAACCGGATTACGATCCGGACACATCTTAACAGAACATGTTATCCGCTTTATTTATCGCCAGATACACCATATATATCCTGAAATGGATCCATTTTTTTCCCTCATCGATCTGGTCCTTCACTTCGATAAGTACCTGCCCGGGATCATCCAGACCTATGGGTTCTGGACGTACCTGATCCTGTTCCTGATCATCTTCTGCGAGACCGGACTGGTCGTTATGCCGTACCTGCCGGGGGACTCGCTGCTCTTTATTGCCGGCGCGCTTGCCGGCACCGGGTATATAAATATCGAACTGCTCCTTATCGTTTTTTTTATTGCGGCAGTGCTCGGTGACACGATCAACTACTGGATCGGGCATACGGTGGGAATGAAACTGGTCGAGAAAAGATATTGTATCGTCAGGCGCGATCACCTGGAAAAGACGCAGGACTATTTCAACCGCTATGGGGGAGTGACGATTGTTATCGCCCGGTTTATCCCCTTCATCCGCACGTTTGCACCGTTTTTGGCCGGTGTGGGAAAGATGTCCTACCGCTGGTTTATTACCTACAACGTGATCGGTGCGGCGATGTGGGTGCTTGCGTTCACGCTCGCCGGCTATTTCTTCGGGACGATACCGGTTGTCCAGCAGAACTTTAACATCATCGTCTACGCGATCATCGGCATTTCGCTGTTTGCGGTTGGTTCCATCATCTTTGGCGTTGTCCAGTCGGTTCGCTCCTGTCCGACAGATGCCCCGGAGAACCCGGAAAAGAAAGAATAAATTTTCTCATTTTTTCCCGCATGATTCCGGGCGGGAAAGAAAACCCCTCCGGGTCTTCTTCGTTTTAAATTACGTACTTTAGTTTCATGGTTTTTATTAAGAGACCGACAATATACGTGTAATCCGGTGAAACACCACAATGACCGATACCACTCTTTCACAGTTCAAAGACGAACTGAAAAGCTTCTTTGTACTCGTGCTCCTGAACATGATATTTGGCGCAAATGTGATGACGTTTGGGATGCTGGCTATTATCTCATCAGTACTGCCCGGGGCAGCGGCAGATCCTTTTACCATTTTTCCGGCATTGCAGGTCGTGATCGGTGCAGCCGGCGTCCTCATTGGGATGTTCTGGATCATCACCAGCGTCCGGGTCCTCCGGGGCATTACAAAAATCCGCCGTGAATCCAGACAAAGCAGGGAACCTGTTCCCCCCGAAACAATCACCGGGTGGATCGTCCGGGTGCTTGCCCATTACCGGGAGAACAAAAAGACCCTCCAGCGGNNTCATCTGCAGTCTTGGGGGTGTTATCTTTATCGCGCTGGGCGTGGGGAATCTCGTGCAGGGATTCTTTGCCACGGTGGGCGGAGGAAACGGGGTCACTTTTGCAACGCCATTTGTGGCTGCAGCGATCAACCTGACCATTGGTATTGTCGCCATTATCATCTCCATCGGGTTCCGCCGGTATTCTGCAGCCTGGAACCGCCGTCTGGATGAAACCGCGACAAACGAGACGATCCTCAGACAAACTCTGGAGCAGCGGTAACGATGGCGGAGCGGCGAACCCCGTATGAGATATACTGGGAGGTCCTTGTCTTCTGCAGGACACCCCGTCCATTTACCGGCATTATCAACCGGTGCGACCTCAACTCAAAAAACGGGCAGGACTATATCGGGTTTCTCTGTTCGAAGGGATATCTTGTGCTCATGAAAGACGGGGAAAAATCCACCTATGTCGCGACAGAACGTGCCAAAGAGTATATTGCCCTTTTTACCGAGCTGTACCAGAAACTGTTCGATAAAATCCCGGGGTTCAAACTTTAGGACTGGAAAGTAAGTACCGGGCTGACGGGAAATGACGGGGATGGGGAAATCCTCAATACTTTTCCGGAACAAATGCAGAACGGTGACAGTTTCATCGAAATCAGTACTCCGTTCACATCCTGTTGCCGTATTTTTCCTGCCCACCGTTCTCCTTACCAATCAACGTGTTGTCATGCGATTCTATGATTTCAATACCAACAAAACAATTCTTTTGCAAGACGGGTACGTTTAAATATTTNNAGTTCCCGTCAGGAACTGAGAGGTTTTATACTTCAGACTGGTAAATCAGTATCGGATCTGATTGTAGTTCCCGTCAGGAACTGAGAGGTTTTAGACTATGCAGGAACAGGCTATGAAAATTCCCGTAGATTTCAGTGCAGCTTCTGCGATTCTCAAAGAGACGCTGAAACTTTCCGGTTCACCGGTGGCATTCCGGTTTGCCACAACAAAAGAGGAGATCCCGGCAGGGATGGTTGAGATCGACAAGACGATCCGCCACTGTAGTATGGTCGGTCTGGCACGCAATGAAGGAGAGGCATTCTACGCGACTGCCGACAAGCATGAATGCAACGGCGGTGCATGGGCGCTTGGCCTCCGCGAGATTACCCCCACCCTGAAGAATGGCGATTTCTATTACAAGCTGGGAAAGTTCGATACGTCCGCTGCATGCAAACGAACGATCGAGAGTGTACCGCATCTCGATACCAGGGAAACGTATGCGACACTCTATGCACCTCTTGAAAAAGCGCCGTTCACCCCCCAGATTGTGCTGATTGTGACCAGCCCGTGGAGTATGCTCAAACTCGCGCAGAGCACGCTCTTTACCATCGGCGGCCGGATCCATTCAGAGTTCTCGGGCATCCAGTCCGTCTGCGCGGATGCCTGTGCCCAGACCTACCTGACCGGCGATGTAAATTTCTCCTTAGGATGCGATGGCTCGCGAAAGTTCTCGGGCATCCAGGACGGAGAAATGGTGATGGGTATACCCGCCGAGCGGTTGACTGAGATCACCACGGCCCTGTCGATTGTGACCAAGGCGCCGGGTTCAAAATAATTTTTTTTGGGAGAGATTTTATTTTTAAGATTGCCGGAATTTTCTTTTCCGGATTTGATTGCGGTGAACGTTTTTTACTCTCCGTCGTAAAACCAACCCCAGTTCAGCCCCCGTTTTCCAATCTCGCCCCGCAAAATTTTTATCCGGCATCAATGTAAAAGCCCCTTATTCGCATTCCACGGGCACTTCGCAACCTATCCGCGCCTTTTGCATTTCTTTCACGAAATTCGCGAAATTTCACCCATCTTTTGGAGGTCTATAAAATCGTCCGTTTGCCAAAATAACGATAATTTGAGGACTTTTGTAAAATACGCCCAAATCGGGCTTCTTTTGATCGCTCCGGAACCTTATCCGGGCTCAAATTGGACTCGGATTGGGGCGGGTCATAATTGATGTTTGCAGGGAAGTGTGTTTTTGTTCACATCGGGAAAGAAGCCCATAATATTTAGGGTGAGCCACTATACGGTGGGAACGTTCAGGTTTTCAGTTATCAGGAAAAAGAGACTTCATGGAATTATATGATATTCCTCAAAGCGCGGGAACTTGCTCACTATCTTATCAGCAAAAAGAAATCTCTTGATCTGGCCTCACCCGAATATCAAATTGAACGACAGGATTCTGATGAGATTAGAAAGAAGATCCTCTCAATCCCATATTCAGAATGGAAAAAGCGCGGATTCTCCAAAGGTGGTTTGAATTACATGAAAAAGAATGCGGAGAGTGAAAAGCCGTTTACTTTGAATAAGCATGTCAGGGAGCGGTTGGATCAGTGGATATGTGGTTGATATTTTTGTGTCGTTTTCCCATATGACAATAAATGAAAAAAATTCGTTTTTTTTATCAAATCAAACATAGGATAATCTTAATCGGGATCTTGACAAATAATGGCGTAGGTGCGCGATGAAAAACAATGAATTGGTAGCAATAGTGTTAATTGTGCTAATTGTTACAGTCGGGGCATATTTTATTGTTAATGCAATATACCAACCAAAACAATCAACAAATATTCCATCATCATTAGTGACGGTTGCATCTTTAGTTACATCAACGGAGATAATACCTTCCGCGACTCAAACATCAATAGTAGTTGCAACTCAGACACCGATAATAACCGCAACAAAATCACCCTCTGTTGGCTCTCTCATAACTATTTGTTCTTGGCAGCTGGATGCACTTGCTCAAATGGGTTATCACGGCTCTCCATACCCGCTAATGCACACATATATCGATAAGTATGATCCTCGAAGAGATCCCAATTATCAGGTAAACACTCAGACAAAGTACAGTCAGTACTGGATGAATCCTACCTCGGGTAGTTTTGATCCCACCCTTGTTCGTTCCCTACTTTCGCTTACGAACCGAGATTCTAATTCCCATGCGTATTATGTTGAAGTGAAATTCTATGACAGTAATGTAAAACCCCTTTCAGATAATAACGGATATTCATGGACGAACGTTCAACCAACGCAGACTGTTGTGGCAGAAGTTGTTGCGCCAGCAAGTGCAGCATGCTATCAGATTAGTAAAGTTTGTACTGTAAGTGCACCGAATGCTACATTCGACTGTTCTAATTATGACGTAGTCTCGAAAGCGAGTTAATTGTGGATAATTATCACGATTTATACCATTAATCATTAAGATAAATGCAGGATTAGAACAATATTTTTTTTAAACATTGGCTCTGTTGAAACCCTTCACAATACTCAATTGTGTTTCCCCAATTAAGGTACGGGACAATGAATCGGAATTTAAACTGATGATTTCAACAAAGCCCAAATATCAGAAACTAATATGCAAATTTTGATGCTCGCACACGAGCCCCTAAGCCAATTTTTCAGAAGAGTGATATCAGAAGTGATGGGTGGCAAAATGCGAGATAACTATAACCCAAAACAGAGATGCGAGGGATGGGATTCTGGGCAACAAGTTCTATTCTCAAACCGCAAATTTTGGCTGAATTTTGAAATGAAAACCAATTCAGAATTATTTGCCACGGCCCATAAATAAAAATATTCCTGAACATCGCTCAACAAAAAATTGATGGCAACCACTCCCCGCGCACAAATTTTCATTATTACATATAAACACGGTGTTACGCTCAAAGGGGCCCAGGCCCCTTGCCGCGTGGGCTTCCCTGAAGATGTACAGAACAAGACAAGCCGGTCCGCGGAGCAGGTGCGAGTGCGCCGAAGGTGCACGAAGCGTGCGACGCGGGCGGCGATAGACCGGCTGACACAATGCATATCGCAACGGTCCATCTGTTGACATGAAGATCGGTCGGTCATGTTCACTCGTCTCGCTGATGCTCCGACTCGCTTCACATCACCTCCCTTGCTTTTCCCGGAGTTGTCCTGTTGGTAGGATGACGCCCCTGGCTTGTCGC
>PNBP01000171.1 GCA_003136075.1 Methanoregula sp. | reverse complement strand
GCAGGGGTGTCGGACTTGATGTCGTCCGGCGATCGATTGAAGCGCTCAAAGGGACAATTAACGTGGAGAGCACGCCGGGGAAAGGGAGCCGGTTTGAGCTGCTCCTCCCACCGACTATGGCAATTGTTGATGTGATGATCGTACGGATCAACAATAAACGGCTTGGCATTCCCATCAGCAGTATTGTCGAGGTGGCAAACTTCAAAAAAGACACGGTTCGCCAGATCGGCAAAGGAGAGGGGATTCTTCTCCGGGACGAGGTGTTGCAAATCTTCTGGTTAAACGAAATGGTAGGTGCATCAGATGCCTGTGAGATCCTTATTGTGGTCCAGTACCACAAACGAAAATGCGGTATTCCCGTTGATGCAGTTGAAGGACAGCAGGAAGTTGTCGTAAAACCCTTAAGCAGTTTTATCGGCAATGCCCGTGGTGTCAGTGGTGTGACCATTCTTGGAGACGGCGAAGTTGTACCGGTACTTGACATAAATACGATGATTTAGGAGAATGACATGAAATTATCAGCAGTTCAGACGGATGCGGTGCAGGAGCTGGGAAATATCGGCGCTGCACATGCAGCCACGACACTCTCCCAGATGCTTATGAGCCCGGTTGAGATGAGTGTGCCGCAGATCAAAGTGATTGACATTTCCCAATTGGGCCAGTATATCGGGGAAGAATCGGCAGCCCTGGTGGTTTTTGAGCTTCAGGGCGAAATCCCGCACGGGGGGTATATTATATTCTACATCACGCGGGCATCCGCCGTCCGCCTGACGAATACGATGCTTGGACTTACCGATGAAAACAGGCCGCTAAATGAGATGGATGAAAGTGCCCTTCTCGAAATCGGTAATATTATGGTGTCCGCATTTCTGGATGCAACTGCAGAACTGTTAGGATTTATCATGCTCCCTTCCCCCCCGGCACTTACCATTGATATGGCACATGCCGCGATGGAATCGCTCATTGCCCAGATGGCTGAGGAAGTCGATGAGGTCATTCTCTTTTCAACAGAACTTGTGTGTGAAGAACACAAACTTGACAGTGATATTATCCTGATGCCGGAATACACCACACTGACAAAAATTGTCGGACTTCTGGAAAACATGATAAAACCCCGTTAAACACCTAAAAAGAACCATGTCCGAACCCCCGCAAAAAAATGACATCCCGGTAATGATTGGGATAGGCGAATACAAGGTAGGACCAGAACCAATGATGTCCATTGGTCTGGGTTCCTGTATCGGGCTCACCCTGTATGACGATGACCACCATATCGGGGCAATGGTGCACATCATGCTGCCGGACAGTTCGGGGAGAACGGATCGCCCGGGAAAATATGCAGATACCGCGGTTCCCCTGTTGCTGCAGGAAATGACCGCACTCGGCTGTAAAAAACAGAAAATTATCGCAAAAATGGCGGGAGGCGCATGTATGTTTATCTATTTTGGGAACAACCTCAATATTGGCGAGCGCAACAGCGAACGGATTAAAAGTATTTTAGAAGAGAATCATATCTGTCTTGTGGCTGAGGATATTGGCGGCAACGTCGGGCGAACCGTCATCTTCAAACCACGGGAAGGCGGCAAAGTTACCGTCAGGAGAGCCGATGGCGTCTCAATCGAGATTTAAATGTTTAATTCTGGTTCTCCTTTTTATCTCCCTGTATTCGGGAGCAATGGCAGATCGGAATACCGGTAATCCGGTACCTGCAGCAATCGTGCCTGATCAGGCTTTACCTTTCACAATACACCTTTTCATCCCTGCCACAAATTCAATTCATTCAACACAGATTATGGATCTGATCTCGGCAAAAAACGGGGATGTGCTGATCGCTACTCCAAGCGGGATCTCAACCTACAATGGCAGCTGGGATACCCGTTCTGTTCAGGGGGATACTTATTCTCCGGGGCTTTATGACAATTTTGTTACTGCGCTTGAATATGACTATGAGGGAAATCTCTGGATCGGGTACGCCAACGGGATACAGATCTTTGACGGGAAAAATTACCGTCTTATCCGCGATCAGCAGATGTTAAAGGATTTGCGCATCACCGATCTCCAGCGCTGGAATGACGATATGTGGGTACTGAACGGGAACGCGGGGATACACCGGTACCATGAGGGGAACTGGAGCTGGTTTGTACCGTATTCTTCGGGGGGACCCGGATTTTATACCGGCAGAAGTATGGCAATTGACAGCGCGGACAATTCGCTGCTGATCGCAACACAAGGCGAAGGTCTCTGGCGGGTCCGGCAAACCAGCGATACGATCCAGTTTGTACAACTTCAGGGAAAAGACGACACCTATGGGAACATGCTGGATGTCCGCAAGGATCCCGTGGGGGGTGCATATTTTTTTAACAATGCAGAAGTTGTCCATTATGATTTTGTTCATGGATTCAAACCGGTGTTTCCTTCCATGGAAGGGAATGCGGTACCGCCGGTAATAAATGATGTCGCTGCCAGTCCCGACGGGACACTGTATGTCGCAACGGATGATGGTATCCGGGTTCTGGAAAACCAGAAAATTGTTGCCCTTATTGGCAGGTTCGAAGGAATTGGCACTTCCCAGATAGTAAAAACAGTTCATATCGATGCACAAAACCGCGTCTGGTTTTCAACAGCGGATGATGTCGGTTATTTTACCGTAGATTCCGGTTCACTAAAGATGATTCCAATCGATACGGTAACGCATGAGGTGACAGAAACCAACATGTCTCCTGAAATACCGGATATAAATCAGTCTTTTATCGATGAGCAGGCAATAGTTCTTCCTGTAAAACAGGTATCCCTGATTGACACGGTCCTTGGAGCGATCTCACATATTATCCAACCAATAAATCCATACCGGTAAAGGCACAGGAATTCCCGGGAGATCGATACTAAGACCATACCTATCTTTTTTGCGGCCCTTATCGTCATGCAGGTAACCTGAAGTGAAGATACTTTCTCCCGGGGTAAATGGGGGTGATAAGGTGCTAATGCTCCATCATCAATTCATGAGGGTCAGACACGTGAAAAAAAGTTTAATGGGGCGTCCTTATTTCATATGGGTAAGACGGGGTACGAAAAATTGTTTTATGACGTTTCCCCTCCCAAAATTCTCTTTTTAGAAACGACTCAATGCAGTTTGACAAAGAACCTATATGCTCATTGCAGCGTAAGATAACCGGGGATAAAATATCCAATCGTTTAACATGGTTTGCATTTCTTTTTGTGCTCCAGTTTCTCCAGGCAGAACTGATCCACGGAATCAAACAATATTTTTTTTGCCTGTTTTACCCGGGGGTCATCGCCGGTAGAGAAATCCCGCGCAATATAGCGCATCGCTGTTCCGTAATACTGGAGACGGGGGTACTCTTTTTCAAATTCTGCCAGCAGGTTTACAGCATCCCGAATTTCATTGGTCATAGGGGCAAAGGCAAAATCCAAAAGCATAATTGAATCCGGTGGCATCCCCTTGATAACAGCCAGTCTCCTGAAGTTGTGGTACGCACTCTTTTTCGATGTCAGTAACGACAACCGGAGTCCAAGAAATATTGGTTCAAGTTCGTTTGGATACTGCGTGATCAACTGGTTTACCACACCTGCTGCGCCACCGGCATCACGATTCTCGATCTTGAAATAGTACATCTCGCGTAAAAAGTCGATATCCGTATAGAATCGCTCGGTCCCNNGATCAGCTCTTTGCGGATCTCAGCATTTTTTGTTATCGCCGCATTTTTAAGGCCGATCTGGATAAACCATTTCTCATTGGGAAACCATTGCAGGCTCAAATGTATCATCTGCCAGAAAATCGTGTGCAAAAACGAGGGGTCTTCAATCTGTATCTGGCTGAGCCGGAACACCGGTGGTTTGACCCGTGCGAGATCCAGCAGTTTTTCCCGCGCGAGAAGTTCCTGTTCGTTGGGCCGGTGAACTTTGGTCATTTCATCCAGCGCATTTACCTCACGAAGCGACAGCATGTAATAGCAGTGCGCTACTGCGGTACCCAGAAGCGTATCAAGATGCCAGTAATTTTTCAGGAAATCCAGCGCATGTGCACAGTCCCCGTTTTTGAGCACTTTTAATCCAACAACAATGTTGATGCCCATTTCCGAATCCTGTTTTTTCTTCTGGCGGAGCGCATTCTGCATCACTTTTTTTACATACTCAAAATCCGCACTGTTTGGACTGGCATCCAGAACCTTAAACGTGATATCATCAAGAAAATTATCAAATGCCTCGGCCGAAATCTTGGGAAATGAGGTTTCCAGTGCCGAGATCACATACCCGTAAAAAACCGGAAGGTTTGCATCTATTTTTTCAGTATTGTGTTCGATATAGCCGAAGAAATCTTTTCTCAACAGGTTGAGCTTATCGTAGATGATTGCTTCAGATAATGTCTCGTCCTGCATATATGTTGAATTGCATTTGAATATATAAAAGAGTTTGAATCGGCGATTTACTCATCATCTGCAGTATAGTAATAAAATTCGCCTCTGGCTTTCTGTTCCCGGTCGAGGAATGAATCAGGTTTGTTGATCCGTGGACGGCCGGACTGGTCCCGCCGGAAGGTGACATCCAGTTCCTGTAAAAACCGGTTCATGCCTTCACGCATGGGAAATGGCCCGGCAGCGGTTCCGGTAACGCCCGGTTCTCCTTCAAAAACAAGGATCCGCTCGCTGATCATATCGATGAGATAGATATCATGGTCGATAACTAAAATGCCCTCTTCTTTTCCTTCTGCATGGTGCTTGATTATCCGGGTCACTTTTACCCGCTGCTCAACATCGAGATGGGCACTGGGTTCATCAAGAATGTAGAGATCTGCATCCCGCGAAAGGCACGCGGCAATACTGACCCGCTGGAGTTCTCCCCCGCTCAGGGTACTGATCTGGTGATCGAGGATCGTATCAAGCTTGAGTGCAGCCGTAATCTCTGCAAGTTTGTTCCGCTCATCGGTTGTTTTCAGCAGGGTGTCAACAGTACCGGTAAACACTTTGGGAATAAAATCGATATACTGGGGTTTACTTGCAATTTTCAGGCTCTTTTTTGACACCGTCTGGAGGTAATCAAAGAGTTCGGTGCCCGCATAGTGTTTCAGGATTTCGTCCCAGGCAACCTCGCTGTCAAAGTTCCCGAGATTGGGATGAAGTTGCCCGGACAGGATTTTTACCGCGGTGCTTTTCCCGATACCATTGGCACCAAGGATACCGGTAACTTTTCCCGGAGAGGGAATGGGAAGACCGTAGAGTGCAAACCCGTTTTTACCATACCGGTGCGTCGGGTGATCGAGTTCTTCAGGAAGACTCACAATATCGATCGCTTCAAACGGGCATTTTTTAATGCAGATACCGCACCCGACACAGAGCTCTTCGGATATCTCTGCTTTCCCTTCTTCACCTATGATCACCGTCTCGTCTCCGGTCCTGACCCGGGGACAGTAAATGATACATTCAGTGCCACACTTTTTCGCATGACACCGGTCCTTGTGCACAATAGCAATTCTCATAAAGAACAAAAAAACCGGATAATTATGCCGGTACAGTGGTCAGCAGGATGGTCCAGGTCATAAACCAGAACGCAAAAGTCATGAACCCCTGGTAGAACCAGTCTTTGGCACCAAGTGTCGTATGGGTGAACTTGAGAAGCATAAAGACATGTTTCTGGATAACGACTCCTGCGAGCATCAGCATAAACGCCAGAAGCCCGATGTCCTTTCCCGATATATCGCTTAAATAAAACGACAGGATACCCGCAGCAATACCGATCAGGCAGGCAGTAAGGGTGCGTTTGATCCGGTCAATATGCTCGACCTGTTTCTCCTGTTTCGATTTTTGTTTTTTCGTCAGCACCGGCGGCTGTTCTTCGGTTATTTCTTCGGTCATCCCGGTACACCAGTAGTCTTATTTTTTAGTGCGCAAGCCATATGTAATTTGGTACAAATCATGGCAACCGAACAGGGAATGAGCGGGATCGATACAAAGGCGATCACACAGGAGTTGTGCGAGAAGATGCCGCTCTGGATTGACAAGGTCTACCAGTTCGACAGCCGCACGCTCGGTATCCGGCTCAATGGCGAAGAACATGCAAAATACCTGTTCCTCATCGAATCCGGCCGCCGGGCACATATCGTCGAGGCTTTTCCGGCAGCACCCAAGAACCCGCCACAATACGCAATGTTCCTGCGAAAATATCTCTCCGGCGGTAAAGTGCTCGCGATCCGTCAGCATGGTCTTGAACGGATTCTCATTGTTGACATTGGAAAAGGCCAGCTCATCTACCGGCTCATCATTGAACTTTTCGACGAAGGAAACATGATCCTGACAGATGAAGCCTACCGGATTATCAAACCGCTCCGTCACCACCGTTTCAAGGACCGGGACATTGTCCCAAACGCCATCTACACGATGGGCGAAACCGATCCAACCGGTTCACTTGAATTACTCGCCAGTTCTTTAAAAAACGATGACCGGGCCCTCGTCCGGGCCCTCGCGATCGCCGGGATGCTCGGCGGGACTTACGCAGAATATGTCTGTACATCAGCCGGGATCGATAAGACGATTCCGGCGTCATCAGTAGATCCGGTGCCGGTTTTTGCCGCCATCCAGCAATTGTTTGACAAGGTCCTGCACGCACAAAACCCGGTCGTTTCTGCAAAAAGCTGTGAGCCAATTGCCCTGTCAGATACGGCAGAAAAAAGTGGTTTGTCTAGTTTTTCCAAAGCCCTTGAAACATTTTTCCCGATAACAAAGGCCGAGAAAAAAAAGGCAGCGCCAAAAATTTCCGGTCCTGAAAAGATCCGCAAATACCAGCAGGACGCAATAAAAAAATTCGATAACCGTGTAGCCAAAACACAGGAGATTGTGGCGACAATCTACGAGAACTACACCCTCATCTCGGAGGTCATTACTACCCTTGACGCGGCGAGCCGGAACCATTCATGGCAGGAGATTGAGGCAATCCTTGCGGTACATTCTACCCCTATAACAAAGAAGATCGTTGCCATTCACCCGGATGAAGCATCGGTGGATCTTGACCTTGGACAAAAAGTGAAAATATTTGTCCATGAGAGCGTAGAGCAGACNNACTGATTGCGATGGCAAAACCGCTGCCGAAAAAGAAGGCGGTGCGGCATGATATCGTTGCCATGAAAAAATTATGGTACCACCGGTTCCGCTGGTTTATCACCAGTGACGGGGTTGTTGTCCTCGGCGGGCGGGACGCCTCACAGAACGAGGAACTGGTCAAAAAATACATGGCCGGTGGTGATCTCTTCGTCCACGCGGAGGTGCATGGCGCAAGTGTCGTCATCGTCAAGGGAAAAACCGAGCGGATGGACGAAGTCGCACAGTTTGCTGCGTCCTATTCAGGGGCATGGCGCAGCGGGCATTTTTCAGCCGATGTCTATAGTGCCTTGCCAAACCAGGTCAGTAAAACGCCCCAGTCAGGTGAATTTGTCTCACGCGGGTCATTTATTGTCCGGGGTGAACGCACGTATTACCGGAATGTGCCGGTCGCCGTTGGGATTGCACTGGTCATAGAACCGGCGGCAGCAGTTATCGGGGGACCACCCTCTGCGATAAAAGGGCGCGGGAAGGTCTACGTGGAACTCAAACCCGGCCAGTTTGAGCCCAATGATGTCGCCAAAAAAGTACTCAGGATTATGCGTGACCGCATTACCGATGACGAGGAAAAGGCGCTCAAGGGTGTCCTGAACACGGAAAAGGTTGCAGCATTTGTGCCGCCCGGGGGATCGGATATTTTAGAGGTGTAACATGAAAGCCGAGTACGGTGATCTCAAAAATAATGCCGGTGAGATCCGACTCCTCCCGGAGAGCATTGATGATCTCTGGCACCTGCAGCACCTTGTCGCACCCGGAGATCTTGTGTTTGCAACAACATTCCGGAGCGTCGATACAGCAACCGATAAGATCCGCCCGGAAAAAGTGGAGAAGCGCCCGGTCCGGCTGGGGATCCGGGCAGAACGATTGGATTTTTCCGAACACGGGGTCAGGCTCCGCATCAGTGGCTTGATTGAACACGGGATGGACTGCGGCGATTATCACACGCTGAACGTGGAAACCGGGTACGAGGTATCGATCATCAAGCAGTGGCGTCCCGTCGATCTCGAACGGATTGATCGGGCGGTTAAATCATCCGTATACGGGGTCATCCATATCCTGACCCTTGAAGAGGGGGAGGCAGAACTGTTCCGGCTCCGCCAGTATGGTCCCGAAAGCGTTATTGCCGTCACCACCGGGAGCGGCAAGGGTGGCGAGGGAAACAACCGGACCGCTTTTTTCGATCAGGTCATGGGATACATTACCGAGATTTCAGGACCGCTTATCATCGCCGGCCCGGGTTTTATCAAGGACGATTTTGTTAAATATGCAAAAAATCATAATTGCGCTCCGGCAGAACGGGCGATTGTGGTGGAAACCCGACGTANNGGTGCAGGACGTGATAGGTGCAGGTGCATTGGAAAAACTGATCGACGATCTCCAGCTCTCCCGCGAAGTAAAACTCATGAATGATGTAATCCTGCGGATCTCGCAGGAGGGGGCAGTGGCTTACGGGAGAAACGAAGTGCAGAATGCCATTGAGATGGGAGCTGTACAGGAAGTGCTCCTAACTGACGCCTTGTTGCGGGATTCTGCCATTATGCAGATGGTAGAGAAAGCAGAGCAGATGCAGGCAAAAATTGTGGTGCTGTCGACACAATTCGAGCCCGGTGAACGCCTGGATGCACTGGGCGGGATTGCGGCGCTGCTCCGGTATAAAATGGTGAAATAATAGTCCTCATAGCAATGGAAAAAATGCTTTAACTAAAAATAGGGCTCTATAAAAACATGTGCTCATCCAATTTTTTGAATCATTTTTATATACATTATAAATGGTGACCCCCTCTTTCTCCCAGAGGGGGAGGCACCCCAA
>PNBP01000084.1 GCA_003136075.1 Methanoregula sp. | reverse complement strand
CGGCCAGCGCGCTGCCGGCATTAAAGCCAAACCAGCCAACCCACAGCATGCAGGCGCCAATCAGGCTAAGCACTACGCTGTGCGGAGGCATGGGCACTTGCGGATAACCCACACGCTTGCCCAGATACAGGGCCGCAACCAGCGCCGAAACGCCGGACGTAATATGTACGACCGTTCCGCCGGCAAAGTCGATCGAACCAAATTGCGCTGCCCATCCGCCACCCCAGACCCAGTGGGCGAGCGGATCGTACACGATCGTCGTCCAGAGAAGGGCAAAGATGATGAATGCAGAGAATTTGACCCGTTCAGCAATCCCGGATGTAACAATTGCCATCGTAACGGTTGCAAACACCAGCTGGAATACCATGTACAGGAGTCCTGGTATTGCAGCACTGTACGGGCCCGCGTCCATACCGACACCATTGAGGCCCAGGTAATTCAGGTTCCCGATGAAACCGCCTACATCCGTACCAAATGCGAGCGAGTACCCGAACAGCACCCACTGGATGCTGACAAGTGCAAACGCGACGAATGACAGGGTAATCATCGAGATAAAGTTTTTCTTACGAACCAGTCCGCCATAGAAAAACCCGACTCCCGGCGTCATGATCATGACAAGTGCCGTTGAAGCGAGAATCCATGCTGTTGCTCCAGAATCAATAGCCATTATAATTCACCTGTAATAATTTTGTAACATTAAGTGCTCTGAAATCATCTGACAATATGATGAAATCGAACATGATCTATACCAGAGATCAATGCCGGATGGAAAGTCCGGGGAATTGCCCTGCATGTGAGGTATGCTGATCATTCTCAACACCTTTCATGGGTAAAATTTGTACAATTATTGGAAGGAAGTTCTATTCCTACATTTATAAATGTTTTTGTATTGCATTACCAACGGGGCTCAAAGATGCCTTATTTTGAGTTGGTGACAAAATAGTTATCAAAACTCGCGGAAGAAAGTGCATAAATCTTTTGTGGAATTTTTACTGGTATCAAAAGAGTTTTGAGAAACTGTGAGGAAAAAAACTGCAATGCAGTACGTTTTTAGCTAACGTGTTTTAAATTTTAAAAATTGTTTATCTGGTTTATGCACGTTCCCCGTGCTGGGAGATATCCAGACCGACATACTCTTCATCCTCGGTAACTCTCAAACCTATTGCCCGGTCTAAAATGACCGCAATTACATACGTGATGACAAATGCATAGATCATCGCGGCAAACGCCCCAATGGCATTTGCGACAAACTGGTGAACATTGCCTTCAAGAAGCCCGGAAAAACCACAGAGTGCTGCTGTGGCAAAGATACCGGTTGCCAGAGTTCCCCAGAGTCCCCCCATCCCATGGATTGCCCAGGCATCAAGACTTTCGTCGCATTTTTTGCGTATTCGTAACAGCATCATCCAATAACAAAGGACCCCGGCAACTGCTCCGATAAGAATTGCGACAAGCGGGCTGACAAACCCGGCTGCTGGCGTGATGGCGACCATGCCGGCAATCGCCCCGGAAACCATCCCAAGGGAACTTGGCTTGCCATGGTGCCAGCTGGCAAACATCCATGCAAGTGCTCCCGCCGCAGCGGCAGTGTTTGTTGTAACAAAAGCAATTGCCGCACTGCTGTTCACCGCGAGAGCGCTTCCTGCATTGAACCCGAACCAGCCCACCCAGAGAAGTGCAGCACCCATAAGGGCAACCGGAATATTATGTGGTTCAATGGAATGTTCTCCAAACCCAGCACGTTTCCCGATAACAAGCGCAAGGGCAAGCGCCGCAAAACCCGAACAGATTTCGACGACTGTACCTCCGGCAAAATCGATAAGACCAAGTTGTGATGCCCAGCCACCACCCCATGCCCAGTGTGCGAGAGGACAATAGACCACGGTGAGCCATATTATGATGAACACAATGAATGATGAGAGTTTGATCCTCTCAGCTACTGCGGAAGTCACAATTGCTATCGTTACTGATGCAAAAAACAACTGGAACATCATAAAAATAAGAGGAGGATAAGAACCGGTCCCTGCATCTGCACTCACGCCGTTGAGTCCAAGATACTGGAGGTTACCAATAAAACCCCCGATATCGTGGCCGAACGCAAGGGAATACCCGAACAGGACCCATTGTATACTCACCAGCGCGAGCGTAACCAGCGAGAGTGCAATCATCGAAATAAAATTCTTCTTTCGTACGAGCCCGCCATAAAAGAGGCCGACCCCCGGGGTCATCAGCATAACCAGAATTGCTGAGACCATCAGCCAGCACGTAACGCCGGTATCCAAAACCATGTAGTTCACCTGTGGAATCTTATCTTACGGCGGCCATTATTTCCGACATTTCCCGGCATTCAAATCCATAATTTGCGAATGCGTTTGGTATGCACTGCAGATAAAGGATTATCCTGCCACGTGATGCTATCGGTTCAGAATGGCCGACGGATGGTTACCGGATTAAAAGTCCGAACATTGTCGACACAAAAATTAAAAAATTTTTAAGGTATTAGTAGGTTGCAAGGTACCTGTCCAGCTCCCACGGGTGTACTGCAAGACGGAATGCATCGGTCTCGGCTTCAGCAATATGTGCGAGGGTCTCGACGATATGGCTGCCGAGTGCATCACAAAGCACCTTGTCTTTCATGAGGCATTCCTGCGACTCCGCAAGGCTTCCGGGCAGCATATCGATCTTCATCTTCTTGCGCTCTTTTGCACTCAGGTGATAGATGTTGGTATTGGTCGATTCCGGTGGCATGATCTTGTTTTTCACACCGTCAAGACCGGCGGCGAGCATGCAGGCGAACGTAAGATACGGATTGCACATCGGATCCGGACTGCGGAACTCAGCACGGGTGCTGTTACCGCGGGCGGCAGGCACCCGGATAAGAGCGGACCTGTTCGTGGTGCTCCACGAAATATAGCAGGGAGCCTCGTAACCGGGGACGAGACGCTTGTAAGAGTTGATCGTCGGGTTTGCGACCCGGGTGATCGCCTTTGCATGCTTTAAGAGACCTCCGATATAGTAGAGTGCCAAATCGGAAAGACCATCGGGAGCATTCGCATCGAAAAATGCATTCTTACCGTTCTTTGCAAGCGATCCGTGGGTATGCATGCCGCTCCCGTTGATACCGGCGAGCGGCTTTGCCATGAACGATGCGTGCAGGCCATACTTGAGCGCGATGGCTTTTGTTGCAAACTTAAACGTCATGACCCTGTCTGCAGTCGTGACTGCATCAGCGTACTTGAAATCGATCTCGTGCTGGCTTGCGGCAACCTCGTGGTGGGACATCTCGATCTCAAATCCCATGCTGGCAAGCGAGAGCACGATCTCACGGCGGACGTCTTCTGCCTTGTCCTGGGGAGACAGATCAAAATAACAGCCCTGGTCCACAAACTGCGTGGTCGGTTTGCCGTCAACGAGGTTGAACAGGAAAAATTCGAGCTCGGGACCGGTGTTGAAAGTATATCCCATCTTTGCCGCATCGGCCATGACCTTCTTTAACACATACCGGGGATCACCCTCAAAGGGCTTGTTCCCGTACGTGTACACGTCACTCATAAACCGTGCAACCTTTCCTTCCTGGGGCCTCCAGGGAATGATCGCATACGATTCCGGGTCTGCCTTAAGAAGCATATCCGATTCTTCGATCCGGGTAAACCCTTCAATGGAGGATCCATCAAACCAGGTACCTTCTGTCAATGATTTCTCGGCCTGGGCAGCCGGAATCGCGGCATTCTTTGGCATGCCGGGCACATCGGTAAACTGAAGCCGGATAAATTTTACGTTGTCGGCCTCAATTTTTTTAAGAATTTTGGCAACATCTGCTGACATACTAGAAAAGTGTTTCCAACCAATTACATTTATATTTTCTGAACCAACTCTTGTGAAAGAATGCTTACATTCAAGTCGGAGAACGCTCCAGTACTATACGTTTCAATTTCCCGCTGGCACAGGGGCCAGCCGGGACCAGACAACAAATCCTAACCAGATATCCCGATTGTGATAAAAAATGTGCGGAATTATTGGTGTCATTGACAAACGCCGCCAGTGTATGGACGGCAGCAGGATACGCGAATCACTTGCGATGATGAACGAGCGAGGAAACGGCGAAGGGGCCGGGTATGCAGCGTACGGCATTTACCCGGAATTCAAGGATGCATATGCCCTCCATGTTTTCTTTGACAGTATTGCAAAGAACAAGCCGGCCCTTGTGCAGGAACTCGAGTCAAAGGGAACGATCATCCATGAAGAAGAGATCCCTACTTTCGAGGCAGGGATAAAAAAAGTCCATACACCATGGCGTTTTTTTTTCACACCAGATACCAGTAATACCCCAAAACCCGGCACTACTGCTGATGATATTGTCACCGATATTGTCATGCGGGTGAATACTGCACACAATGGCAGCCTGATCTTCTCCTCGGGAAAGAATATGGGAGTGTTCAAGGCATCGGGATGGCCGGAGCAGGTCGCCGATCTGTTTCGGATCCAAGATTATAATGGATACCTCTGGCTCGCCCACAACCGGTATCCCACAAACACGGCCGGCTGGTGGGGCGGGGCGCATCCCTTTAATCTCCTTGACTGGAGTGTCGTCCACAACGGGGAGATCACCTCGTACGGTACCAACCGTCGCTACATCGAAAGTTACGGGTATGAGTGTACGATGTACACCGACACTGAAGTCGTCGCCTACCTTGTTGACCTGCTGGTCCGCAAGCATGGTCTTTCTGAGAAACTGGCGGTGCGTGCCCTTGCCCCCCCGTTCTGGGACGAGATCGATGCCATGCCCGAAAAAGAGCAGGAACTCAACCGGGCGCTCCGGCTCACGTACGGCCCGGCTCTCATGAACGGCCCGTTTGCCATTTGTGTCGCAACCTCAGACAGCCTCATGGGATTCACCGACCGGATCAAACTGCGCCCGCTTGTGACCGGTGAACACAAGGACCGGCTCTACATCTCAAGTGAAGAAGCAGCGATCCGGCGCATCGAACCGGAGATCGAGGATGTCCGCATGCCCAAGGCCGGCGAGCCTGTGATCGGGAGGGTCATCGCATGAGCATCGGCAGTATCCCGCTCCGGTTCAAGGTGGAACTCGACACTGAGCGCTGCATGAATTGCGGCCGCTGTATCGAGAACTGCTCGTATGGCGTGTTTCGGAGAGAGGACAATAAAATTGTTGCCAACTCAAGGAACTGCGTGGCCTGCCACCGCTGCCTTGCTTTCTGTCCCCGCGACGCGATCGACATCTACGAGAAGCCCACGGACTACCGGAGCCACCCGGTCTGGACCCGCGAGATCCGCGAGGCGGTCTTTAACCAGGCAAAAACCGGCAAGATCATCGTTGCCGGGATGGGTAACGTCCTCCCCTACCCGATGATCTTTGACCGGCTCGTCCTTGATGCCTGCCAGGTCACGAACCCCTCGATCGACCCGCTCCGGGAACCCATGGAGCTGCGGACGTACATTGGGAAAAAGCCCGCGGCACTTTCCGTAAAGGAACATAAAAACGGCGATATGGAACTCCTCACCAAACTCGCCCCCAATCTCAAGATCGAAACGCCGATCATGATTGGCCACATGAGTTACGGTGCGATCAGCCTCAATGCCCAGACTGCCCTTGCAAAGGCCGTCACAAAAATGGGGACGTTCATGGGGACCGGGGAAGGCGGACTCCACGAGTCGCTCTACCCTTACCAGAGCCATATGATCGTGCAGGTTGCATCGGGCCGGTTTGGGGTCGACATTAATTATCTCGAACGCGGGGCGGCAATAGAGATCAAGATCGGCCAGGGTGCAAAACCGGGCATCGGTGGCCACCTTCCGGGCGAAAAAGTCTGTGCAGATGTGTCCTGCACCAGGATGATCCCTGAAGGGAGCGACGCGATCAGCCCTGCACCTCATCACGATATCTACAGTATCGAGGACTTAAAGCAGCTCGTGCACAGCCTCAAGGAGGCGACCGAGTGGAAGAAACCGGTCTTTGTGAAGATCGCGGCGGTGCACAACTCGGCTGCGATCGCAGCCGGAATCGCACGCTCGGGTGCCGATGCCGTAGTCATCGACGGGTTTCGCGGCGGGACAGGAGCTGCCCCCCGGGTCTTCCGCGACCATGTGGGCATTCCGGTTGAGGCGGCAGTCGCAAGTGTNNAACGCAGAGACCGGAACTCACCAAACGGCTTGACCCGGAGACAAATGCCGTTCAGGTCGCAAATCTCATCCACGCGTGGACTGATGAGATTGCGGAGCTCATGGGCGCAGCCGGCATTAACAGTATCGAGAGTCTGCGGGGCAACCGCGACCGGCTCCGGGGCTACATGCTTGACGAAGGGCTGCTTGAAGTGCTGGACGTAAAGACCGTGGGAGCGTGAAGATGGCCGTAGTACACATCGACGCAAAAAACTTGCACTACACCCCGCTCAACCAGCAGATCAGGAAAGCCATCTGCGACGGTGTAAAAGAGATCGTGATCGATAACGTGCTCGGCCAGCGGTTTATCGGTGATGGGCTTCGGGGCGATGATGTGACGATCACGATAAACGGTGTCCCGGGCGGCGACCTTGCAATGTTCATGAGCGGTCCGACCCTTATTGTCAACGGAAACGCTGAACATGCGCCGGGCAACACGATGAACCAGGGAAAAGTGATTATCTACNNCTACGGGAGCGCCGGGGATGCGACTGCCCACAGTATGAGGGGCGGTCGGATCTATGTCCGGGACAACATCGGGTACCGGGGCGGCATCCACATGAAGCAGTACATGGAGAAGCGCCCGATCCTTGTGGTCGGCGGTTCTGCACGTGCATTTCTTGGTGAGTATATGGCCGGTGGCCTGCTGATTGTCCTTGGCATGAATGGGCAGGTGCCAGTCGCAGAGCGCGGTGTCGGGAGCGGCATCCATGGCGGCGAGATCTTTGTCCGCGGGAAAGTGGATGAGAAATACCTCGGGGTCGGCACACGGCAGCTACCGGCGACTGCCGAAGAGATGGGGATGATACACCCAATCATCGGGGATTTCGCAAAGTCGTTCGGGATCGATCCGGCCCCGCTCCTCTCAGCCGGATATTCCCGGATTGCGGCCTCGAGTTCCCGTCCGTTTGCAAATAAATATACCTGGGAGTGATGGCGATGGCAGCAAAAAGTTATCTCGATTTGAAAAAAGAGGTCTGGGATACCGGTATATGTTCGGGAT
>PNBP01000180.1 GCA_003136075.1 Methanoregula sp. | reverse complement strand
TTTGTCGAACGGATGGGGAAAAAATATCTGATCTATCTCCTCTGGGGTTTTCTCGCATCGATCCCTGTCTATCTCATTGTCTCTGCGATGCCGCCGGGACTGTTTCCCACTCCGTTTGTTATGATCAATCTCTCCCCGGTCCTCGAAGAATTTTTCAAAGCCCTTCCCATTATCATTCCAGCCTTGATCGGGATAGCGAACCGGGACGAGGATGTTCTCGTATGTGCGATGGCTTCGGGAATCGGATTTTCGGTTGTGGAAAATNNTCCTGTTCGGTTTTTACACCATCGCCGTAACAACCCACGCGATCTTCAACCTGCTCGCGATAAAATACGGAGAGATGGGCTTTGTCATCGATTTCATCTTCCCGCTGGTCCTTTTTTTATTCCTGCACGCCTGTTACCGGGTAGATGTCCCTGTCCTGTTCAAAAAAAGCAGTTACACCTGAACGTTCTTTTTCCCGGCAGGACAACGACCGGGAATTCCGGCCGGTTCAGGGATCCCGGGAACTGAGATAATCGAAAATGCCGATCTGGATCTGGAGGAAGGAAAGAACAAACAGCGGCCCGACGATGCTCAGGAAGTCATACAGGCTCAGGTGGTTTGGCGTGAAAGGAAGAACAATGCCGGAACCGAGTGCCTTGACAACCGTATCCCTGAGGCCATCGATAACCGAGGCACAGCTCCAGAGGCAGACCCCACTCCAGATCAGGGGATACCGGTTCACGCCGTGATCGATTGCAGTATCGACGAGTACGGCCAGTACAAAAAGCCGGAACGCGAGCAGCACTGAATTCGGGAGCAGGGCCGAATTCCCGGTTGCCATGATCGTTGCTAAAACTGAAAGGGCGAGGGTAAGGAAAAAACCGGCAACGGCTATCCGGTACGATACGGGCCCGGGTTTCTTCTGAAATTNNGAGTACAGGTACCAGAATGTATTCGACAGCGCATACCCGGCAAACGCAAATGCCGCGAGCAGGACGATGATCCGTTCCGCCCCGGTGCGCCAGATATACAGGCAGGACGCCATGCAGATGAGGGCAACGCCAATCTCGAGGAAGTTGCCATAGAGCCGGTACGTGTCGTTGGAAAGGAAAAAGATCAGTGCTCCGAAGAAGACGGTGAGAGGGATCAATCCCTTCAGGAGGAAGAGAACCCTCGCGGAGAATTCGCCATTATTCCCGTTCGCCCGATCCACGTACATCTGACGGAATGGTGGCGTTTTTTCGGTAATATAGGTGGCGGGTCACCGGTCCTGGCAAAACGGGGGCTGCTCCCGCTGTCAACCTGCGGAATGACAACCGGAAGTTAAGACCGCGGGCCCCGGGTTACGTTGCCGCCGGCGGCCCGGATTGCTTCTTCGATCGTTGTGAGAAGTTCTTCATCGTTGAGGGCGAAGTCGAGCAGCTCGAAGCAGTTCACGAGCCTGATGGGTTTGAGGATGACGAGCGGCTTTTTTCCTGCGGTCTCGCCGCAATAGTCCGGAGGCACTACGGTTATGGTATCATTATCCCATACTGCCAGATTCCCGTACCCTGCTTCGTCCCAGAGTTTCCTGACAATATCCTGCGTGATCATGTATACCCTTCCTGTTCTTTTAAGGGAATAGAAACCCATGCTTTGTTGTCATAGCTGGTGGTTCGAGAGAATTTCTTTTTTAAAAGCATGTGCTTCACGGGCACCAAAAACAAGCACGAGATCAGTCCTCAAACAACGGCACATCACAAAACACCGTGCCATCAAACACACCCCGGTCTGTGATCCGCAGAGATGGGACAACCGTCAGCGCAAGGAACGAAAGGTACATGAATGGATCGGCAATACTGCCCATCTGACGGGTAACGGCATGCAGTTTTTCGAGACGGGCAACCACCTTGTCTGATGGCAGCGTGGACATAAGCCCGGCACAGTCCAGCGGGAGCAGGGTAACGTCCCCGGTATCCACCGCAGCCATCCCCCCCTGTGCCCCGATAACCGCACCCATCGCAGCCAGGATCTCTTCATCACTGCACCCGGCAGCAATAATATTGTGTGCATCGTGGGAGACACTTGACGCAAGTGCCCCGTGCGTAAACCCAAACCCATGCACAAGCCCGACACCGCACTGGTCCGTAGGGTGATACCGGTTGCAGACTACCACTTTGAGAATATCCCGTTTAATGTCAGGTATGTCCGTCGCGGTGAGCGTAAAGCGGAGTGATCCGGTCAGGATCTGGTGGGGCACAATGCCGATCACCCGGGCGGTCCCCGAGCTCTCAAGCCGGATCATATCAGGGGACGGTGTCGTGCAGGCAACAGTCGGCGGGAAGGCCGGAAGTGGTGTTGGGACATAGGTGTCTGATGGTTTTCCTCCAAAAAACGTCTGCTTCACGATAAATTTCTCCAGGTCATCGACAATACAGAAATCCGCCCGCCGCCCCGGTGCAAGTGCTCCCCGGTCATGGAGCCCGAACCGCTCCGCCGCAGAGAGCGTTGCCATGCGGAGCGCCAGTTCCCGCTCAAGCCCGCACGTAACTGCCCTCCTGATGCACCGGTCAATATGGCCACCCCCGGCGAGCAGGTCGGCATGGCAGTCATCGGTTGCAAAACAGCACCGGGACACAGTTTGTGGCGTGACAAGAGAGATAAGCTCGGCAATGTTCTGCTCGGTAGACCCCTCGCGGATAAAAAGATACATCCCGCGCCGGAGTTTCTCCAGCGCTTCTGCCCGGCCCGTGCACTCGTGATCGCTCTGGAGCCCTGCCAGTACATACGCGTTCAGGTACGGCCCGGACAGTTGGGGTGCATGCCCGTCCCGGATTGGCATAAGCATAAGTTTGTCCCGGATGCCCGGATCACCGGCAAGCACCCCGGGTACGTTCATCATCTCTCCAAGCCCGAGAACCCCATCCCGCCCGACAAACGGTGCAAGGTCCGGTGCCGCTAGAGTCGCACCTCCGATATCAGCCGGTGTTGCCGGCACACAGGATGGCAGCATATACAGCAGGTCCACCGGTGCCCCGGCACGCCCGGATACCATATATTCGATACCCTTTGCCCCTGCTACGTTTGCAATCTCGTGCGGGTCGGCAATGACCGTGGTCGTACCGTAGCGTGCGACCAGCCGTGCATATTCCGGCGGGGTAAGTAAGGAACTTTCAATGTGCATATGGGCGTCAATCAGCCCCGGAATAACATATGCGCCGCTGAGATCCCGCTCCCGGATCCCCCGGTATTCGGTCCCTATCCCGACAATGATGCCATCCTTGACGGCAAAATCTGAGCGCTCCCATTCGCAGNNTTGAACACATCCGCATGCCGGTATACTGTGTCTGCCGGCGTCATGTCGCGTGCGGCCATGATCCGTGCCAGTACCGGGTCAGGCATCGTTTACACCACGATATCCCGGATGACAGCCGTCTGGCGCTCGCCATTGATCGTAAGATACACATACAATTTGTACGAGCCCGGATCCAGCTGCACCGGAACCTCAATCAGACCGGTACCTTGTTCGAGATGTACCGGCGTACCGGTAACCTCACGCTCCTGCTGGCTGAGCCCGTTTACCTGAAAAATCCGCACCTGCATGCCGGCATCAACCGGATTTCCATTATTGGTCACGGAAACTGACAGGTTGCCGCAATCATACCCGACCGTATTGACAGCAAGAGACGTACACCCTGCAGAAAAAAGAAGGATGAGAAAACAGACCGCCAGCAAAGAGGTTACCCGTACGGACATATATCTGATCTAAAAAGGTACATCCATAAAACCCTGCCGAAAACCATTGCCGGCAGGATATTTATGAGCACAGTTTTTTCCTCTGACTTTTTAATTAAGACACAAAAAATACGACCTCTTACAAACATTCGTATCAGAACGAAAATACCCCGATATTTTGTACCCATCTTGCCAACACCACGACGGGCCCGGTGAAAACCATCCTGTATTCGTGCAGGGGTTATCATCTGGTATCAACCATAAAAAAATGCGTACCCCTTTTCCCGGAATACAACCATTTTAGAAAAGAAAAAATCTCTCATTTAGTCCTAAAAAAATCAAAAAAAATTACACATTGCCTAATACGAACAAAGCATATTTATTAACGCATACATCGATAAAAAAATGAATCAGGTGATTACATAACCACGATCGCGTTCTCCCATCACAAAGGCGGTACCGGGAAAACAACCTCCTGCCTGAATATCGCCGGGTTCTGTGAAAAATCCGGAAAACGCGTGCTGGTTGTGGACTGCGACCCCCAGGCAAACGCAACCGCCGGCCTTGGCGTGAGCCCCGACTCCTCCAAGCGGAATATGTACGACATCTTCATGAGCCGGGTTGAAGGATTCCCTCAGGTGACGATGAAAGATATCATCGTAAAAACCGGATCAGGAATTGACCTTGCCCCTTCAAATCTCGATCTTGTCGGCGCTGAACCCTACCTGTACCAACTTGATTCCCGTGCGTCGGTTTTAAAGGACGCACTGGGACCCGTGAAGGACAATTNNACAATTATGACCTGATCCTCATCGACACCCCGCCAAGCATGGGTCAGTTTGTCATTAACGGGCTCTTTGCCGCAGATCATATCATTGTCACGCTGGATTCCGGCTCGTTCGCGCTCAATGGCATCACCACTCTCACGACAATTTTTAACGATATGCGCCAGGACCTTGCAAAAGACATTCACCTGGACATGGCGATCATCACCAGGTGGAACGAATCAGGTATGCAGGAACCCCAAGACCAGCAACCGGAACCGAACGACTTTTTTTCCCGGTTCAAAAAGCTCTTTTTTCAAACACCGGTGCCCTCCCCGAAAGAGGAGCTGGCAAAGATGGAACAGGAACGCGGACGCCAGTCCGTGATCTTATCCGATACCAGATCCCGGTTTTCCTCTGTCTACACCGTCCCGTATTCGCCGGAAATATATGATGCCCAGAAACACGGCATGCCTATATCGCATGTCGCTCCTGCAAGCAGTGCCGGACAAGCATATCGTATCATCACAGAAAAGGTCTTGAAATGGGATTAACCGAATTTGAACAAGTTGAGGTGAGTGACGGTGGCAAACATCGACGTCGTGGAGTTTGAACTGGGCGGGGAGCGCTATGCGCTTGACATCCAGCTTGCCCGCGAGATCGTGGAGATGATACCCATCACCCCCATACCGCGTGCACCGGCATATGTCTCCGGTGTGATCAATCTTTGTGGCGAGATCACGAACATCATGAACCTCAACACGCTGCTGGGTCTTTTAAACACGGAGACCCGGGACAACCAGAAGATCATCGTGCTGGTGCCCGAAGCTGCCGGTGGGAGTAATGTCGGTATTATCGTTGACGATGTATCGGGCGTGATGCAGGTGCCTGAGGCAGATATCGAGTGCATGGGAGAAGGGTTTTCTTCGGAATTTTCCCATTTTGTCAAAGGTATCATCAAGGTCCGTGGTGACGAGGCGGAAAAAAAGAGTAAACGCCTGATCATCTGGATCGATATGCAGAAGATGCTCGCCGATCTGGTGAGCACGTGATACTGTTCCGGCATCCAAAACCGGGTGACCGTGCAGGAAACAGGAGAGGGAAATTCGTATGACCGAACAACGACCGGGAAGAAAAGCCTTATTTACCGGGGCAGGAAGTCCCGCAAAAGATGTATCAGATGAACGTGCAGTGCATGTCAGACAATTAAACGATGAGATTGCCGGCATAGTACAGGCAGCAGTCCATGGGAAAACCGTTGCCCCCCTTGATCCTGCCCGCTTTGGGGAAGAGTACGCGGTACTGGTTGCTGCGGTCAATCTTGCCCTGCCCCGGCTCGCAGTTGAACAAAAAATTCCTGTACCGGCTGTTCCTTCACCTGCCCCCATCGTCCCTGTTTCGGTTTCTGCCGTCAGTGAAAAAGACCAGCAGATTATTACCAATCTCCAGCGCCGGCTTGACCTGATGGTCAGCAACAACCCGGTACCGATGCTGGTGACCACCCCGGACTTTTTTATCGTTGAAACAAATACCGCGTATGTGCAGATGAGCGGCTATGAGCGCGAACGGCCGATGGGCATGAGCCTGCATGACGTAAAGATCCTCGCACAGTCCGGGGAAGGTGCAAAGGTTGCCGTGAGGAGCCGGAGACGGGCATTTGGGGAAATCACCATCGACCTCCCCAGCGGTACGCATATCCTTGAACAGTACGTAGTGCCGATCCAGAACGCGAAAAACGAGATTGAGCACCTGCTGTTTGTCTACAATGAAGTGACCGCCCAGCGGAAAAGCCAGCAGGAACTGAAAAAGAAGATGGTCGCGCTTGCCACCCTCAAACAGCGTGCAGACATCATTGTCATGCAGAACCCGATGCCTATCATGCTGATGGACACCTCGTTTAAGATTATTCTTGCAAATGCTGCGTATCTCTCGCTGACTGGTTTTGACAAGGGCCGGATTATCGGCATGAGTACAAAGGATTTCCGGATCCTTGAACAGACCGGTGAAGGATTAAAAAAGGTGCTTGGTGAGCGGCAGTGGAGTTTTGGCGAGATTCGTGTCGAGTTCCCCACCGGTGTTCACCTCCTGGAACAGTACGGCATCCCCCTAGTCGATGCAAAAGACAACCTCTCCACCATCCTGTGCGTGTATAACGATATCACCGCACGGCGCGAGCAGGAGCAGAAGATCCAGATCATGATGGCCGATGCCAAAGCAAATGCCGATCTGCTCATGGCAAGTGCATATGAGATCCAGGAGGCGCTTGCAAAGATTGCCGGCGGTGACCTGACGTTCAGGATCAGCATTGATGAAGCCGATCCGCTGGTCAAACTCAAAGTGGACTATAATTCATCGATTGAATCGATCCGGGCCCTGATTGCCGTACTTCTGGCATCGTTTATCAAGCTTGATGTCACCCTGAGGGACACGCTCACCAGCACCGAAGAGATTGCAAAAGCGACCGAGAAGGTTGCCATCTCGAGCCAGAAAGCGACTGACAATGCAAAGTTGCAGCTGGGAAGTGTTGAACAGATCTCAAACGAGATTTCCGAGATCTCTGCATCGATTGAAGAGATCGCAAGCACGACGCATGACGTGATGACGCATGCGAATACTGCGGCAAAAGAGGGGGGCGATGCAGCAGAGATCGGGAAAGGTGCAACGACAAAGATGCAGGCCGTTGAGAAGATCTCCGGGCAGAGTGTCAACGAGATCACGGCGTTAAACGAACAGATGCGTGAGATTTCAAAGATCGTGAACCTTATCACCGATATCGCCAACCAGACCAACCTGCTCGCACTGAACGCAGCTATCGAGGCTGCCCGGGCAGGTGAGCATGGGCGTGGATTTGCGGTTGTTGCCGGGGAAGTCAAGAACCTGGCCGGTGAATCAAAGCGGGCGAGCTACCAGATCGAAACACTGATCAAATCCATCCAGGCAAAGAGCGAGCTTACAGTCACCTCTATGAAATCCTCGTTTGCTGAGATAAAGACCGGTATTGAGAGCGTGAACCGGACGGTGGAGTCGCTCAACCGGATTGTGTCGGAAGCAAACATTGTATCGCTGGGTGTTACTGATATCACAAAAGCGTCTGAAGAGCAGGCACAGGCAACGACCCACCTGATGTCTAGCATAGAGTCCGTTTCGTCACTGACGCATGACAACCAGCAGCGGATGGAGGATATGGCAGCGCTTGCACAGGAGACAAGCGCATCAACTGAAGAGATCGCAAGCGCCGCACAGGAACTTTCTGCGATGGCTGAGTGCAGCCGCAAGATGTTAGAAGAGTTCCATATCTAGAGTGATAGAACGGGATGTACCGGCTCTTCCCTGCATGGACCGGTTGAGAGATCATACAACAACCCTGTTACCTGTCCGACCGGAGTTACCTGACAATGGATGAGTTTTCCGTCCTGAAACGATATATTGAGCAGACACTGAAGATCCAGTGCTCCAATTACAAGGAGGATTATATCAAGCGGCGCCTGCTCTCCCGTATGCGTTCAACAAATACCGCGACGTATGATGACTATCTCCGGTACGTCAAGGCACATGAACAGGAGCTTGAACTGCTCCGGAATGCGCTGACGATCAACGTTACGGAGTTCTTCCGGGACCAGGACGTCTATGACATCTTAAAAAAGGAAGTGCTGCCGGACCTGTTCCGCAAACGAAAAAAGATCCGGATCTGGTGTGCCGGGTGTTCTACGGGAGAAGAACCGTATTCCCTCGCGATGATCCTTTCGGATATGATGGCGGCAAACAAGGAACTGTCCGTCCAGATCTATGCGACTGATATCGATGAAGTAGTTCTTGGAAAAGCAAAAGAGGGGATCTTTCAGGCAAAAGCGATGGCTAAACTGAGCGAAGCACAGATCCACCGGCATTTCACGGTTCTTCCGGATGGCAATTACCAGGTCAAGCCGCACTTAAAAGAGATGATCCGGTTCCGGCCCCATGATCTCATGAGCGGTATCCCGGCTGCCCGGTTTCTTGATCTGCTCACTTGCCGGAACGTGACCATCTATTTCACCGAGCACCAGAAAGATGAACTCGCCCTCATGTTCAATTCAGCTCTTGCGAGCGATGGTTATTACGTGATGGGGAAAACCGAGTACCTGGGCCGGCTGGTGGAAAACCTGTTTGTGCCATATAATTCCCTCCAGAAAATTTACACTCGAAAGACATAAACAGCAAATACGGGCTTTTTCCCCGGCTAAAATTTAAGGTAAAAACCGCCACTGAACGCCGCGTTGGGGGCGGGGAAGTTCATCATATGGGATAATGAAGAAGTCTCAATTCCCTTCAATGAAATCGATAAAGGAAATGAGGACAAAAAAAAGAAATCGCACTGAGAAATTTTTGTATTTTGACTCCGAAATCAGGTGTTTTTAAATAGGTTTTATTGACCGGCTCACTTACCCGCGTTTTTTCCTGTCATCAACCGCAGCGGATTTGCCGCTGACGTTTTTTACCAGTTCTCGTTGCAGCGCTTTTCTGGATGCATGTCTTTTTACTTCGTTATAGACGGTAACAAAATTTACACCGACAACGACAATGACCAGCATCAGGCTTACCCAGAGCATCGTTCCCTGTGAGGAAAGAAATGCCGCCCAGAGAAGGACGACAAATGAGAGCAGGTAAAAGACGATCCATGTCCGGAGTCCGGGTAGTTCCATATGAACTACTATGAGCGATGTAAATAAAAAAAGTGTTCGGGCAGGCTCTCTCTACAAAAGTAAAAAAAAGTAAAAATCCGTGGGATTTTAAAAAAGTACCTTTTTTACTATCCCGGTAAAATGCAGTCGCGCTTGTACAGATGCAAAGGTGCATGGTAAAAATCGTCACGGTTTTTATACGGGACAGAACCAGTAGTATATGTGGGAAAGGGAGATATCTATACACTCATTGCCGGGTTTGTCATTGTCCTCTTTGTAGCAGTATTAGTAAAACCCGGTGGTTTTTCTTCAGTCCTGCCGGCACCTGCACCTGTCGCACCTACGCCACTTCCTGCAACAATGACTGTCTCCATCACTCCTCTCCCGGTCAACTCGTCAGATGCTTTACCGGTAGTTAGTATGGCGACGATACGACCTGATGACCCGCCCTACCGGATTTTTTATACCAGCAACCCATTTACGTATCCCGTTGTACGGTTGCCGGATAATATGGAAACCTTTGGAGCATCTGATATCCTATGGAGGGGTGAGAACCTGGTTGCGTTTGCATTCATCGAAGAGCCCCATGGGGGAGTAACCCAGACATTCTCTGTTCCGTACGAGATCTGGATGATGAATATCACTGTTTTTGCCGGCTCCCAGCCCCAGTATGGCCGGTTCCGGATGGCTCTGTGCAATGCGAAAACCGGTGCGATTCTTGAGGGAACAGAGATCCTCAACTACGGAACAATATATAAGACGGTCCAGTTTTCTGACACCCCCATGTACCTGATCATCAGCACCGCATCGATCGACAAGTTCCGGATTGAATTTGAAACCCCCCGGAATATCTATGATACAGAACGCCCGAAATAGCACCATCTGATAAAAAGAAAATACGGTAATGAAACCGGATTAAAACAAGTCCTGACCCGGAATAATCCGTATCAGATCTTTTCTACGGTCACCCGCACACGATCGCCGGCTTTAAGGCCATGTCCTTTGGGGATATCGATATTGAACCAGAGAACGTTGGGATTTTCCTGCGGGGGATCCTGCGACATCAGACAATCTTTTGCGTCATTAATGTCGGCAACAAATTCAATATCGGATTCAAATTCGAGAACTTTTGCCATAATAAAAGAAAGCGTGGATGATAAAAATTATATGGCCCTTGTTGTAACCATCCACGTTGTGCTGTTCGAATAACTCCACCTGATGATGTCAAGATCCTTGCAGATCTCGGCAAGGATTGCCATGTTGGTCCCCACTTCCTTTGGGGATAACCCGAGATCCTTTGCAATGTACTTTGACTTAAAGTAGTGTTTGCCCGAGGTCATCCCGGACTGAAGATAGTGAACAATCTTGTGCTGGGTTTCGTTGTACTTTTCCCTGATTCTTTTTGTTGTTACCATATCTTTCCTCAGCATTAAAAACTCATATAGATCAACTTATATTTAAACATATCCAATTCCTCTGCCAAAATTACGGGCATTTTTTTCCCACAACAGCCAGAATCTGACCAGAAAATATTTAATACGGGCAGATTTTGAGCCGATTTTTTCCGGGTTTTTTATGAACTTTTCATCGGTTTTTAAGGAAAATTCTGGGGTTTTTTAAAAAATCTGGTGGCAGGCGCTTATTTCTGTATCTGGGCTTCGGCGATCTTTTTGATCAATGCCTCAAGCACGATATCGCGCATACCTTCCACAAATTTGATGCTGCCAACAACAAGGTGCCCGCCACCGGAGATGCCACCGCCGGGAAGTTCGTTGTGCAGGTCCCTGACCATACGTGGGATGTTCATGAGCACACCCCGTGAGCGCAGGACCGCAAAGTCCGGGCCAAAGCCTATCGTGACAACCGGTTCTCCTGCATGCTGTTTGCAGAGCCGGTCATGCACTTCTCCCGACGTTTTTCCGGGCGGAGGGAAGGTAAACTTGTGGGCATGAATCTCCACGTCCAGCAGGAACAGGTGGGCGCCGTTCTCCAGCTGTCTGGGAACAACATGGGGCATGCTCGCACTCATCTGGTCTTCGATCATCGTGTTTGCACCCTCGACAAGGAGGTTCACGAGTTTTTTATGGCGTTCGGTATTTCCCAGCAGGTTTAAGATATCCTTGACGATCTCCCTGCCGTCATTGAACCGGAGCCAGAACTGTTCATAGTCCAGTGCCAGTGCAATGTCCTTGCAGGCATTCTCGGAATACTGGTCCTGAACCAGTGCAAGATAGAGGGCACGTTCAGGCGCCTCACTGCGATCACCGACACCGGCAATGGCAGGCAGGTGCCGGATCAGCGGTTCAACATGGNNAGTTGATCAGCCGGGCAACTTCCGTACCGAGCATACCGGCCGTGATCCCAAAGTCCCCGCCGACATGGTAGGGATTCACGTGCCCGATCAGGTACTTGTCGATCGTCGCATCCGGGTGGTGGTGGTCGATGACAAGGAACGGGAGATCATACACGCTGGCGATCTTGTACGCCGCTTCGTCCTCTTCTGTTGAACCGTTGTCCGTGAGAATGACAAGCGGCATCTTCTGGCCATAGCGTGCATGGTCCTTGAGTGAGAAGTCTAGGTCCCGGGTGATATCTGCAATCTCGTAGAACGGCGCCTTTGACGGGGCACGTTTGAAGAGGAAATAATCAGCGTCGTAATCTCCGCCGCTCTCCTTGATGAGTGAGACAACCGCCTGCTCAATTGCAACTGCCGAGCAGATACCATCTGCGTCCGCATGGTGGCGGAGGATGATAGGCTGGGCGGTAAAGACTGCTTTTCTGATAATCTTTGCAACTTTGCGCATCTCCGGTATCAGGAGGTCCATTACTTCACTCGTAACGAGCGGCCGGATATTCTCCGGCTCGGATCGTGCATCGAGCGCCGTTTCAATACGGTTCCTGACGGTTGTTTCATCTTCGCCAGACAGCGCTGAGAGAGCATCTGCTTCTATCTGGAGCTGGTTATTGCGGAGCATCACTTCGCCGATGACCCGGACGATGTTATTGAGTTCCACTTCCGGGAATGCCCGGACACCGGCTTCCACGAAGGCGGCGACATTCTGCGAACCGGTCTCATCAACAATAGTAAAGATGGTCGGGCCACTGGTCTGCTTGATCTGGGCGACTTCTCCCTCGATGGCGACGGTCTTTCCGACTTTGCCCGATAGATCGGCAATCCGTGCGGTGCTTGATGTCCGCTCCACGTTCTGCACCTGGTAGACCTGGATCTGGAGTTCCTCTAAGTCGATATTCCCGTTCGGGCGGATCTGGCGGACACGGACAAGGACATTGTCTTTTTCCTTGTGTTCGGACTTCATGTTGCTTTTATGGACCAGACCCTTGATCCGGTCATTTAACTGGACAAACATACCAAAAGTTGCAAATCCCTGCACTTTTCCGGTATAGATGCTACCCTCCTGCACATCGGACAGGTCGCAGCCTGCGGCCAGCCGGTAGACGATTATATCATTATCCTGCATAATTTTTTCACGCTCTCAACACGCAGCGAAGCGGTATTGTCTGCACAAAACGGGATAGGGTGTTTTGCTAAGTGCATAACGAGACGAAGCTGAGTACAGAGTACTTGTTGCCGGAAGTTTTAATGTGTTGGCTTGAGGTGAACATGAGGGAAGGTCGGATAGATTTCTGATGGGGGTTGATGTCGTTTGTACTTCTGGTTACGATAAACTCCACCGCATCACCCTGATACCTGCGACCTCGATTAAATACACTCAAATAACCTCGGTTCCAACAGTATTCTGCACGGTGATTTTTATCAGAATAAACTTCGGGGGTTTTGTCTCGCTTTCAACAGTGGACTGGCGCGGCAGATCGGTCTGCACCGTTTTTTTCCGGGGGTGCCCGGTCCGCTGCACATATTGTCAGAACCTTTCAATCCTTACCGGAGAAGACCTGCGTGAAACGGATGAAGTGGTGGAGATGATCAAAGGCTCCCTGCTTGCGATCAGCGGAGTTGTCTTCTCGGGCGGCGAGCCTACGATGCAGAAGGAGGCACTTCTCGAACTCGCACAGGCAGCAAAAAAAATGGGTCTTGCAACCGCAGTCCAGACCAACGGCGTGTTCCCGGATACCCTCGACGTGCTCATACGCGAAATNNAAAAAGGCGCTTGACCGGGTGGCGCTTGTTATCAAGGCACGCTGGGCGCGGTATAATAACCTTCTTGGGGGAAATTATGTTAGACGGGTTCAGCGGTCGCTTGAGCTCTGTAAAGAAGCACATGCGAGCGGAGCACTTGCTGAATTTCAAGCGGTCATCACGCTGTTCCGGGGCTATGATGACGAAGTACCCCTTATCGCAGAGGACGTGGGCAATGTCGATCTTGTCCTGCAGCAGGGGGTTACCCAGAGCGTCCCACCGTTGACGGAACAGGAATTAAAAGCAATTGCTGACGGGCTCTCCCGCAGCGTGCTCATTCGTACCCGTGAGGGAGGTGAAATTGTCTATGAAAGTGATCGGAGTCGTCGGATTCCCCGCAAGCGGGAAAGGTGAATTTTCAAATAGTGCTGCTTCCATGGGCATTCCGGTCATTGTCATGGGCGACGTGATCCGTGAAGCGGTGCAAAAGGCAGGGCTGCTCCCCACAGACGCAAATATGGGCATGACGGCAAACCGGCTCCGGGCCGAGGGTGGCATGGCCGCGATTGCCAAGCTCTGTATTCCCATTATCGAGCGCCAGAAAGCGCCGCTGGTTCTCGTCGATGGTATCCGCGGCGATATGGAAGTGCAGGTGTTCCGAAAGCATTTTGCTGATTTTGTGCTCGTCGGCATCACATCTGACTTTAAAAACCGGCTGAAACGGCTGGGTACCCGGGGGCGCTCCGATGACAAGGGTTCTCCCGAAGCCCTGCGGTGCCGGGACGAACGGGAGCTTGGCTGGGGGCTTGGTGCGGCGCTTAAGATCGTGGATCTCTCTATTGAAAATAATGGAAGTCTCGAGGACTACGCGAAGCGGGTGCAGGCCCTTATCGAGGAAATGAGGTCCCAAAAATGACCCTGTTCCCGTACTTCTCGTCATCGACAAAAGTGTGGGATGACATTCAGTGGGTCTACCGTATCGAAGAGGCCGGCTATACGGGTTGGGAGATTGTTGCAGACGGCAATTACCGGCTCGATAATCCCGTCCCNNCGCAAGCACGCACCTTGGGGTATCGGTGCATGCCCCCTATGGCGACCTGAACCTTGCGACACCAAACGACCCGATCTGGCAGGAGTCTGTCCGGCAGATCTGTGCCTGCATCGTGCAGGCCTCGAATCTCACCGACCGTGTGACCATTCACCCGGGGTATCTCTCGCCCGCCGGCAAACTGATGCCAAAGAAAGCATGGGACCTCCAGAGGGAGGCACTGCGCCGGATTGGGAAATGTGCCGTGGAGCACTCGGTTCTTGCCTGCCTTGAAAATATGATCAGCGTCAGGGAATTCCTCTGCCGGGATTTCGGGGAGTTATCGGGCATGGTCGACGGTATTGAAGGTATTGGCATGACGTTTGATTTCGGGCATGCACATACGGTCGGAAAAGTTTTGGAATTCCAGAAAAACTGTGCATGGGCAAACCATATCCACATCCACGACAACCATGGCATGTCGGATGAACATCTTGCGCTTGGCGACGGAACGATTGCGTGGCAGCCGTTGGGCAAAGCCATCGCAGCGAATTACTCTGGCGTTGTGGTGATCGAAGGGCGGTCGATTCCCGAAGCAAAAAAGAGCCTTTCTGTGTTCAGGACGTGTTTTGTATGAGCGGGGAGACTCTTCAGGTCTATTTCCTCGGCACGGCAGGAGCGCTCCCGACTCCGGTGCGCAATCCTCCCTGCATCATGGTCCGGCGGGGCAATGATACGCTGCTCTTTGACTGCGGTGAAGGCGCACAGCAGCAGATGATGCGGGCCCGGTGCGGTTTTACGATCAATGCGATCTTTATCACGCACTGGCATGCCGACCATTTTCTGGGTATTTTCGGGCTTGTACAGACGATGTCATTTAACGGGCGCACCGATCCGCTCACTATCTATGGTCCGCTCTGGGTGCATGAATTTGTCGCCACGCTCCAGCAGATCAGCAAAGGTAACCTGAAGTTTCCCATCCAGTCGGTTGAATTGTCACACGGCTCATGGGTGCGGTTCGATGGCTATACGGTCACCAGTTTTGCCGTGAGCCACGGGATGCCGGCGCTTGGGTATTCCCTTGAAGAAGACCCCCGCCCGGGACGGTTTGACCGCGAGCATGCGATAGAACTTGGAGTCCCCCCGGGCCCGCTGTTTGGCCGGCTCCAGCGCGGGGAGACGATCACCGTTGAGAAAGAGGGTGTAAAGACCGAGGTCAAACCGTCAGACGTAATGGGCGAGATGCGCCCGGGCAGGAAAATCGTCTATACCGGCGATACCCGCCCGATCATTCCGGCGCTGGTGGATTTTGCCAAAAATGCGGACCTGCTCATCCATGATGCGACCTATGATGAAGCGGAAAAGCAGCGTGCTGCAGAATTTTACCACGCAACTGCCGCACAGGCCGGAGAAGCAGCGACGGCATCGCAGGCAAAAACCCTCGCGTTAATCCATGTCAGTTCCCGGTACACCGATGCAACAAATCACCTTCGTGACGCGAAGGAGAAATTTTCCGGGACGGTTATTGCACCCAATGACCGTGAGATGATTGAAGTCCCCTTCCGGGATTGACCGGGCGGATTTTCGTTATTTTTTTGTTCTTTACTATACTTAAATGGGCAGATCTTGACCTGTCCAAATACGTTCATAAATCAAAAGTTCTCATTACATCATATTATGATGAACTCCCCCGCCCCATATGGGGCGCCCCCGCGACGGTTCTAAAATGAGAGGTCGCCATACATGACGAATATCATTCCTTCTTGTTGAGATTGAAAACCGTCTTGCCCGGCGCGGGGTCGACGAGACCCCAGAGAGACCCCCGCTGGGGTGGGACAAATCTTAAAAAAATCAGATGATCCTACATTTTCACCAATTGAAAAAAATATCAGAATTGTATTTTCATAAGCTAGCATTTAACAAAAACTGTTTTGATAATACATGCCTTTAGGCATATTGGTTTGTCCATCCATCATACTGAAAATTTTCTAAAAAGTGATGGAAATCAGAATTTGAAATACCGGTTGACAATCTTGATTGCGCAGTAATCCCCGCACATCGTGCAACCATCAGTATCTGCTGGCATGCGCTCGCTGCGGATCCTGCGTGCCCGCTCTGGGTTCATCGCGATACCAAACTGGCGCTCCCAGTCAAGATCGCGGCGTGCATGCCCCATCTCGAGGTCAGCAGCCCGGGTCTTTTTCAGTTTTACCATATCGCCGACATGAGCGGCAATACGGGAGCTCATGACGCCTTCATAGACTTCTTCCGGTGTCGGGAGTGCGAGGTGTTCAGCAGGAGTGACGTAGCAGATGAAATCTGCACCAAGGGAGGAGGAAATAGCGGCGCCAATCGCGGCAACACGGTCATCATACCCCGGTGCGATATCGGTGACGATGGGGCCGAGCATGTAGAACGGCTTGTTGTTGGTCACCCGCTTCATCAGGGTGACATTTGCTGCAATTTCATCGATGGGGACGTGACCTGGTCCTTCAACGATTACCTGCACATCCTGTTGATGCGCCTTGTCGGCAAGCTCGGCATTGATCAGGAGTTCCTGCACGGCAGCACGGTCAGTTGCATCGTGGATGGCGCCTGCCCGCATGCCGTTCCCCATCGACAGGGTGACTTCGTGCTCTTTCATGATCTCCAGAAGGTAGTCAAATTCAGAGTAGAGCGGGTTCTCTTTTTCGTTATGGAGCATCCATGCGGTCATGAATGCGCCGCCACGGGATACAAGCCCGGCATGCCGGCCCTGGTTGCGAAGCCGTTTTACCGTTTCCCAGTTGATGCCGGTGTGGATTGCCATAAAGTTTGTACCGAGTTTGGCCTGTTCTGCGGTGATCCGGAAGAGGTCGTCCTCATTCATATTGACGACAGCCCCGTCTTTTTGTGCGGCTTCTATAAATGCCTGGTACAGTGGTACACAACCTACCGAGAGGGTAGTATTGGCAATTACCTGTTTTCTGATCTCGACAAAGTCGCCACCGGTCGAGAGTTCCATCAGGGTATCGGCACCGGCACGCTCTGCCTGCCGGGCTTTTTCAAGTTCCTGCGGGATATCAACAATATCTGTTGATGTCCCAATAGATGCGTTTACTTTGGTACGCAGACCTTCACCGATACCGCAGATTTTCACTTTCCGGTACGGGGAGACCGGGATGACAATATGGCCTTCGGCGACACTGCGCCGGACAAAATCTTCTGTGACGCCCTCTTGGGCGGCAACCTGTTTCATCTCATCGGTAACGATGCCACGCTTTGCATCAGCAACTAAACTCATACCTTACCAGTTCCACAAAAGACAAGATAAATGCTCGGTTTTGCAATTCTGGACTAAATCTGGCTTGTTAAGAAAACAAGTAAAGTTGATTTAAGGTAATGGAGGTGGGATGGGACTCAAGGATGTTCCCTTAATGCAGGTCAATGCGTCCCAATATGATCGAATTATTGTAGTTGTATCTTTGGATAAAATCGAATGGACTCTTTGAAGTATTTATTTAATTGGGATAGAAAGTACGGTGGCTGGAGCTAACCGGATGTTTATAGTTTATAGCACGCTAACTTAAAATAAACCTTGAAGTATTGAGGTGTTTTACGATGACTGAAACTAACGATACGGAGGTGACGGTAAAAGAGGCAGCTCACGGAGACGCCAGCCAGGGCATTGCGCGAGTCAGTGTTGATATGATGAAAAAACTGGGACTTGTGTCCGGGGACGTCATTGAGATTCAAGGAAAAAAGAAGGCAGCGGCGATCGTCTGGCCCGGTTCTGCAGAAGACACCGGATATGGGGTCCTACGAATTGATGGTACCATTCGGGGAAATGCTAATGCTGGTATTGACGAGAAAGTGAAAATTCGGAAGTCTGAAGCAGTTTATGCAACGAAAGTTGTGATTCAACCAACTCAAAAAACAAACCTTGTGGGTGGGGCGCAATACCTTTCGAGAAAATTGCGCGGACGATCCATTATTGAAGGGCAGATGCTGCGCGATAATATATTAGGTAATTCAATTACTTTCGTTATCGTGAAGGTCTCTCCAAAAGAGATCGTAATAGTCTCTGATGATACTAAAATTGAGTTAATTGAAGAACCCTTCAAACCTGAAGAAGGTACCTCGGAAAAATCTGACATCCAGTACGAAGATATCGGTGGATTGGAACGAGAACTCCAGCTCGTGAGGGAGATGATTGAATTACCCTTACGCCATCCTGAAATTTTTGAAAAATTAGGAATAAAACCCCCCAAAGGTGTACTATTTTATGGTCCGCCGGGATCTGGTAAGACCCTGATTGCCAAAGCGGTTGCCAACGAAGTTGATGCCCATTTTATTACGCTCTCCGGTCCTGAAATCATGAGCAAATTTTATGGGGATAGTGAAAAAGCATTGCGAGATAAATTTCATAATGCAGAAGAGTACGCCCCATCCATTATTTTTATTGATGAAATTGATGCTATCGCTCCAAAACGTGAAGAGGTTCATGGAGAAGTTGAACGTCGTGTTGTAGCACAACTTCTTACACTTATGGATGGACTGACCGGCCGAGGTCAGGTTATCGTCATCGCAGCTACGAATCTGCCAAATTCGATTGACCCGGCACTTCGGCGGGGTGGGAGATTTGACAGAGAGATTGAGATTGGAATTCCTGATAAAAAGGGACGCCTTGAAATTTTCCAGGTTCATACACGGGGAGTTCCCCTTGATAAGGATATCAGCCTTGATGATTTTGCTGAAACAACCTTTGGATTTGTTGGGGCAGATATTGCACTTCTCGTAAAAGAAGCAGCGATGAATGCGATACGGAAAATTATCCCATTGATCGATATTAACAAAGAGATTCCTAATGATGTAATAGAACAACTAAAACTTACTAAATATGATTTTGATTCGGCCAGAAAAATTGTTCAACCCAGTGCGTTACGGGAAGTCCGTATTGAAATTCCTGAAGTGCCGTGGGAAAATATCGCTGGTCTGGATGAAATCAAAGACACCCTTATTAAAACAATAGAGGGCAGGTTACATTTCCCCCAGCTCTTTGAAAAATTAAACTATAAACCCCCTAAGGGGATTTTATTATTTGGTCCACCAGGTACCGGAAAGACGTTACTTGTCAAAGGTATTGCAAGTAAAAGGCATATCAATTTTATCTCAATAAAAGGTCCTGAATTATTATCAAAAGGTGTTGGCGATTCTGAAAAACATGTGCGGGAAGCGTTCAGAAAAGCAAGGCAGTCATCACCATGCATCTTATTTTTTGATGAAATCGATTCGATGTTTCCTAAAAGAGGATCATTTAGTGATTCAACTCATGTTACAGAGAGCGTGATGAGTCAGTTCTTAACTGAATTAGATGGAATTGAGGAATTAAAAGATGTATTTGTTATCGGTGCAACAAACCGGCCTGATTTACTGGATCCTGCACTTCTACGACCAGGGAGATTAGAAAAACATCTGTACATCCCTCCTCCTGATGAAGAAGCGAGAAATGCAATTCTCAAAATATATCTCAAAGATATTGAAGAACTACTTGGTAGTGATGTTCAAATTAACGAACTGGCAAAAAATACTCCCTTCTTTGTCGGGGCTGATTTGGAATCACTAGTACGAGAAGTCAAAGCAATTGTGATTGATGAATTGACGGTATATGAGGATGCCAATAAAGAGATCACACCTTTTAATGAGCCCATAACAATCTCAAAAAAACATTTTGATATGGCTCTTGAAAGAATGAAAGGTTCCCTTGATAGTTCCGATTTTGAAAAATATGAACAAAAATCATGGGATTTGTTATACACACAAAGAAAACGCGAAATTCTTTTCCAAGCGGTGAATCTCCTTGCACAGGTCGATACTCTGAAGGGAAGACAGGATATTAATGATAAAATCAGTCGGTGTTATGATGATCTCAAGAATAAGATTTACTGGCAAAAAAAATCATTTGACGCAATTCAAAAAAGCACCGACAATCTTCGTGAATTGCTGCATCATCCTACCTGAAAAAAAATTCTTTACAACGAATCCTTTTTTTGTTCCTGTATAAATCCTAAATTGAATTGCAATAACGTTCTTTGGGGCTCCNNTCGCCCTTGAGCCCCGTCCCCTTTGGGGGACTGTTGCCGCAAGAGGGGGGGCTGCGTAGTATGAAAAAGGTTTTCTCCAGTGCTCTTTTTTTGATGCGTGTTGCAAACCGGTGTTTTATATACTATTTTGCACTAACTTATGGTAAATCATCCAAAGGAGAATTACGATTATGACTGATAACAAAGGAGTGAAACTGACCGTACAGGAAGCAGTGAGTGAAGGCATCGTACGCAACATTGCAATACTTCCTTGGCGGGTGATAGACAGGTTGAACCTGTCCAGCGGGGACATGGAGACACCAACACCAGTCCAATGCAGGCCGGCCGGGGCAAAGGTTAAAGTGCCAGAAGTGGTGAATGCAGCTTTTAATGGATACTGATGATATCCAGCTGAAAAAACAACAGCTGATGGAAGAGATTGAACGGCTGAAAACGGAACTCGACAAAAAAACACGTCTTGCAGAGGAGCGGTTGAACCAACTGAAATACCTTCAGTCAGATTTTGAAAATTATCGCAAATGGTCTGAGAAAGAGAAAGAATCGATCATCGTCCTCGCAAACGAGAACCTTATCAAAGACCTCCTGATAACTCTCGATGATTTCGAACGGGCGCTGCCATCTCTCGAACAGGAAAAAAACAAGGCAGGAATGGAGATGATCTACAAAAACTTCGCAAAAATTCTCTCAGCCTATGGGTTGCAGCCGATAGACTGCGTTGGGAAAAAATTTGATCCGCACTTCCATGAAGTCCTCTGTACCGAGAAGTGCGCGAACGAGCAGAACACCGTTCTTGAGGAACTGGGAAAAGGTTACCGGTTGAAGTCCAAGGTAATCAGACCTTCGAAAGTAAAGATCGCAGAACATGTCGTGGAAGATAAAGGTGAGAACAATGAGTAAAGAAAAAATTATCGGCATTGATCTGGGAACATCCAACAGTGAAGCGGCTGTCATGATTGGCGGCAAACCGACCATCATCCCTTCAGCAGAAGGCGCAACCGTAGCCGGCAAGATGTTCCCCTCGTATGTAGCATTTACACCGGACGGCCAGCTTCTCGTCGGCGAGCCAGCGCGGCGGCAGACAGTGAGCAATCCTGACGGTACGGTCACTGCGGCAAAACGGAAGATGGGCACCTCTCATGTATACAAAATATACGGAAAAGAATACACGCCCCAGCAGATTTCCTCATTTCTTCTGCAGAAAATCAAGAGGGATGCCGAAGCATTTCTGGGTGAGAAAATATCAAAGGCCGTCATTACTGTCCCCGCCTATTTCAATGACAACCAGCGGACTGCCACCAAGGATGCCGGGAAGATCGCGGGTCTCGATGTCGTCAGGCTGGTCAACGAGCCTACCGCGGCATCCATGGCGTATGGTCTCGACCGGGGTGGCGAATACAAGATTCTTGTCTTTGATCTTGGCGGCGGTACCCTTGATGTAACCATCATGGAATTCGGTGGCGGCACATTTACCGTACTTGCAACTTCCGGTGACACCCAGCTGGGTGGCACGGACATGGACAATGCAATTTATGAATGGATTGCTGCCGAGTTCAAAAAATTGGAAGGGATCGATTTACGCAGCGACAAGATGGCGATCAACCGGGTAAAAGAAGCCGCTGAAAAAGCAAAAATCGAGCTCTCGACCGTACTTGAAACGGAGATCAATCTTCCCTATGTTTCTGCCACGCAGGCCGGCCCCAAACACCTTTCCATCAAACTGTCCAGAGCAAAGCTCGAACAGCTGATCGAACCAATTATCAAACGATGTATCACGCCGTTCGACCAGGCATTGAAGGATGCAAAGCTGACCAAGGATGACATCGAGAAAGTAATCCTTGTCGGGGGACCGACCCGGATGCCAATCGTCCAGAAATTTATTGAAGATCATGTAGGCAACAAGATGGTCCGGGGCATCGATCCGATGGAATGCGTTGCGATGGGTGCTGCGATCCAAGGTGGGATCCTCGGCGGCGAAATCACGGACATG
>PNBP01000160.1 GCA_003136075.1 Methanoregula sp. | reverse complement strand
ACGCCATCAACTGCATCATTTCCTGTACCCTGTGATTTTCCATCCTTCTCGCACTATGTTGCAATTCCAAAGTAGATGAGAATTTCGTCATGGTGGGGAATTAAAAAGGCATTATTACTGTTTTTTAGGGAAAATCAGAATCATGGCAAATAAATCAATGGGATTTCAGCATTGTAGAAAACCTCTTTCATAAGACGTAGCCCCCCTCTTGCGCCACCAGNNCCGGGATTTCAGAATTTTAAATCCAAAAATACGATAAATCCTGCCGCCCCTGACGGGGCACCCCTGCAGCGGTTATGAAATCAAATCATAGTCTCTCTAATGAAAACCAGCCCTGGTTATTAAAAAGAGAAACCATCCTGCCCAGCGAGGAGTCTGCGTGAAACCTAAAGCGACCCCGCGGGTGTGGGAAGAATCGCAAAAAAATCAAATCGCCATTTATCATCGATCGATCGAAAAACGTTATTTTACAGGATAATGCTGGATATCTCCGATGACTTCCAGTTTATTTCCCTGCAGAACCGAAACGGCCCCATGCCCCCCGCAGATCAGGCACTTCCGGCCATCATTGGAGAGGTGCGAATCCCTTTCAGCGACAAGAGCGAACAATGCATACCGCTCCTTTTTTGCGAGATCACTATCAACGTTCACGCTTGTGACAAGAAAATCTGCTAGCGAACTGTAGGTTGCCCGTTCCGGGGTCAGGCTGGAAAAATTGATCACGCTGTCCGCAGCAAAAAGGAGCCCGTGCGATGCAGAATATAAGAAGATCTGTCCATAGGTATGCCCGCCGAGCCCGTCCAGCACTTCCAGTTCAAGATCGCCAATCCTGACTGTCCCCATGCAGGGAAAGATGTCGCGTGAACGTCCCGGGATATAGTCAAAACATTCTATCGTCTTTGACGGGTTGAACCGTGAGAAGAGGTTTATCATTTTTGTATAGAATGCTTCCAGCACCGAATGCTCACTCCGTGAACCATAGGCACGGTTATTCTCTTTGATAATGGCAAGTGTGCCGGCATGCATATATGCCGGAGCCGGGAAAAATCCCCCGGCGCCGCAATGATCTGCATCGGCGTGTGTGACAATGATCCGGGAGAACCGCTGACCGTCACCGACTCCCGTCTGCGAGAACAAGGTCATGACATCCTTATGATAAATGCCATACCCGGTATCTATCAGGATTGCATCATCGGGAGTTGCAAGGACAAAGATGTTGCCACCACATGGCATCTGGTAGCACCAGAGGTTGACCGTTGGCGTTATGGCAAATCTCTGCATATCTGCAAAGAAATGCTCGCCGGTTGTTGCTCGCAGAGTCCTGCCGGTTGCAAGGACACTGTCAAACACCTGGCGGGGCTTATTCCCCCGATCCATCAGTTCCTGCACTATGTGGTTGGTGTCAGCAAGAAAAGAGAGCAGGAACGTGTCTTCCGACTCGCCGATTATTTCGCGGATTTCCTGTGCAAACCTGACGTAAAAGATGGTATCATCCAGGTGTTTGCCGGTCGTATCATATTCGATGATTTCGAGCCGGTACCGGGATTTGAGCTGATCCAGCAAAAGATCGATTTTTGCGCTCTCCTCAAGGTTCAGGCTTACGGTGAGGCGATCAGGGTGCCTTCCTGCCTCATCGAAATCAATAAATGCGATGTTGGCACCGGCGGTTGTGGTATAATCCAGAAACTCGCAAAGAGACCCGGACCGGTGCGGGAGGTACACATAAAATTTTAAAAAACTAACTGGTTTTAATGACGTCTGAAGGTACCCGATTGCTGCAAGATCGCGGGTTATCTGCTCATATGACGCTTCTGACGCGGTTACTTCAAAAAATACCGTGCCCGGATCGATGCGACGGTCGTACTGGATACGATTGATATTCCCGTCATATCTCTTGATAACTTCCGCCGCTTTTACCAGGGATCCGGATTCATCCGGCATATGTGCGATAAAAACGATTTTTTTCAAGAATATGCCTCGATTGAGGGGTTATTATTGGCTGTAATTTCCAATATATATTGTGGTATCCGTGTCATCGCAGGCTGGTAATGTTATTACCGGAATGGGGGGATTATTCCCGGGAGATGGTAACTTTTCTAGATAGATCTGTGATTATCCGGAAAGCAAAAAAAGTGTGCATTGGTGAGGGATAAAACTGCAGAGCATCGCAACCGAACCTGCGAATAGCCGGTCAAAATTGGCACATTATCCTTTCAGGTCTTAAAAAAAAGATTAGTGTTCAGGTTTTTTCCTGATAGACCAGAAGATTGCTATCGCCCCGATAGTACCAATAATGGCAATAAAAGGGGAGAGGGGAATACTCGAAGAACTTTTGGTTATTGTCGGTGATAATGAGGGTGTTTCCCCGATCTGGGTGGGCTGAGACAGCGAGGAGGTTACCGGCTTTGTGGAGGGAACAGACGTTTCATTTGCTGTCAGTGCTGGTGTTGGGGTGGCTGGTACAATAACCGTCAGAACTTTGACCAGTTTGTTGTTCAGGAGAGGGTTACTTACCTGCAGGAGATATTGTCCGGGCACCATGTTGATATGAAAACCATACTGGAAATACCCGTCTGCACTTACCGGGGCGGTAAACGTATGGAGCGCTATGCCATTCGCGTCGGTGACGTCAATCTGGACATAGTTAACTCCTTTTTCTGCATACCCTGTCAGGGTAACGTAATCGTCTATTACTGAGGGGTTTGGCGTGACGATGACATAAAATTCCGGTTTTTTCAGCATGATCGACGTTGTTGCGGTTGTGCCTGGATGTTGTTGATCCATAGCGGTGAAGGTATACCGGGCAGTCTGGAGAAGGTCTAATCCGACAACACGGTCAGTATCCCATGAAAACGACCATGCCCCACCGTTACCGGGGGCAATCGTATTGCCGGAGCCCGGTGTCCCGGTGAGATCGTACAGGGGAACACCTTCCACAGGAAGACCCGGCCCATTGATTTTAATAATTGTCGTATTGCCAAGAGTATTTACGCCATCAAATGTGATGGAATCACCAATATAACTCCCGCCGGAACCCCGGTAATAGATGGATACAGTCCCATTTGCAGCTGAGACCGGCAAAACAAGACAGAATGAGCAGATAATCAGGATACAAAACGTTAAAATTGTCCGGGAACGGAAAGGTTGCATTTTTCTCCTCGCATTAAAGAGGATGTCTTTTGAAGGGATTAAATATTTTCTCACATGTATCCGGCTGGGATACAGGTACATCACACCAATAATCAGGAGATGAGTGTGGTGTTCTATAACGAAACTATATGTATTTTTACGAAACAATGGTAAACTGGAGGGGATTTTTATAACCGACGTGGAAATGGCTAAAATTGCCGGAGAGAAAACCCTGAATAATAAAATTGCCGCAATAACCTCATCACTGGGCTACGATGAAACTGCTTATCACCTTGCAATCTCCTATGCACTGACTGGCATTGTCGTGAGTGACCGGGCAACTGCAGAGGATGTCTATACCCGGATGAACCATAACCCGCTGATCGCATCCGAATGCCTCCTTGCAGAAAAGACAGCGGTTGAAGGAAAAGAGCCCGCACCGTATACCGGTTTTATTGGCGATACGGTGATCCGGAAACTGGGATACTCGCTTGTTGATGGCAGTATTCTTGGTCTTGCACTGATTGTCGGTACCCCAAAGAGTGCCGGAAGTGCTGCCGCGATCTGCCGGGAGCTCCAGGAAAAATACATGCTCACGTTCCTTGCCGGGGGAGTCATCCCGTCCCTGTCTGAAGGCGGCATCCGGCTTGGACTTGAATACCGGCTTATCCCCTTGGGCTCCACACCCGCGTATGGTGTGCATTTTGTCGATATTATCGCCCGCGTTGCCATGATGTTTGGCGGCGTGACGCCCGGAGATACCCACCGGCTTCTTACGTACGCGGCAGAACGTGCAAAAGCGATGGTGATCGTATTTCCGGGGCTTTCTGACGAGGATATCGCATTTGTGGACGCGATGAGGGTCCTTGGATTCCCTATCCTGACACTGGGTGATTATACCGGTGGCGAATGGATTTCCTCCCTCTCTGATGACATTGTTCATAAAGGAATGGATCTCAAGGGAATCCGGGTAACAGTGACGGCAATCCCCATCCCCATGGCCTGCTCTCCTGCCTTTGAAGGAAAGAGCATCCGCAAGGAGGAGATGTTTGCGGAGTTTGGCGGCGGGCGGTCGCCGGCATTTGAACTCCTGCGCATGCGGAACGTTGGTGAGATCGAGGACGGGAAAGTAACCGTCATCGGCCCGGAAATCGACGCAATGCAGAAGGGATCGTCAAACCCGCTGGGGATCATTATCGAAGTGGCCGGAAAAACGATGAAGAAGGATTATGAGCCGGTGCTTGAGCGGCGCATCCACAATTTTGTCAATTACGGTGAAGGGTCGTGGCATGTTGCCCAGCGGGATATTATCTGGGTGCGGATCTCAAAAGAAGCGGTCGCAAAAGGGGTGAAGATCGAGCATATCGGCAAACTTCTGGCGAGCAAATTCCGCATGGACTTCCCGAACCTGCTTGACGCTGTATCGGTGACCCTGATCACTGACAAGGAAAAAGTGCTTGCGGCAAAAAAGCAGGCAGAACAGGTGTATGAAGAGCGGGACGCACGGATCCGGGGTATGCATGACGGCGACGTGAATACCTATTATTCCTGCACGCTCTGCCAGACGTTTGCCCCCAACCATGTCTGTGTGATCACACCGGAACGCCCGGCACTCTGCGGGGCGATCAGCTGGCTTGACGGAAAAATTGCCTATGAAATGTCACCCTCCGGCGCAAACCAGCCGGTTGAGAAAGGATCGGTCATCAATGCCCAGAACGGGGAGTTTGAAGGCGTGAACCGGTTTATCAAGAGAGCAAGTCACGGAGAAGTCGAGCGCTGTTCACTCTACAGCGTGATGGAATAACCGATGACCTGCTGCGGGTGTTTTGAAGCAATTGCTCTCATGCTCCCCGAGGTCAACGGGATTATGGTCGTGAACCGGGAGTTCAAAGGTGTCACACCCTCCGGCATGACATTCTCTACGCTTGCCGGTACGATTGGCGGCGGTGCACAGACCCCCGGCTTTGCCGGCATCTCCAAAAATTATATCCTGTCTGACAAGTTCCTGCTGGGTGAGGGTGGCATGGAGCGGCTGGTCTGGCTCCCCACGCAGGTTAAAGAAGAACTCAAAACCCGGCTGGTAAAGAAACTCACTGATGCGGGACTGCCGGATCTCTTTGACAAGATCGCTGATGAAACAAACGCGACCACGATCGAGGAACTGATGGCATTTTTGGAAAAAGTCCACCATCCGGCGCTTGCCATGAAACCGCTGGTGTGAGGTGCTGAATGGGACTGGAAGCCACATTTGACTGGACTGCGGCAGTGGGGGACGTCATCCTTGGCGCCACGAATGCTGACGGCGGGACCCGGAAATGTTCGTACCGTATCGGCGGGGGTACCACCCTGCCGTTTATTGGTGGCGGCTCACCCGCGGTTTCACCATTAATCGCGTTTGAGGTCTGCGATAACCGCCAGTACTGGAACCCGGTCGTTCTTGATTATTGCGGGGATATCACATCAGATCCTGCTGCATGGGCAGCGAAAGCAGAAACATCGTATGGTGCTGATATGATTCACCTGAACCTGACCAGCACCAAGGCACGCAATTTTTCTGATATCCCCATGCTTGGGAAGACCGTTGAGTCGCTCCTTTCATCCACCGGGCTCCCCCTGATCATTGAAGGCAGCAACGAACCGAAGATTGACAGCGAAGTCTTCCAGCGCTGCGGTGAAGCCGGGCAGGGTGAACGGTTGCTTCTTGGCACCGCCGAAGCCAGCCGGTACAGGAGCATCGCGGCAGCAGCACTTGCCTACAACCATTCTGTTATTGCACAGTCGCCCATTGACATCAACCTTGCCAAGCAGCTGAATATCCTCCTGCGGGAGATTGGTGTAACACGGGACCATATTATCATTGATCCCTACACCGGCGCTCTCGGCTACGGTTTTGAATATTCGTTCTCCGCGATGGAGCGTATCCGGTTTTCGGCCCTGAAAGGTGATACAGATCTCGCGATGCCGATGATCTGTGCCCCGACAGACACCCTCACGATCAAAGAAGTCCGGG
>PNBP01000089.1:21293-23986 GCA_003136075.1 Methanoregula sp. | reverse complement strand
TCACGATATTACAGCGATAGGCAACATCGGTGGGGGACAGGTCAATACCCATGCTTATCGCTTCAAGCGGGCCTCTTCCGGTGTAATATTTTTCCGGGGCATAGCCGAGGATTGACATGTTTGCAATATCGCTGCCGGCTTCATAATTTTCCGGAATCGTGTGCAGCATCCCGCATGCACCCTCCTGTGCCATACGGTCCATGTTCGGGGTCTTGGCGTATTCGAGGGGGGTCTTACCCCCGAGCTCCGGAATGGGCTCATCTGCCATCCCGTCTCCAAGAACGACAATGTATTTCATAACAACCGCTCACCGCTCTTCAAGCATCGCCCTGACTGCGATCCTGACACTTTCCTTTGAACCGAGCTGCGGTTTCCAGCGCAGCGCCTTGATCTTATCAATGGCCAGCTGCATCTTCGGCACATCCCCGACCCATCCCCGTTCGCCGCCGGTGAACCTGAATTTTGTGGTGGGGAGATGCATTTCCTCAGTCACAATCTCCGCGATGCTCCTGACATCAATCCAGTCCTCAGACCCGATATTGAACGTGTTGACCCTGCCCCGGGAATGCCCGACGGCAAAAAGCATTGCCGCCACGCACTCGTGCACCTCAAGGTAGGATTTTGTCTGTTTGCCGTCACCTAGGATCTCCAGTTCGGCAGGGTTCTTCTCAAGTTTATGGATAAAATCGGTGATCACGCCATGACCGCTCCGTGAGCCGATAATGTTGGCAAACCGGAACATCCATGCACTCATGCCAAACGAGTGGCAGTACGCGGAGATCAACGCTTCACAGGCAAGCTTGCTCGCCCCGTACACGGAAATCGGTTCAAGTGGCGTATAATTCTCGGGGGTCGGGATAACCGTGGCATCGCCATACACGGTCGATGTCGAGGTGAACACCAGTTCGGGGATGTTATGGCGGCGCATCGCTTCCAGCACCCGGTATGTCGCCATGATATTGTTCTGCATCGTCGGGTCCGGGTTGACTGCACTCTGGCGGACATCGGGGTCTGCGGCGAGATGGAAGAGCCGGTCGGCTCCCTGTATCGCGTCCTGCCAGTCGTTGCCCAGCAGATCTGCCTTGACAAACCGGACAGCGCAAGCGTCAATGTGCCGGGCAATAGTCTCCCTGCGCCCGGCACAGAGCGAGTCAATAACCACGACCTCGTTACCCTGGGCAACGAGAGTATCAACCAGATGTGAGCCGATGAACCCGGCACCACCCGTTACGACATCAAACATCACTACCTAATATGTTATCCATGCTATAGGATTAGTGTTATGTTCATCGGGATAGATCACGGCACAACCGCGATGCGGTTCGCCGGTGAGACGGGACAATTCAAAATCACGCGCGAAGAGGCAAAAAGCTTCACAATTGCTGATCTTTCACCGATCTGTTTACTCGAACAGGTTGAAGGAATTGCGCTGTGCTACTCGATGGGCGATAATTTCTCGGCCATTACGGACATCCATACCGTGAAAAACCGGGGTGTTGTCAGCCGCGACGGTGCGGGTAAGCATATCGGTGGCGGCACCCATGTGTTTGATGCTGTGGCAAAAAGCGGCATCCCGGCGGTTGTCATACCGGGGCTGCACCGGGGTTCCCCGACCGATCCCCGGTTCAAGGCATATTCCCACCAGACCAGCCCGGAAAAGATCGGCATTGCCTATGAGGTGTGCCATGATCTCGGGGATGATGTGATAGTATCCGATGTGAGTTCCAATACTGTCTCGCTCCTTGTCACCACCGGAAAAATCATTGGTGCATTCGATGCCTGCATTTTCGCGCCGGGCACCCAGCATGGCGCTCTGGACGTGGATGCAATCCGCCGCATTGACGCCGGGGAATGCACCGCAAACGAAGCGTTCCAGCACGCCGGTGTGAACTTTGGCATGCCGGAGAGCGAACGTATGCGCACCGTTGCCATGTTCTCGGCGATGGAATGCGCCGCACTTCTCCTGTTGAATCCCCGTGCAAAAATAGCGCTTGCCGGTTCGCTTGCGCCAATTATCGCACCCGAAGTAGAGATGCTTCTTGGCTGTGATGTGGCAATTTACGATGAATGGTGTGCTTCCCGGGGGTTGGCACGGATTGCCCGGGATGTGTTTAACGGGACCACGGACATCATTGGGATCAGCGTCGATTTGTAAGGGTACCGGGAAAACAGGAAACCTTGTCCCATTCGTACCCTGTATCCAAGGGTCTGCCTGGTGGAATGAAACAATTAAACGTGCAAACGGTTCTTCGCTGTTTTAAATGGGTAAGATAGGTTACTAAAAATTTGCTTGAGAGGCTCCCCCACCCCAGGGCCCCTCAGAGGCACGGCGGGGCAAAGAAGTAAAAAAATAGGCACGGTGGAAAACCTCTTTCATACTATGCAGCCCCCNNCTCTTGCGCCACCAGTCCCCCAAGGGGGACGGGGCGCAGTGAGCGTAATAGGGAATACTCGACTATCGCAACCTGGGGGTGCCACAGCAGCGGGGGCGTCCCTTCGGGGGCGGCGGCGTTCATCGTATTTTTGATTTACGAGAGCATCAGTTACCATCTTTAAATTTTATCAGTTTATGCACAACCGATTCAAAACAGCGATGAGCCATAACAAATTCTTCGCGTTAAATCCACGCAGAACTTTTTTTGCCATTTAATAAAATTGATCAAATCAACATTATTAATAGTGATGAATCCCAA
>PNBP01000089.1:0-21282 GCA_003136075.1 Methanoregula sp. | reverse complement strand
ATTGCTGTTGCTGCATTTGAAGGCGGCGTCTTTTCACAGGCGTTTCCGGCATTTGGTGTCGAGCGGCGCGGCGCCCCGGTCCAGGCTTTCGTGCGATTCGACGATAAAACAATCCGGCTTCGCAGCCAGGTCTATGAACCGGACTATATCATCGTCCAGGACAGCACGCTCATCAAGGACGTAAACGTCTTTATGGGAGTTAAGAAAGGGGGAATTGTCATCATCAATACAGAAAAAGCCCTTGATTACAAGGTTCCCGAAGGTGTCAGGGTGATTACCATCGACGCGACATCCATTGCGCTCAAGGTTATCGGCCTGCCGATTACCAACACGTCGCTGATGGGAGCATTTGCCGCAGCTACCGGGGAAATAAAGTTCGCGGCTCTCGAAAATGCACTCCACCACCGGTTCCCAAAAGAGCTGGCAGAGAAGAACATCATTGCTGCCCGCCAGGCATTTGACACCGTCAAGAGGGCAGCATAATGGCACTTGCTGTCGGATGCCGCGCCCGCCCGGGCAAAGCCCGGGATAACAAGACCGGTTCATGGCGTGTGTTCAAACCCCTCTTTGACAATGACAAATGTTCAAAGTGCGGGACCTGTAAAACGATCTGCCCGGAGGGGTGCATCGGTGAGAATGCCGAGGGCTTTTTCGAACCCGATTACGCATACTGCAAGGGATGCGGGCTGTGCGCAGAGGAGTGGNNCTGCCCTGAGGGGTGCATCAGTGAAAGTGCCGATGAAGTATTCACCCCGGATTATACGTACTGCAAGGGGTGCGGATTATGCGCACATGAATGCCCTGGTGAAGCCATTGAAATGAAACAGGAGGAGAAATAAATGCTCAAAATTACCGAAGGTTCAATTGCGGTTGCCGATGCAGTCCGGCTCTGCCGTCCTCAGGTGGTTGCCGCTTACCCGATTACCCCCCAGACCCATATTGTCGAAGCACTGGCAGACATGGTGGCTAATGCCACGCTCGATGCCGATTACATAACGGTGGAAAGCGAATTTTCCGCACTTTCGGCCTGTATCGGGGCAAGTGCCGCAGGTTCACGGACATACTCCGCAACCACCTCACAGGGTCTTGCCCTGATGTTTGAAGTCTGTTTCAACGTCGCAGGTATGCGCCTGCCCATTGTAATGACCATAGCAAACCGTGCACTCGGCGCACCGCTCTCCATCTGGAACGACCAGCAGGACTCCATCTCGCTGCGCGACTCCGGCTGGCTCCAGTTCTACGCCGAGGACAACCAGGAAGCCACCGATCTCCATTATATCGCCTACCGGGTGGCAGAAGATCCGGCGGTGCTTCTTCCGGCATTTGTCTGTTTTGACGGGTTCATCCTCTCCCATACCTACGAACCCATCGAGATGCTCTCGCAGGAAGACGCAGACAAGTACCTGCCGAAGTTTGAACCAAAAGACCGGCTCGATGCAAAGGACCCCATCAGCTTTGGGATGTATGCAACGCCGGACTACTATCTTGAATTCCGGTACGAGAACGACAAAGTCCTCAAAGATGCCAGAACAGCGATCCAGAACGCTGGCAAAGAATTCGGAAAAATGTTTGGCAGGGATTACAGCGCGATGGTCGAAGGCTATCAGCTCGAAGACGCAGAGACCGTGCTCGTCGCGATGGGGTCAATATGCGGTACGGTAAAAGATTCCATCGACGAGATGCGGGCTGAAGGCAAAAAGGTCGGGCTCCTCAGGATCCGCGTATTCCGCCCGTTCCCGTCAGAAGATGTGGCAAAGGCGCTCTTGAAAGCCAAACGGGTCGCCGTCCTTGACAAGAACATCTCCCTTGGTGCAAAAGGCGCTGTCGCCCTCGAAATAAAAGACGCACTGTACGGTTCGCCCGTGCCCGTTTATGACTATATCATCGCTCTTGGCGGAAGGGATGTCCGCAAAAAGGATATCCGGGAAGTTGTCGCACTGGCGGAGAAAGGAAAAGGCGACCTGTTCTATGGCCTGCGCACGGAGGTGCTCTGATGACCGACAAGAACTGCGAACTCTTTGACTGCGGACACCGGGCGTGCGGCGGGTGCGGGGCAGCACTTGCAGCACGGCTCGTACTCAAGGGAGCCGGTGAAAATACAATAGTCGTTTCATCAACCGGCTGCATGGAAGTATTTTCCACACCCTACCCGGAGACTGCATGGAAAGTCCCGTGGATCCACTCGCTCTTTGAAAATGCCTCGGCCGTCGCTTCCGGCATTGAAGCATCGCTCAAAAAACAGGGCCGCACCGAGAAAGTTGTCATTATGGCCGGAGACGGCGCTACCTTTGATATCGGCATGCTCTGTATCAGCGGGGCGTTCGAGCGTGGACACGATTTCACGTACGTCTGCTACGATAACGAGGCCTACATGAACACCGGTATCCAGCGCTCGGGTGCAACACCCTATGACGCGAGCACAACCACAAGCCCGGCGGGGTCCCATTCCTTTGGCAACAAACGCCCGAAAAAGGATATGCCCATGATCCTCGCGGCACACGGCGCACCCTACGTGGCAACCGCGTCTATCGCTTATCCGGCTGACCTTATGCAGAAAGTGGAAAAGGCGATCAACACCCCCGGCCCCTGTTATATCCAGCTCCATGCCCCCTGCTGTACCGGCTGGGGATTTGAAGGCGAGAAGACGATGGAAATTGCAAAACTTGCCATTGATACGGGTCTCTGGGTCAACTACGAGATGATTGACGGGACGGTCACCAAGGTAAAAAAGGTGGTCAGGAAACCCGTCGAGGAGTATCTCAAGACCCAGAAAAGGTTCCGCCACCTGTTCAAACCCAAACGACAGGATGCCGAAATTGCTCTCATCCAGGCCATCGCCGACAGGAATGCTGCAAAATACGGCATCGACATCAAACTCAAAAAAGAATAAATTCCCTTTTTTATTTTGCCATTTTTTAATTTATCAAAACCCATACCCTAAATATTCTATAACTCCCCAATAGTTAGAGATTAGATTATCTTGTGGGATGACCGGTGATGAGACAGGCGGGGGTATGCAAAATGCAGGAACCAGTCATCACGCTGCGATCACGCCGGTTCTTTTTGTGTGTGCTCTTCCTTCTTGTCTCCCTGATGGCAGCGAGCGTCTCTGCCGGCGTGCAAGAGTCCAGAAAAGAAGTGCTGTATATCAATTCCTACAACAAGGGACTGGACTGGTCAGATCCCATAACCCAGGCAATCGAGGACCGGTTCGCCACTTCAGGACTCGATATCAACCTGCATATCGAGTACATGGACAGCAAGCGTTACAGCGACGAAAACTACCAGAAGCTGCTGTTTGATCTCTACCACTACAAATATGCAGGAAAAAAATTTGATGTGATCCTCTGCTCTGACGATGATGCGCTGGATTTCCTTCTCAAGTATGGTGACGAACTCTTCCCCGGGACACCCATCGTTTTTTCCGGTGTTAATTATTATACGGACACCCGGCTCGAAGGGCATGCCAATATCACCGGTGTCGCTGAAAAATATGATATCCGCAGTACCCTGAACACTGCTCTTGCGCTCCACCCGGACACCCGCACTGTATTCATCATCAACGACCAGACGACCACAGGGCGTGCAAATAAACAAACTGTTGACGCCATAATCCCGGAATATCCCCGCACCATAACGTTTACGTATCTCGTGAATTACTCGATGCCCGAACTTCAGGCAAAAGTCAGTTCGCTGCCTCAAAACAGCATTATCCTGCTTATGAGCTTCAACCGGGACCGTCTCGGTAATGATTTCACGTATTCGGACTCCATCCGGCTGATCCATGAAAACGCGACGGTTCCCCTCTATGGCATGTGGGAAATGTACCTTGGCAAAGGTATCGTCGGGGGGATGCTTACCAGCGGGTATGAACAGGGAAATATTTCTGCCGTGATGGCAATCCGGGTCCTGAACGGTGAAAACGTTAATACGATCCCGGTCTTTACCGACCCGAAAAACCAGTATATGTTTGATGATGTTGAACTCCGGCGGTTCGGTATTAACCCGGACAACCTGCCGGAAGACAGTATCATCATCAACCAGCCGCAGAACGTCCGGATTATGCCCGATAATGAACTCTGGGCGATATTTATTGGGATGGCAGGGCTGGTCATCGGCATTGCCATTATGATCATCGCACTTTTGCGGATCCGCCGGACACGCGACGCGCTTGATGCCAGTGAAAAACGGTACAGGGCAGTCGTCGAAGACCAGAGCGAACTCATATCACGAGCCCTGCCCGATGGCACAATCATATTTGTCAATGAGGCATATTGCCGGTTCTTTGGGAAAACACGCGACGATATCATGGGAAAACAATTCATCCCCCAATTGTCGGATGAGGAAAAACTGCGCATCCACAACCACCTGAAATCCCTTAACCCGCAACACCCGATAAGCGGCATTACAAACCGGGTCAGTTTAGAGAACGGGGAGAGCCGGTGGCTGTTCTGGAACAACAGGGCAATCTTTGACAAGGACGGCAACGCAGTCGAATACCAGTCGGTAGGACGGGATATTACCGATGTCAGGCTTGCGGAAGAAAAGGTACGGCAGTACAGTGAAAACCTTGAGGATCAGATCGCCAAAAGGACACAGGAACTGGTGAACTCAAACGCACAGCTCCAGCAGGAAGTGGCCGAACGGACCCTCACCGAAAACCTGNNTGGCAACGGAAAAGGAACAGCTTGCAGTTACCCTCAAGTCTATCGGGGACGGTGTGATCACCACTGACATCAACGGGCTTGTCGTGCTGGTCAACAAGAGTGCAGAGCGCATTACCGGCTGGAAACAGTCTGAAGCGGAGAAACAGCCCCTCCAGACTATCCTGCCATTATTTGATATCAGGGAGAAAACCCCGCTTGCGACACCAGCCGAGCGGGTCATCCATCACCCGGAGATGCCCGATCTCCTGCATCGTGTCCTGCTGAAAACCGCCGGTGGTACCGAACGGGTTCTTGAAGAGAGTGCTTCGGTCATCCGCGACCAGAAAAGTGCGATCATCGGGGTTGTCGTTGTCTTCCGGGACATCACCGACCGCCAGAAGTTTGAAACCGAGATGCAGAGGACGCAGAAGCTGGAATCCCTCGGTCTCCTTGCCGGCGGCATTGCACATGATTTCAACAACATCCTGACGGCGATTTTTGGCAATATTATTCTTGCCAAGATGGAAGTGGATCATGACTCGTCAGGTTACCACCGGCTCGTTGAAGCAGAGAAGTCCATGATCCGGGCAAAAGAGCTGACCCAGCAGCTGCTGACATTCGCAAAAGGCGGTGCACCGGTGAAGGAAACCGCAGATATCTCTGGGCTGATCACCGATTCCACGCAGTTCATGATGAGCGGTTCCCCGTCCCGGTGCGAATTTGATATCGCTCCTGACCTGTGGCCAACCGATGTGGATAAAGGGCAGATCAGCCAGGTGATCAACAATCTCGTCATCAATGCCAATCACGCGATGCCCAATGGCGGGATCCTCCATGTCTCGGCAGAGAACGTGCATCTTACCGAAGTATCCAGCCTGCCGTTGCCACCGGGCCGGTACGTGAAGATCATGATACGCGATGAGGGGACGGGGATATCCAAAGAGAATCTTGCACGGATTTTTGATCCCTATTATACCACCAAAAAAACGGGCAGTGGCCTTGGACTGTCATCAGCACTCTCGATCATCCGCAAACACAATGGCTATATCGATGTGGAATCGGAACTTGGCGTCGGAACCACCTTTTCCCTGTACCTCCCTGCATCGGATAAACCAGTTGAACAGGCACCCATAGCGGAGGCGTCGCACACAATGGGATCCGGGTATGTGCTGGTGATGGACGATGAAGAAGCCATAAGGGATGTGTCAAGCCGGCTGCTTGAGCATATGGGGTACCGGGTCGAAGTCGCCGGGTCCGGGGAAGATGCCATCGAACTCTACCGGATGGCACTGGAAGACGGAGACCCGCTCGATGTTGTCATCATGGACTTAACGATTCCCGGGGGAATGGGCGGCAAGGAAGCGATTGCAAAACTCAAAGAGATAGACCCGGAGGTCAGGGTAATCGTGTCAAGCGGGTATTCAAACGATCCCATCATGGCAAATTACCATGAATACGGGTTTGTCGGCGTCCTCACCAAACCCTATTCCGGTAAGGAGATGGCTGCCGCTATCGAGCGTGCGCTGCAGGATGACCCGGATAAAAAAGTAGATTAAATTGTCCCCCTTTTTTACTAGCCGTCCACCGTGTCGCCATTTTTCACGGATTAAACCGCAAGGTCAACATTCCACAACAATTTTAATAGGTTACAGTCTGACATTAGTAAGCTACGGGCTCGTGGTCTAGTCGGTTATGACGTCGCCCTTACACGGCGGAGGTCGCCGGTTCGAATCCGGCCGGGCCCATCTGATTTTTAGCTATTTTTTGGCTTTGATGAAACGGGCATGTACCGAATCGGGTTCACACCGGAACTATGAAAATTGTTTTGTGATGTTCCCCGCCTCAGGGCCTCTCNNTCGGGGGCGGCGGAGTTCATCGCCAGGAGAGTTTCTCGGGCATCAGTTCTCATCAACGTCTTTGCCAAGAACCAGATTAGTCCCTGCGAAAACAGCAAAGTGCGGATTTTTAGATAATGAAGACTAGACAAAAAAAAGATCCGCTGGAATAATCCTTGACAAAAAAAGAGATTCCCTATTTCTTCGTAAACGAGACTAGCTTAATAGTAAAGGTCAGGTTCTGTCCGGCAAGCGCGTGGTTTTCATCTATGGTAACCGTTGACGTATTCATAGCGAGCACCGTGAAAACGCTTGTCGCACCATCGGATGCCCGGGTCGATGAGTACTTCTCACCCGGTACCAGTGAGAGGTTTGCGGGGAACATTGAACGGTTCACGACGTGGACAAGATCGTTCTGGTAAAGACCGTAGGCTTGTGCAGCGGGGATGTGAACGGTTCTTGTCTCGTTGGCACCCATCCCATTGACGGTGTCANNTGTCCTCAAACCCGGCAAGAAGCCTGCCGTCCCCGATGGTAAAGGAGATCGGTGTCCCGTTCATGTTCGAATCAAACACCGTTCCATTGTCAAGCGTCCCGGTATAATAGACCAAAACCGTATCACCTGTTCGCGCCACAAACGGATTGAACAGGACAAACAAGATAATCGCAGCGACAATGACGATCGCCCCGCCAGCAATACCGGCTTTCCGGTACAGCTGTTTACGGTTGGCAACCTTCTCCTTTCCCTTGATCTTTTCTGATTTTTTCATGGTGTTCTTATATTAGATATTCCGGTAAACCATATACAATTGGTTGTAAAACCCTCAAACATGCCGCCATAAAAAATGGAGAACAAAGAGGGGGTTTTAAGGACATCATGGAAAAACAGGATGCTGTCGGATTGAGAGGAAACGTCGCCGCTCTCCGGGAAATGATTGCCGGAGAAATCCAGGCTGAACGGGAACACCAGAGGCTCTTACGAAGCGGTGGCGCCCGGGGCTGGCTGACGCTTTCCATCCTTGCCGCATCAGTCATCCTCAATCTCGTGTTTCTCTTCGAAGATGTCTGGTACCCGATCTACTTCATCATCGCCAGTTTCTTTATTTTCATGTTTTATTTTGTCAGCCTGCTGATACCCATGGGCGCTCTTTTTCGAAATGCCGGGTTTTTAAAACCTGATATCGGCGGGTTCTTTGGTCACCTCAAGGACCAGGGGATCATCAAAAGCACAGAGCGGTTTTCCCGGATCTTTTTAAATTCCTATTTTATGAACTGCCGCCCGCTGTTTGCCGGATTTGCCCTCTTCTTTGTGATCGACATCCTCTTTGTCGGGTGGAAGCGGATAGATGACAGCCTCCCAGGCCCGACCGCCGCAATCGTCCTCTTCCAGGCGGTGACCATCATATGCTTCTATTTCGTTGCCTGGAAATGGCAACAGCATTCAATGGATTTCTTTTCCGACGTACAGGATGTGCGGCAACGGATGAACACGTGGCAACTCCCCCCATGGATCGTGTCACTGGTGCTATGGTTCGGCGTGGGGCTTGCGTTTGTTGGCGTATTTTACACTATCATCCTGCTGCCCGGCGTTACCGTAAGCACCGTAATGTCCGTATCAGCCATGAAGCAGTTGAGCCACCGGTTTATTTCTATCGGCCTGATCCTTGTCTCCCAGTATTTCATATTCCGGTATATCCATGGCATCACCAGCAGGAACCTGATAAAAACATTTTCAGACAGTAAGTCCCGCCACCTGCACAGCCAGATGGATACCACCGACGCGGCGTGCCGGGCAGAACAGGGACCGTCACCGGGATCTGATATTGTCTGTGAAACGACAACGCTCCTGCTTGAATCAAAAATTTACCAGGTTGAAAAAAAGACCATTCTTGGAGCGTTTCCCGTCTATATTGTCAACCCGGATCTCTCCGTTCTGTTTGACAAACAAAAACTGGACACCATCATCCCGTAACCATTTTTGTTCGGGCTTTTTTATCTACAGCATCAATATTTCGCTCATTTTCACTAATCATCCGGCAAGGTCCACGTTAGTAATCGGGTAAAAAAAATGTACGCGATGAGTAACGGTCATTAAGGGTAAACGCATCTCCCCTTCACGGGACCTTCTTAATATGAGATCGGACGGCTGACTTTTGTTTAGCCTTCCNNTTCCCTTCCCTGCGTTCTCCGGGGACTTTACGTTATACCCAAACAAAAGTTTCCCTATCTCTATCCAGCGCTCTCGGAGCTCACCCCGGTCAACGCCAATGAGTGATAGGACCCGGAGGCCATGGAAGAGACTCATCATAGCAAGAGCAATGGTGCGGGGATCAGCATCCGGGGAGACGATTCCCTGTCGCTGTTGTTCCGCGAATCCGAGGGTACATTTCGGGAGTCCGAGCCGCAGGTTCTCGGAGAAACTCTTCGCGATCTCAGGGTTCCGGGGGATCATGGAAAGCAACTCGAAAAAAAGAGCGTTCTGTTCTGCAGTATTTTCCAGGTAGAAATCGAGAACAGCAATCCAGGCATCAATTGGAGCAGCAGCAGGGTACATCGACATCATTATCTCGCGGACCTGCTCGGGGAAGGCTTTCACGATCTCGATGACAAGATCGTCCTTACTATCGAAATAAAGGTAGAGCGTTGCCTTGCTCACGCCGACATCCCTGGCGATGTCGTCCATGGTGGTAGCCTGGTATCCTTTCCTGCTCATAACCTCGTGGCCTGCGGCAATGATCTTCTTCCTCGCTTCTTCCTTATATTCCGGGACTACCTTGGGCATCTTGGATCTATATGATGCAGGATTTGTAATAAATCTGACTATTGAGTAATAAAAATGACGCTATGGTAAGTTTTAATAGCGACCGGTGAGTATTTTATAAGAGAATCTGATAAGGCGCCGAACGAATGCAATCGGGCGATTAAACGATTCCGGCAGAGGGTAGAGACATATTTCAGGGCCAGCTCCGGAATCTTGATTCGTTTGTTATCTGGTATTCAAAGATTGGGAGGACAGTTAATAAAATGAAACGAATATTGATTGTTTTTAGTTTTATCGCGCTGGCATGTATGATCAACGCTGCGGGGGCGACCACCAGTACCGTTTCGGTAATGAATCCTCAGGATGCCGCAGCGCTTGTCTATGTATCAGGGTATGATCTCACACCCGGTGTTTTTTACCCGGATGAAACCGGCACCCTGACGGTTCATGTCACCAATGCCGCGAATGCTTCCGTGGCAGTTTCCCAGCCGGATCTTATTGATCCCCATGTTAACATTATCAACAAGGGAGCATATGCTACCTCAACGCTAATCGGACCGGGCGCAACTGCTGATTATAATTTCATTATACGGGCCGATGGTCCCGACGGGACGTATCTCCCTCTCTTCACCGTCTCGACCAATGCGTATGGTACCTCGGCAATGCATTCCCAGATCAAACTGAAGATCGACTCGACCGATGTGAGGGCAAGTGTCTCAATGAAGCCCAACACATTCTCCCTGGAAAAAACGGATACGGTGAATGTAAGTGTAGTGAACCCGCGGCTCGGTGATATATCCGATGTCCTGATCGTTGCATCCTCCCCGGGAAGCGACATATCCCCTTCAGAAGAGTATGTGGAGTCCATCCCGGCCGGTGCCTCAGTGAAGGTTCCGTTTGACATAACGCCGCACCAGCAGTCAGACGTGAGCTTCAATGTCAGCTTCCGAAACGGGGATAACGTTCATACGACAACCGTTGTCCTTCCCCTGAATATTGGTGTGGACAAATCTGCAGCAATCCCGGTGATCAATAATGTGGCACTGGTCAGCAATGACGGGTCCTACACGATGACCGGCGAAGTCGGAAACGCCGGCATTACCGATGCCCAGGGTATGATCATCTCAGTAAGTGCACCGGTACAGCCGGTGGGGCCGTACCCGGACTATGCTGTCGGATCGCTCGCATCGAATGATTTTACGAGGTTTACCCTGACATTTACCTCCACCGATCTCTCCGTTGTACCGGTGCAGGTCCAGTGGAAGGATTCACAGGGCACTACCCAGTCATCGACAATTACGCTTGATCTTCATACCCTTGCGGGATCTTCTCCCAATGGGATCCGCAGCTCCACAGCCGGTGGTTTTGGTTCATTCTACCCTGTCATCGCGGGTATCATCATCGTACTTGCCGGCATCATCCTCTCCCTGAAGCGGAAATGGATCACAATGAAGCTGAAGAAGCAGTGAACGGGTCTGATAAATGACACACCTTCATAACGAACCCCGGCAGCCGCGATGTGGGGATGAATAATATGCCAGCAACTGATGAACAAATCGAGTGGATTTCCGAAACAACGAGTGAAGTCTCACCGGTAAAAACGGAAGGGAAGGCTGCCAGCCCCCTACAGAAGATACGCGGCAATCCCTTATTACTCGGGGGACTGGTCGTCCTTATCATCCTGGCTGCCAGCGGCGGGCTTCTCTACTGGAACGACCTCCAGAGCAAGGTTTACGTCGAAAATTCCCAGATTACCGCTCCGGTGATCTCGATCAATCCCACGAACCCGGGCATTATCACTGATATGTATGTTTCTGTCGGGGATCAGGTCAGGAAGGACCAGATACTCGCCAAGGTTGGAGATGAGATTCTCGTCGCAAAGACCAGCGGCGTGATTACTTACGTCGAGAATACCCCGGGTCAGCTGGTGAACCCGGCCCTGGATCCCAGACCTGTGATCTCCATGATAGACCCCCAGGAGCTCCGTGTTATCGGCAGAGTGCAGGAAGACAAGGGTCTCAAGGATATCGCACCCGGCCAGCATGTGATGTTTACCGTTGATGCCTACCCCTCCTCCCAGTACCAGGGGGTCGTCGAAACGGTTGCTCCTTCTTCCCGGACGGGAGACATTGTCTTTTCCATCTCTGACAAACGACAGGAACAGGAATTTGATGTCAGGGTTTCCTATGACGTGACCGCCTATCCTGAACTGAAAAACGGCATGTCTGCGAAGATGTGGATCTCCAAATAAAAATGTTCCTCTCTTATGGCCGAAGATAACCGGAAGTGGTGGATTCTTCTCACGGTCATCGTGGGTACGTTTCTTGGCGCCATGGACCAGACCGTGGTAAACCTTGCCGTACCGAAGATTATGCTGGATTTTAATATCCTCACTGCCGATGCAGCATGGATAGCCACCGCGTATATTCTGGCAAACGCGGTCTTCGTGCCGGTATGGGGCAAACTCGGGGATACGATCGGCCGGAAAAAAGTTTACGTCTGGGGTTTCTCCATATTCATTGTCGGCTCAATCCTCGCCGGCTTTGCCTGGGATCTCAGTTCGATGATCCTCTTCCGCATCATCCAGGCAGTCGCGAGCTCTGCCGACTACCCCACTGCCATGGCGATCATCGCGGTAAATTTCAGTAATGGCAAGGAACGGGCCCAGGCACTGGGTATCTGGTCCTCGGCTTTTGCTCTCGCTATTGTGTTTGGGCCTCTCATCGGCGGACCTCTCATCGATATCTTCGGCTGGCGTTCGGTCTTCATGATCAATCTCCCCATCGGCATCATCGGGATAGCGATGGCTCTCACCTTTATCCCGGAGTCGGTAAGTGATAAAAAGAGTGTCTCCTTTGACTGGTATGGCGCATTGACGCTCGGCATCTCGCTCGCTCTCCTCGTCTTCGGCCTGGACCGGGGGTACGACTGGGGCTGGACATCACTTCCCATCCTGCTCTGCTTCGCGGGGTCCGGGCTATTCATGTATATATTCTACCTGATTGATTCCCGGCATCCGGAGCCGATCATCGATTTCAGTTTCTTCAGGATTCCTGCTTTCGTCTTTACGTTGGTTAACAACTTCCTGATCTTCATGTGCCTGATGGGGGGAATGTTCTTAATCCCTATCTTCGATCAGACGTTCCTTGGCCTGAGCGCCACCGAGACCGGTCTCCAGTTCGTCCCTATGGCCTTCTGCATTATGCTTGCGGCACCTATCGGGGCCGGCCTGGTTGGGAAGCTCCAGCCGCGCTATGTTATTGCCCTGAGTACGCTTGTTGCAGGGCTCGGGTTGTTCCTCTTCACCGGCCTGGACGTCCGTTCATCCTCATTGGACGTCATTATTCCGCTCATTGTCATGATGTTTGGCATGGGTTTTGGCATGTCCCAGCGCACGGGCATCATTGCCGCGGTCGTTCCCAATGATGAGATCGGCAGTGCCTCGGCGGTTCTTGCGCTGGTTCGTAATATTTCCGGTGCGTTTGGGATCGCCATTTTTGCCACCCTGCTCAACATGTCGGTTGAAAATAATATGCTGGCCATTTCGGCCTATTCTGTGGTGAACATGCACACTCCTGCGGTGATGCAGCAGGCTACCACCCTTATGTACCTCGATGCACAGATCCTTGCCTATCACACCATCTTTATCGTCGGCTCTATAATCATGATCCTGGCGGCAGTGCTCGCGCTCCTGATCGACGTGAAGAAGACGAAAGAAGGAGAGGAGGGAAAGGAGGTTGTTCTGGAAATATGAATCATCATTATCCCTCGAATAGTGAGGACCCGTTCAAGGCATGCGTTCTCAAAGAGCGGGATATCTTTTTAGACAAGAACGGTCCTGGGGTATCTCACTTNNTCGGTTTACTGCCCATTTTGCCGTTTTTATCAAAATGCCGTCGGAAAAGCAGAGCCCCGTATTCGCGTTCTGACAGCGTTTCCGGGATCCGGACTGAAAAAAGCAGGAGGCAAAAATAGAGCAAAAAAATCTCGCTCACCGGAACATTATGGTGATTCCTTCCGGGGTGAGTTTTCAAACAATACGCACCTCTCCGGCTCATCCACCCCGCTTACCCATATTGTATTTTATTTATACCTTCACATCCCATTGGAGTGTAGTGCTTATGTCTGGAGAATACAAGATTGCAGATGTCGCAGGAAAAAAAGTCCAGTGGGACCCTGAACAGATGCGCAAAATTCAGGAACACCCCTGTTTTTCTGAAAAGGCATGTCATACCTTCGGGCGCTGTCATATTCCCGTCGCACCGAAATGCAATATCCAGTGCAATTACTGTATCCGGGATTTTGACTGCGTGAACGAGAGCAGGCCGGGCGTGACCACGCGTGTCCTGAACCCTGATGAATCCATGGACATGGTCAAAAAAGTCGTCGAGAAATACAATTATATCAAAGTCGTCGGGATTGCCGGGCCCGGCGAGCCGCTCGCAAACGAAGAGACGTTTGAAACGCTCCGCCGGCTCCATGACGAGTACCCGAACGTGATCAAGTGTATCAGCACCAATGGCCTGCTCCTGCCCGATAAGATTGACCTGCTGCAGAAATACGATGTGGGAAATATTACCGTCACGCTCAATGCAATTGACCCGGAGATTGGCGCCAAAATCTACCAGTTCATCGATTACAAGGGCAAGCGATATACCGGCATTGAAGGCGCAAAACTCCTGCTCGCCCAGCAGATGAAAGGTATTGAGATGGCAGTTGAGCGGCATATGATTGTAAAGATCAATACCGTCTACATCCCGGGCATCAACGAAGACCATATTCCGGCGATCGCAGAGAAAGTCGGCAAGATGGGCGTGTATACCTTTAACGTCATTCCGCTCATCGCCCAGTACAAATTCGCAAACATCACGCCACCAACGCCGGAGATGAAACGGAAGATGCAGGACGAATGCGGGAAATATGTCAAGCAGATGCGGCACTGCCAGCGCTGCCGTGCCGACGCAATCGGGAAACTCGGCCACGATGTCCAGTCGTGCATGTACGAGAAAAAATAACCTCTTTTTTTAAAGCAACTCACAGTAAAAGCCACTATTCTTTGTCTTTTTGCATTAACGTCTGAAAGAGCGCATATCAATAACTTTGTTTTACATAATCAGAACACAAGATATCTGCATACATATTTCAAGCGGGGCATCTTTCTCACGAAGAGGGACATATAAACGTGCAAACCCGATTAAAGATCATCAAAGTTATGCTGGACTGACACCAAACAAAATTGGACACATGGTTTATGCCATGTTAATCTGATACATGAAAAATACTCCTGTGGACGGTATTATTTATCGGCTCCACATCCAAAAAACCCTGCAAATCATAAGCCTGATCCTCCCGAGGATTGGTTCCCTGTCGTTGGAGATCGTATGAACAAGTTCAGAAACAACCGGAACAAAATTATGATAACTGGCAGTAGATTCATCATTTTCATCGCCCTGCTTGCCGCAATGGTCGTTGTGATGCCCCCGGTCCTTGCAGATAATGCACCGACGGTGACGATTAGCGATTACAATATAAGCCCTCCGGTCATGATGCCGGGTAGTCTCGGCACCATAACTATTACCGTCAAAAATACTGCGTCCAGCGCATCGCTCACCGAGAAGTCCGGGCAGTTGTCTCAGGGTGATTATACCCAGGTCCAGACCACGGATATCAATGTCAACATCCAGAATATTCATCTGGAAGGTAACGGCATCAAAGTCCTGACACAGGACTTCGACAGGGTCGGGGAAATAGGTCCCGGCCAGTCCATTCCCATCACGTTCTCAATACAGGCTCCCGATAAGAGCGGGATATACTATCCTGAAGTCTGGATCGACACCCTGGGTGCACGGAGCGTCAAATACCCAATCCCGGTCAATGTCAACACTGCAATGGGCATCCAGAAACAGGCGATCCTGATCATGGACAGTTCTCTGACCGGCAGTGTCAATCCCGGCGATGAGATTCCCGTGACTTTAACCGTAAGCAATGCCGGCCAGCTCCTTGCGGATGATGTCACCCTCCGCATAGACAATGTGAGTGGAAGCATCGCCCCCAAATCAAGCGATCTCTATCATCTCGGGATGATCGGTCCCGGTGAACAGAGCACGGTCAGCCTGGTACTGCTCTCAGACAAGGCGACCAGTCCCGGCCTCGTGCGAGTCCCGGTGACGATCGGCTACAATACGATAAATGGAATACCCACCACTCAGAGCACCGGTATCGACGTGATGATGAAGGGTGTGGCAGAACTGGGTTTTGTATCGGTTGATACCAACCCCACACGGCTCACTGAGAACACGCCATTCGATCTCACGGTCCGGATCGAGAATACCGGTACCGGTGAAGCCAAGCAAGTCTCGGCAAAGGTCGATCTCCCGGCTGAAGGAACAAAAGAGGCATTTATCGGTAAGATCAAGACGGGCAACGATGCCCCCGCAATCTTTCTCCTCGAAGGGATGAAAGGCGGCGACTATGCCTATAACCTGACAATCTCCTATACTGACGACATGGGTCCCCACACGCTCGTCCGGCAGATGAAGATGCGGGTACCACCGGCTGACAACTCTGGTACTATTATCCTGCTGCTCATCGTCATCGGTGTCCTCGGCTTCCTTGCTTACCGGTACTGGTACCTGCCTTCCAAAAACGGGGACGGAACCTTCGCATGGGTAAAAAAGAACTGAAGGTTGCGTTCCTGCTTGCTCTGCGCTCGCTCCAGCGGGGCAGCAGGTCGAGCGTAATCCTGACCATCCTGATCATTGGGATGTGTTTCACCAACATGATCTTCCTGCCGGCTCTCTTCAACGGGATCGGCCAGAGCATCACGAAGCAGGTGGTGGATTACGAGGTGGGAAATGTTCTGGTCAGCCCAAAAGCAGGTGACCAGTATGTCTCGGATATGCACGCTACGCTTGACCTCATCAACGGCATGCCCGGTGTAGAACGGGCCACACCTCATTTTACCAAGGGGGCGACCCTCAAATACCGGCAGCGTATTCTCAGTGTCTCGGTGAGATCGATATCTCCCAATGACGAGAAGTACGTCTCCCCCCTCTACACGAAGATGATAATTGGCAGTTACCTCGGGCAGGACGATACCGGGGAAGTGATTATAGGTAAGCCGGTAGCAGGTGATCCTTCGATCCGGCAGGAGGACGAGTTCCAGCCCTCACTCGGAGGCGTGCGTGTCGGCGATTCGATCACAATCGATTACGGCAACGGGTATGTGAAGGACTACCGGGTGAAAGGGATCTATTTCACCGGCTGGAGTGAGGCGGACAGCGCGGTCTACATCACCTCCACGGATATGGCGCTGGTGGATCCAAAGGCGCTTGACAATGCGGATTACATCACCGTAAAGGCAAAGCCCGGCTATTCAGAGACTTTTATCAAGAACGAACTGATCCAGTATGGCGTGACGCAAAAGGTTCAGACCACCGCGGATCTCCTCTCCAAGAGCCTGGGGCGGGCCCTCCAGAGCTTTGCCATCATCAATCTGGTCTCTCTTATCGTGAGTATCATCATAACGACAGTTGTCCTGTTCATCGTTATCACGATCAAGACCCTCAACAGCCGTAAGCAGATTGGGATTCTCAGGGCGATCGGCGTGGACAAGGAAGTGATCATGCACAACTACGGGTTCCAGGTAATCATTCTTGCGATACTCGGTATTATCCTCGGCGTGATCATCACCCTGCTGCTCGCGGCGTACATGGCAATTCACCCTGTCGTGACTCCGGAATGGTCGGCCACCCTTTACCTGACACCCATGGATCTTCTCGTAAATTCCCTGATCCTCTTTGTCGCAGCGATCGTTGCCGGGTACGTCCCGGCCTACCAGGTGTCGCGAGAGGATATCCAGACCGCAATGAGGGCTTGAAGCGATGATCGAAATCGAGGATTTACAGAAAATCTATCACATGGGAAGTGTCGAAGTAAGGGCTCTCGACGGCGTGACGCTCGATATCGCAAAAGGAGAGTTTCTTGGCATCATGGGTCCAAGCGGGAGCGGCAAGACCACGCTCCTGCACATGCTGGGCCTGCTGGATATACCGACCTCCGGCAGGATTGTGATTGACGGGACAGATATCTCCCTCCTTAGTGACTACGATAAGACGATGTTCCGGCTCTACAAGCTCGGGTATGTCTTCCAGGATTATGCGCTTGTCCCCGATCTTACGGTGATGGAAAATGTTTCCCTCCCGGCGATGCTCCGGAAGGACCGCACCGAGGACCAGTACCATGCAGCGAGCATCGATATTCTCACGAAGATTGGATTACTTGACCGACAGGACCATCTCCCGAGGGAGCTCTCTGGGGGCCAGCAGCAGCGGGTCTCGCTCGCCCGGGCGATGGTGAACAAGCCCGATATCCTGTTCGCCGATGAGCCATGTGCGAACCTCGATACGGAGAACTCCCGGGTGGTGCTCGATCTCTTCCGGGAGATCAACGAAGAGATGCAGCAGACGGTCGTGATGGTCTCGCACGAGGACTGGCACAAGGACTACTTCCACCGGATCATCCATCTTCAGGACGGAAAAGTGATCAGTGATGGCACAGACGGCACGAGAAGGACGTGAGGTCGCTACTAAGTGGGTGCTGTTACGTTTACGGTTGGCGGCCACTATTAAAACCTCAATGAATTATTAAATCAACCGCCAACGCAACAGATCCGGAGGGATGATAATCCTGCTCTCACAGAAAAACCCCCGATGTTCTGTAACCCGTTTGTTAAAAAAGGGAGGTTAGGTTTTAATGCTGACCGTAGGATATTCCGAAGCTGGAATCTCGGTATTGTCAAGGATGTGGTTCAACCCGGTAATCACCGGTTGAAGCCCCGGGGGAATTGCGGTATCTTCCGTAGTTATTGTCTTGCCATGATAACTGACGGAGTACGCAATCAGGTCGGCACTGGCACGTGGTGCCGGGTAATTGGCCTGCAGCTGAGAGAACGACGCTGCATCAAAGAGTGCAGTTATCCGTGCAATATCGGTTGTGTTGAGCTCGATTTCACTGCTTCCTGACTTGCTTGAGATCACTGCCACCTGGTTATCAAATATCACCAGACGCTCGTCCATACCGGAGATACCACCGGACCGGTGGTAATCAACAAAGACTGCCGGGGGCTCTGGTTTTGATACCGCGGGTATTTTTGTCGTGATGCACCCGGCAGACAGAATGGTCACCGCGATGATGAAAAGACACAGGATCATCCATTTTTTTATAGTCATCCCTCCGTATTGTGTGATACCGTCTTATTCCTGTTTGTTGTATNNCCAGATCTGGACAACATCCGCCTTTGTCGTCTTTGCTGCGGTCTTGCGCTCGGGGAGGACCTCTTCAAGTGCCGTTATCAGGGCGTCGATCTTTTCATTGGAGAACGTGGAGCGGAATGCGGCAAGTTCTGACCTGTTCATAATCATGATACCTTTCTTTTTCATCGGCAGACCGGTCTCTCCGACGGGATTAATATCGATGGCTAATGATGCTGGCCGGTTTTTGGTCGCCGGAAGCCGGATAATGGAGACGCCTTTTACCGAGGTTTGTTTGCGTTCCCAGTCCTGGCCTTCTTCAATGAATGTTTTGAGCGTGTCCGTCAATTCCATGAAAAGAACTTGGGATTTATATATTAAAAGGCTATTCGTTCTGAATTCTGTCCTGCGAACGGATTTCTATGCTCTCCTCATCACCCGGCGCCGCATGTTGTCACGTGAACTCCGTGCCACCAGATATATCCTTAAAAGATTCAGGGTTCCACATTACTCCGGAAGAGAACGATCCCATGCCCACCCTTGTTCTTCACACCGATCAGCCCTTTTCCCTTGACCAGACACTTGGATGCGGACAGGTGTTCCGGTGGGACCGCACGCAGGACGGGTGGTGGTATGGTGTCGTCGGGCCGCGGGTGATCAAATGCCGGCAGGACCAGTCCACGCTTACCTACGAAGGCGTACCCGAATCGGTTATCCGGCACTATTTTTCGCTTGACATGGATCTTGAGGCAATTACGGCGTCGTTCGATCATGACCCGTTTATTCACGGTGCGATCGGACAGTGCCGGGGCCTGCGGCTGGTCCGGCAACCGGCATGGGAGTGCCTGTGTTCCTACATCTGTGCGACGAACTCGAACATTCCCATGATCCGGCGCCGGATTGCCACGATTGCCCGGGAGTTCGGGAAGGAGATAACGTTCGAGGAAAAGACCTACTACGCATTCCCCGAACCGGACTGTATTTCCTGTCATGGCGGCGACCATGCACTCGCGGACTGCAAACTCGGGTACCGCTCGCCCTATGTCTTTAAAACCGCCTGCGAGATCGCGGATACGAAGCACTGGGATAAAACAATTGCCTCGTTGTCTTATGAGGACGCCCGCCGTGAACTCATGAAATTCACCGGTATCGGGCCAAAAGCCGCGGACTGCATCCTGCTTTTTGCATTCCAGAAATACGAGTCGTTCCCGGTCGATGTCTGGATACGGAGGATCATGCGGGAACACTATATCCCGACCTTAAGCAACAATTCTGCCCTCACCGGGTGGGAATACGATACCATCCGCCGGTTTGCCCTCCGCCAGTTCGGGAGTTATTGCGGGTATGCACAGGAATACCTGTACGCCGCACGGGAAGGATAAAAAAAGATGTTATGTTCCGATATTCCAGCTGCAGAGATATTTTTTCTGGGCGCCGGTGAGCTCGTCAATGGAAAGTCCCAGTGACGATAATTTCAGCCGGGCAACCTGTTCGTCAATAACATNNGGTTCCCGCCGTTTTCTGCGATATAGCGGGTGCAGAGCGCCTGCAGGGCGAAACTGAGATCCATGACTTCGATGGGGTGTCCCATACCTTTTGGCGTCGCGAGGTTCACGAGCCGGCCTTCCGCGAGCACGTGGACGGCTTTTCCTTTCATGACATAGGTCATGATGCCGTCGCGTTCGATGGTGGAATCGGCATGTCTGGTGAGCCAGTTGACATCAATCTCGACATTGAAGTGCCCGGCGTTTGCGAGGATGGCGCCATCTTTCATCTTGCCGAAATGCTGTTTGCCGATCACGCTGGTGTTGCCGGTCATCGTGATGAAGATGTCACCGATCGCTGCTGCGTCGTCCATGGTCATCACGTGGTACCCGTCCATGTGGGCTTCCAGCGCACGGCGGGGGTCGATCTCGGTAATGACAACTTTTACGCCAAGGCCGTGGGCTTTCCGTGCAAGGCCCCTGCCGCAGAACCCGTACCCGGCGACAACGATGTATTTCCCGGCAATAAGGGTGTTGGTCGTGATCATGATCGACGACAGGGCACTCTCTCCCGTCCCGTGAACATTGTCAAAGAACCGTTTCATCGGGGTATCGTTCACCGCAATAACCGGGAACTCCAGTTTTTTCTCTGCGGCCATTGAACGGAGCCGGTGGATGCCGGTGGTGGTCTCCTCGCACCCGCCGATAACCTTCTTGAGGAGGTCGCGGCGCTTGGTGTGGAGGTAGTGGATCAAATCCATACCGTCATCGATGGTAATCGACGGTGACGCTTCGAGCACCCGGTCAATCGCCGCATAGTACTCGTCGACCGAACAGGCACGCTTCGCGTAGCAGTGCACGTTTTTTACCGTGTTGAGCGCTTCTGCCACATCATCCTGGGTTGACAGGGGATTGCATCCCGTGATGTAGACCTTTGCCCCGCCGGCAGCGAGTGCCTGGACAAGGTTTGCGGTCTTTGCCTCGACATGGAGAGCCATGCCAATCGTCATGCCCTTGAATGGCTTATCCTTCTCAAACTGCTTTTTNNTCCGGAACTCATAAACTGCTCCTTGATTGCGGGTTGATATTTTGTGCACCCATCACAAGCGTTCCTTATGATGTGGGTGACCGGATTACATAAAAACTCCCCGGTTTTTTGAAGCGAGAGCGGAGCCGGGCGAGGATTCCCCCAATAACCACGCATGACAAAAAAGGTAAAAAAAGCAGGGAATTTCTTCCCTGCTTATTTGTTCTACTGCTTCGGGTACTGTCCCCCGCTCTCTTCCATGTGGTCAAGGACCCTGT
>PNBP01000186.1 GCA_003136075.1 Methanoregula sp. | reverse complement strand
GCCAGTTTTTTTTCCCGCTTCATCAAACCAAAACCTCATATCGTTGAGAGCCCGCCTCCACCCTCAATCGCACATGGTGCGGGGATGCAGGTTCCTGAATACAAAAACAAACCCTACTTTATTGTTGCCTCCGTCGAGATGGGCAATACCACTACAAAATGTNNCAACGGGTGTAAGTCTTGAAACCGGCATGTCGTATGTAATCAATAAAACAGTCAGTATGAGCCGGGATATCCGAAAACCAAAACCTAGCGAAGAAATATTTGGGGAAACTCTTGATGGTACACAGCTGAGCCGCGAAGCAGTCACTGAACTTGTAAGGGAGACTTTAATTACATGCCATAGAGATGCCCACCTTGATATTGTGAAGGATCTGGATTTTGTTGTCCGCAGTACAGGTGTTGTTGCGGAAATGGAGTCTCCGGATCAGGTTGGTGACTTTGTAATTGCCCTTGCCAACGGTTGCCTGAATGCCGGTGTCCCGCCCCGGAAGATGACTCCTCCGATGTCAAAGGCAAACCAGTCTGCAAAGATCCAGCCTTTCAGTTTTGCTGACAAAGTTGTTTTTATCGGTGCGGTAGCGGGTGTGGTTCCCCCGGTTGGATCTACCGGCGTTGAGATGGTCGCTAATGAAATGGAAGGGGAACTTGCAATGGCGGGGATCAAGGAAGGTGCAAAATGGACACCGGTGGATTTCCGCAACCCCTGCGTCTCTGTTGACTTTGGAACCACTCTCGATGGCAGGATCACCAGCGATGTAAGTCCGGATAGTCCAAATCCCTTTGCCAAGACCATTGGCAACTTCTGTGGTCTTGCTGGTGCCATTCCTGATGCAATTGTGCGGGGGACCGGACTCGTGCAGGAACAGACCGGTACCGCTCTTGATATCTTTGGCGAACACAGTGTGACCGGCGGGTTTTTTGGCGGAGGAAACCGGAACGTGATTGATGGATATGTTAACCGCTGCCACGAACATATCGATATACGGATTGTTCCTGCGGATCGTGAACGGTTCGGGAGGGTTCCGGTAAATTCAAAGGCGGCAATTGAATCAGGTGTTGCGATGATAGGCTGTGATTGTGGCGAAAACAGCAACGATCTTGATTCCCTGCTCGCGATTGGAAAAGAGATTCATGAAAAATACAATCTTTCTGTCTTAAATGAAGTGGTAGACCGGGTATGTGCGAAGATGGCACTCCGTCTGGTTGATATTGCTGTGGAACAAAAACTTGTTCCCCGGAACGCGTCAATCGGTTTTACCGGACGGGCTGCGATATCCGGGCGAAAACCCGAGTACATCCTTGAAGGGATCATGGAGCGCGATATTTTCGATGATCCAAATGATCACCTTGTCTTTGTGGACGACGGTCTTGCCCGCGGTGCAGCATTGATGGGACGCTGCATGAACTCACTGGGCAAACCCAAAAACCCGATTGGTGGTGTGCGGGGCGGCCCGTGTATTATGAGCCGCCGGATCAAAATAGGAAAATAAACAAGGTGAACCATGCCAGATGAAACAAAACCAGAAGAACCATTATTTGATGTTCTCATTCCCCCCGGGGTACCGCGAACGATTATCGCTGAGATCGCAGAGAAATTTGAGGTAAACCTCGTTGAGCGCAAACAGCATTATAATTTTGCTAATATGCAGGGGGATGAACGGGAAATCCTTGCATTCCGTGGCAAGCGGGAAGTCATTGAGCAGGTGGAGAAGTTTATGATCCAGCGTCTCAAGGACTTTATTGGAGAGAAATAATCTCTTTTTTTAACAATTTTACCAGCAATGCTTTTTGGGCGTGAAGCCGGTTTTCGGCTTCCTCCCAGACAAGACTCTGGGGACCGTCAATCACATCGCCGGCAATCTCCTCACCGCGATGTGCCGGCAGGCAATGAAGGACCCGGGCATCTGGTGACGCATGCCGGAGTAATGCGGTGTCAACAGTAAATCCCCTGAATGCAGCAAGACGTCTGGTCCGTTCTGCTTCATCACCCATGGATATCCAAGTATCGGTAAAGATGACATCTGCATCTTTTACTGCTTTCTCAGGTTCTTTTACGGTTTTAACCATTCCCCCGCATGAAACAGCCTGTTGCACAAGTTCCGGGGACACTTCATATCCTTTTGGCGTTGCAACCGTAACATCCATTCCGGTCAATATTGACGAGAGCACGAGTGAGTTGCAGACATTGTTTCCATCGCCCACCCATGCAACCCGGAGATCCTCAATTTTACCGAAATGCTCTTTGAGGGTCAGGATATCTGCCAGAAGCTGGCAGGGATGTTCGCGATCGGACAACCCGTTGATTACGGGAATTGTCGCATTCTGTGCCAGTTCTTCAATGGTACTATGTTTGTTGGCCCGGATCATGACAGCGGTGACGTACCGTGATGCAACACGTGCAGTATCACGAATCTCCTCGCCCCTCCCAATCTGGAGGTCTTTGGCATTCAGGAAAAGGGCGTGTCCCCCCAGCTCGTTCATACCAACTTCAAACGAGATATGGGTGCGGGTAGACGATTTCTCAAAGATCATTGCAAGCGTCGACCCTTTGAGCACCTCGTGGGAAACGCCGGCGCGCTTCTGTCGCTTTAAGCGTTCAGCGTCCTGGAGGATCTCAAAAAGTTCCGCCCGGTCGATATCCAGAATGGATAAGAAATCTTTTTTCATCGCAACTCCTTCATGTGCGTGATACGCCGGTCAAGAAGTGCCTGCGTACCAATATCCCTTCGGTGAAATACCCGTCCTTTTACCGAGCATGCAGCACGTTCGGCGGCTAGTTCAGCTTCTTTTAAGGATGAGCCGGTACCCACAAACGCGATCGTACGGGATGACAGCGTAAATAGTTGATTATTACGCTCTTCAACGTTGGCGTAATACATAGTTACATTTTCTGAAGATCCGATCGTAAGCAGTTTCCCCTGCACGGATTCATCAGGATACCCTTCCGGAACGATATATTTGCAGACCGTCGCAGCGCAATCAAAACAAACTTTAGCTGATGAGAGCGTACCATCATCAATTCGTGTTACAATGTCGCATAGGTCCGATGAGAGGAGCGTAAGAACGTTCATCGCTTCCGGATCCCCAAACNNTAAAATCCCCTTGTAGGGATAGCCAATCCGTTCCAGAGCCATCACAACGGACTGCATGATAGCCAGTGCTTTCCGGTAATCGGTATCGGTGACAAATGGCAACGTATGGTCCGGCATCGAGTAGGAACCCATACCCCCGGTATTTGGTCCGGTGTCCCTTTCAAAAGCCCGTTTATGATCCTGCACAAGCGGCATCGGGATTAGATGTGTTCCGTCAACAAATGCCTGGAGCGTGAACTCCTCGCCGATCAGTCGTTCTTCAATTACGACGTTGCCCTTGAGTTGTCGCGCATATTCAGCAGCGCCATCCCGATCAACCTGTTCACCCATAATCCTGACGCCCTTGCCGCCCGTCAGACCAATCGGTTTTATCACCAGATCGCTTTCCTGCTCTTTGATGAATGCAACTGCTTCTTCGCTGTCATGAAAAATCCGGTATTTCGGGCACCCGTCAATATGGTGGTGCTCCATCAGCTCGCGGCAGAATGCCTTGTCGGTTTCTATACGCGCTGCAGCCCGGGTAGGTCCAACACACCTGATTCCGGCAGATACAAGATGATCCACAATGCCTGCCTCAAGAGGGGATTCAGGGCCGATAAATGCATGGGTTACGCCGGATTCCAATGCAAACTTTACTACCCGGCCAACATCGGTTTCTCTGCACAGGCAGGTTTTGCGCGCAATTCGTGCAATGCCGGGGTTTGGTTTTGCCATTACTGAGTATAGTTCTGTTTCGCTGTTGCGGGAGAGTGCACATGCTATCGCATGCTCCCTTCCCCCTCCGCCAACAACGAGTATTTTCATATCAATCTCATGGGTGTTTGCATTAAAAATGGTTTACTCTTTATTTTTTAGGATCTCGCTCACTTTTACTAGCGGGATTAACTCAACCTGATGTTCTTTGAGCATCGCGCTGGCACCCTGTTCCCGGTCGACAACCGTAACAACACGATTACAGAGTGCACCCGCTGATCGCAGCTTAAGAATACCTNNATACCATAGAGCGCCGAACCGCCTGATGTGGTTACATCCTCAACAAGCAGCACATTTTTTCCTTTGACAGCGCCGATGATTAAGTTATTCTTGCCATGATCTTTTTCAGAAGATCGGATGATTGCATAGGGTTTATGGGCAACAAGTGCGATTGCCGTTGCCAGCGGGACACCCCCAACAGCAACCCCGGCCACCAAGTCAAATGGTTCTGTTGCCACAATTTTTTCGGCAACTGCCGCGAGCAGAAAAGGGTTTGTCATCGCGGATTTGATATCGATATAATACTCACTTTTTGCCCCGGATGCCAGCGTGAAATCCCCAAATTCAATTGCTTTGTTTTCAACAAGCAGTTCTGCGATGGTTTTTACCATGGTACCTCCTTGATGCCGCTGATGTAACCAATAATATTTACTGCACGGTGAAGAATAGGCGTAAGGATAATAATAATGATAATGATCGGCAGGGTAAAGTTTGCAACCAGCCACGATGGATCGAACAGGAGCAGAAGCACTAATGCTCCAACAACCAGATCATATTGATCGGCAACCGGCCATTTTGTACCCCGGTCTTTTCCGAGTCTTCGTTTTAAGAAACTTTTTCCCATGTCCCCAAGAAGTGCACCCAGTGAGAGGAGGACAATAGAAGCCAATGTGTGATGGGGCAAAAAATCCCAGCTATACGAGTCTTCTAGCCAGATTTGGATCAACCCGATGGCTATACCAGCTAGTACTCCGCAGAGGAGGCCACGGTAGGTTTTACCCTCCCCAAGAATCCGTTTGCCATCTGATAACTTCTTTCCAAAATCAATGGGTGTGCCCCCACCCATCAACGCTGCAACGGGATTGGGCAGATATGCAGGAAGCATTATCCACATCGCTGAAAGAACCGCGAGGAGCAACGGTATTATGATAGAATCAACACTAATAATATAGCACTCCAATACCTGTAATAAAGAGCAGTTAGAAACATTAATGTTACTCATATTTCGAGGACACGTCACATTGCACTAGGTGGAAAATAATGTTGATTAAAAAAACTCGTAGCCTTTGCCCGGTATGCGGATCCGTTCTGGAAGCGGACATTACCGAAGAAGAGGGGAAGGTCTGGCTCAGGCGAACCTGTCCGGTACATGGGAAATTCCGGCATATTTACTGGTCAGACGNNTGAGACAATAGGTACCGGTATATCAAACCCCCAGAATATTGCACCAGCGGAGAACTGTCCGACTTCCTGTGGGTTGTGTAATAATCACCATTCCCAGACATTGCTGGCAAATATTGATCTCACCAACCGGTGTAATCTTGACTGTGACTTCTGTTTTGCCAATGCCCGAGCCTGCGGTTTCATCTATGAACCAGCATTTGATGAAATCGTATCCATGATGCAGATGCTCAGAAATGAAAAGCCTGTGCCTGCACCTGCCGTCCAGTTTTCCGGTGGAGAACCCACCATGCGCGATGATCTGCCAGAGATCATCAGAAAAGCAAAGGAACTGGGATTTCCTCAGGTCCAGATTGCCACAAATGGGATTAAACTGGCAAATGATCCCGGTCTTGCGCAGAAACTCAAAGAGGCGGGACTTTCAACCGTATACCTGCATTTCGATGGTGTAACTCCTGAAACAAATCCATTTCTTCATTCCAGCAAAAAGGCCATTGCAAATATGGCAAAGGTAGGACTGGGTATTGTTCTGGTACCAACGATCATTAAAGGGCGTAATGACAAGGAAATCGGGGCAATCCTGAAATTTGCTGCCGATAATATTGCGGTAATCCGGGGGGTCAATTTCCAGCCAGTGGCCTTTACCGGTGCAGCCAGTGATGAAGACCTCGAAAATTCCCGTATTACCATTCCGGAAGTTCTTGAGGATATTGAAGCCCAGACCAATGGTGTCGTGCGTAAGGATGACTTTTACCCGGTTACCTGCGTTCTTCCGTTTTCCCACTTGGTAGAAGCCTATACCGGCCGACCGCAGGTACGATTTACTACCCACCAGCACTGTGGCGCAGCAACATACGTGTTTATCACAAAAGACGGGATGGTGCCGGTCAATCGGATGGTTGATGTTGAAAGTTTGTTCGAATCGATCGAGCAAATGGCAGAACTGCTTGAGAAAGGAGGCACCATTAACAAGTACAAAGCCCTGCTGAATGGCGTAAAAAATCTCCACGAATCATTCAAAAAAGGTGAACAGAGCAACACGACAGAATTCTGGAAGCTGATTGCAAAGACCCTGATCGGCCAGAATTTTGACGCCCTGAGGGAATTCCACTGGAATGCACTCTTCATCGGCACAATGCATTTCATGGACCGGTATAATTATGATCTTGAGCGTGTCCAGCGATGCTGTATCCATTACGCGACACCGGATGGAAAGTTAATCCCGTTCTGTACCTACAACAGTGGTCCGGTATACCGTGAGAAGATCTGGAAACAACATGCAAAATCAAAATAACCGTTTTTTCACTTCTTTTTTCGAGTTTTTACCATTGCCATATTTTTTAAACCATTTTAATCATGTACAGTCCTTGAGATAATTAATGCAGATGGTACTGATTGGCGGCATGATCATCACCTCAGCAAGGACTGGAAGGCATCCTTTGCTAACCAGGGAGCGACAATCCTTGAGGACATTTTCAGTTTGTTAAATTTTACAAAAATGGGAGATCAATAGCCTTTCCCTGCTGCATCGCAATTTTTGCAATGGCAAGATCCTGAATGGCAAGACCGGTGGAATCAAAGACCGTGATCTCGTCCGGCCGCTCGCGCCGGCGTTTTCCTATAACGACTTCACCAAGTGTACCGGCAATCATCCATGTCTGGAACAGCCCTTTACTTATCGGGACATTAATTTCCCCGGAATGAAACGCCTGTGCAGGGTCGTCAACAAATACCCGCGCCCGGTGCAGTATCTCCGGATCGAGTTCCTGTTTTCCCGGTGCATCGGCGCCGATGGCGTTGATATGCATACCTTCATGTATCCATTCATTTTGAATAAGGGGGGATCGTGAGGGGGTTGTAGTGACAAGAATATCACAGTCGCAGGTACGTTCGATCGAAACGCTGCGATTGTCCGGGGTATCCAGTCGTGACGCAAATGCCTCTGCGTGAATTTGGTTCCGGCTCCAGACCCGGACTTCGCTGACCGTCAGTTCCCGTGCAATTGCCCGCACCTGTGCTTCTGCCTGTCTGCCCGTGCCGATAATACCAAGAACGCAGTCCTTTTTTGGTGCAAGGTACTTTGCGGCAATTGCTCCCGCAGGGCCCGTCCTCATATCTGTGAGTCCGGTCGCATTCAGGACAGCAACCGGTTGCCCGGTAGTTGTCTCAAGAATTATTGTCAGTGCCATTACTGTCGGCAGACCCTTTGCGGGATTTTCCGGGTGCACATTTACAATTTTAACCCCGGCAATGTCGAGTGAGGGCAGATATGCCGGCATGGTCCGGAAATCTCCGGTTGGCAGGGTGACATACACTTTTGGCGGCATCTGGACACGATCGTTTCCGTGATCGGCAAAAGCGGATTCAACCTCCCTGTTGACAAGAGCAATGTCAAGACCTTTGTCTGCGTCCGGGTAGTACTTCATGTTCGATTATCTATATTCATCGAATTTGAACATATGTTCCTATTTTCCACCGGTTTTTGGGATAACATACCTCATAATTTAACAATTTTGCCGATTATGCCGGATCAAAAATCCTCACTTTTTAGAGGTCCACCCGATTTATAAAAATCTGCCAGATCATTTTGATTAACATATAACAAGAGAAACGATAGTGTGCGGATCAGCAGGCAAATAATCGAATTAAAAGGAACCATTCAACCGATAAAAAAAACAAAAAAATTCAGGTATATTCTATTTCTTTGAGCGCTTTATCAGCAAGATCTTTCATCCGTGCCGATATCCGCGATGAGGATGTATAATCCACGTCTTTCATCGCATTTGCGATCTCGGTGCCGAGCACAAAAATTGCATATTTATGCTCCATTTTACTCTTATGCATCTGTGTGGGTGTTATTTTGAGTGCCCCATATTGTGTGAACTTTCGATCGGGATTTACTTCTTCGAAATAATCCTTAACGTCGTAAAGCATCTGGTGAAGGCTTATGAGTTCTTCTTTATGTATACTATCACCCCAGACAGTAACATGGTCGAATGATGCTTAAATAAATTTGTGTGAAGCAATATTATGAACTCATTTTGAGCAAACGTATTGATAACGGGCGTTTTATAATCCCCTTGAAATCTTTTGCTGCAACATATTCCAGTCCTTTCCACACCAAACGATCCAGCAGTTTCTGGTCAACGGTTCGATCGACTACCAGTCCCGTTGCAGGGGCATCCAGCGTTTCCACCGCTTTTTCCACTTCATCGGACTTGGTTTCCTTAACAATGGTCAAATCATCGGAAAGGAACCGTGCCATGCTTTGTCCTTTTACTTCATCCATATGATCCCGTATAGTAATGGGCGTCTTTGCGTGACTCTCTTTTGGTTTTTTTGCCCCATCGGTTTGTCGGAAAGACTTTTCTTGTGTGGCACTCCCTTCAGAAACCGGTTTGCCACCGGGAAGGTCCAACGGCAGTTCTGCGGTACTCTCAAAATACTGGTCCCTTACATATTCCACCGGTACTTTGTTCCGGAGAGTCTTTATCACCTCTTTCTGGGTCATATCCTCGACACTTTTTCCCCGCGGAGAAAATGCAACATAATCAATATCGGCAACCTGCAAGAGCTCCCGCAGGATCAGTTCTCCACCCCGATCGCCATCAAAAAATGCCGTTGCAGTCTTTTTCCCGACCAGATCGATCACGGTTTTTGGGATATTAGTGCCTTCCACGGCAACAGAATTCTTAATGCCATACCGCAGCAGGTTCAGCACGTCTGCTCTTCCTTCAACAATAATAATGGCATCCGATTCCAGCACGTTTGGACCGGCAGGAACTTTTTCCTCCCCAAGAGACCCAATTTTTTCAATACGAAGAGTCTGGCGGACATCGTCAAGCAGTTCATCGCTGTCGATCGTTCCGTCTTCAAACCGGTCAATCAGGATCTCTTTTGCCCGTTCAACAATTTTTTTCCGCTTGCTTACCCGGATATCCTCGATTGACTGGACCTGGACCTGCGCTACGCAGGGGCCCACCCGATCTATCGTTTCAAGGGATGCTGCGAGGATGGCAGTCTCCGCACGATCAAGCGACGTAGAAATAAGGATATCGCCTTTTGTTTCGCCTTTCTTGCTGGTTATCTGGACGTCGATTCTTCCGACACGTCCGGTTCTTTGGAGATCACGCAGATCCAGATCTTCGCCGAGTAAACCTTCAGTCTGCCCGAATATGGCACCTACGACATCTGGTTTCTCGACCACCCCCTCTGCAGTGATGCTGATGTGAATAAGGTACTTGGTAGTATCCGGTGAATACACGTAAACGCACCCCCATGTATCATGCTGGTATGGTTATGCCTGATCATAGGTATAAAAAATATATATTGCTTAAAATTACTTAAAGGGGATGTATCTTACCCAAACAGTATACCCGGGTTAATAAAAAGTCATGTACTTACGGGCTGTCTTTTTTATCGCCGTTGGCCAGCAAACGTTCATGAACCTGTGGTTTAGTCAAACCGTCGATCCGTATTCGTTTCTGGGTGGCCGTCATCCCTGAAATGATAGATACCGATGAAACCGGTAGATCCAGAACATTTGCTATCAGGGTAATGACTGCTTTATTTGCTTTCCCGTTAATTGCCTGCGCAGTAACCCGGCAGGCGATGGTGTTTCTCCATGTATTGTAGCCCGAAGGAAAAATGTCAGAATGTGCGCCGGTCGTAACTTCTAGTTGGATAACGGTGCCATCATGATCTTCTGTCACCGCGTCGCATAGCCCGGTCATATCGGCACCTAAATGGGAAGATGTCGCCCGACATCAACACACACGGATCACCAGTGGTTGTTACCGTTCTTCACCGTTGCATAAAACCCTCAGTCGGGCGATGCCTGTCGCACAACCGGGTTGTCCCATGGATCATATCCAGACACTTGTCAATTGATCACCCGGGGACCTATGGTTGTGCTGTATCGGCACCCTTTTTCATCTGTATTTCTGCATATTTAGAGGTTTGTTAAGCCGCAAGAATAAAAAAATTACCGGGGCACATACCCTGCGCCATTCATCCATTCGCAGGTCCCCCGGTGGTATTCACCAGACTCAAAGACAATGTTGCCAGCGAGAATAACGTTCTCAGGAAATACTGCGTCCATCCCTTCATAGGGGGTCCAACCGCATTTGCTGTGAAGCCGATCCGTAGTGATAGAAATGGGTACTGTGGGAAAGATGGCAAAATCAGCTCGGTCACCTGGAGTAAATCCGGCCGGTCTGATACCAAGAATCTCTGCGGGATTGTGTGAGGTTTTCATCATTATGTCCGTCAGGGATATTCGTTTTTTGAGAACTTCTGCCATGAGCAGGGGTATCATCGTTTCCACACCGGGTATCCCGGAAGGTGCCTGTTCAAAGGGTGCCTGTTTTTCTGCGCAGGTATGGGGAGCGTGATCAGACGCGATGACATCAATCCGGTTCCACCGTGTCCAGAGATTTTTTCGTTCCTGTTCGCTGCGAAGCGGGGGATTGACTTTGCCGTATGCATCGGTGGGTTTGAGTTTATCGAAAGAGAGAAACAGGTGATGGGGCGTTACCTCTATGCTTCCACGAGCTGTATCGATTGCCTGAACAGAACTCAAATGACAGAAATGCAACCGGCAGTTTACCTTATTACAGGCAAGAACGCGTTGAACTGCTAACATTTCGTCACGTGCAGATCGCAGTGCATTGTGGGTGACTAAGGTAGGATCGCTGCCGGACAATACTTCCTCCGCATGGATAGTAGCAAGAGCTCCAAGTTCCTGTATCTTGACCAGAGCACCTGATAATGCCGGCTCTGTGATTGCATCGCCATAACTTGATGGCGCAAAGAACGTTTCCCCAAATGCAAGAGCTCCGGCTTTCCACATCTGTTGAATGGGCGTCTGGTCAGTTACCCCGCTGTTGATCCCAAAGTGGCAGTATGAATGGTCCCTTGCATCCGAGACCCGGTTAAAAAAATTAGATGGATCGGTAAGGGGAGGGATGGTATTTGGCTGGTCAATGACAACAGTTACACCGCCGGCAAGGGCGCTTTTTGTTCCGCTCGTCCAGTCCTCTTTTGCAGACTGAACTCCACCACGCATATGGACATGCATATCGATTGCGCCAGGTAAGACCAGCATGCCCGAGCAGTCGATGGCAGGAATACCCCCCGGGGCAGAACCGGCATGGGTGACCCTGCCATCCTGCAGGGTTATATCAGCGACACGTCCCCCGGGAAGGGTTACATTAGTCAGCACCAGATCCGGACAAACTCCCATAGTAATCAGATTTTCCTCTAAACCCTTATAGTCATGATGCTGCTGAAAGGTTCCCCTTTTATTCCATTACATTAACAAAAAAAAACAATCCTTTTTCATTTAAGTCCCTGATATAGTAGTGAACAGTGCCGGAGCATCACCCATGGTTCAAGGATGATGTTTTCAGGTTGTTTTTGGCACGGGGGGGAAATATGGATACCGTCATTAAATTTATACTGGGGTTCTTACTGGTCATCGTCATTGGATTCACTGCAACGTTTGGATATACATCCTATGTCGGGCATGCCTACGCATCGTCACTGACCAGTACCTATTCATATCACTGTACCATCACCACAGATTCCGTGCTGACAAATGTCACGTTCTTTATTCCGGTACCTGTGGATCCTTCAGGAAACTCACCCGTGATCGCCCAGATAAGCGTAAAGAATATTGTGGGTCTTCCCGCTGGATGGCAGGCAACACTCTATGATACCGGGAAATCGACATATGTCAAACTGACCACGCTATCGATTAACTCACCTGCGGGAACGACTGCTGATTCACCATACGCAATCAATATTTCTGTTGATGTCTCCAGTTCGAAATTAATCGATACGATTAGCCCGATTGACCATGCTGCAGTGTATCGTCCTGTTCAGGATATTCATGACGTTTCCTGCCCAGCAGCAACAGGAGATCTTTCACCCGCACAGCACTGCTTTGAATACCTTACTACCACCTATGCAGATTATTCCGCAACACCTAATGCATCTGTTAGTATCACGTCATCAGTAACCGGAAGAAACGAGTGGAATATTTTTAAACCGGAATACAACCAGTACAGCAACCGGATTTCTCTGCAGATGTCTGGTGCGAATCATGGATGGACAATCACACAGGCTTCTCTTGAAGCGGGTGCCGGAGATAATGACGCGCCAACCATATCAGCATAATTTTTTTCCAAGTGATTTTTCTACAAATTGTTTGGATTGATCCTGAATGGTAGATTCGACAAAAGATGGCAGGCAACGCTCGGCAGTATATCCGGGTAGTCTTGTGGATATCATCACCAAAGAAGACCAACGATCCGGGAGACGTGTCCGGGGTGTTGTGCAGGAAATTTTGACGAACTCATCAACACATCCTCACGGAATCAAAGTCGGCCTCAAAGATGGTCGTGTCGGGCGAGTTGCAGAAATCTGCGGAGATGACCCGTAAAAAATTGTAAAAAATACGATGATTTTGAAAAACAACAAAAGAAAAACTATGCGAGGGATGGGATTCTGGGCCTCAAGTTCGATTCGCAAACAGCAAATTTTTGCTGAATTTTGAAATGAAAACAGATTTGAAATTATTTGTCACGCAGCATAAATATAAATTTGCCTGAACATCACTCATCAAAAAAATGATTGAAACGGCTCATCGCGCACAAAAACCACCAAAATTTTAACGGATCTTAGGCTCAACGGGGCCCGGGCCCCTTGCCGCGTGGGCTTCCCCGAAACTGTACAAAAAAACAGGAGCCGGTCACGGAGCAAGGGCGAGTGCGCCGAAGGTGCACGAAGCGTGCGACGCGGGCGGCGATAGACCGGCTGACACAATGCATATCGCAACGGTCCATCTGTTGACATGAAGATCGGTCGGTCATGTTCACTCGTCTCGCTGATGCTCCGACTCGCTTCACATCACCTCCCTTGCTTTTCCGGAGTAGCCCTGTTGATAGGATGACGCCCCTGGCTTGTCGCGGTGCTCCGGCGCCAGCGGCTGCTCCGGCTCGCTCCTCACATACCGCTTCGC
>PNBP01000170.1 GCA_003136075.1 Methanoregula sp. | reverse complement strand
TCTCATACATCCGGGTAAAGGCTTCACCAAGAACCGATATCGAAGTATGGATTTTGAATCCTGCATTGTTCGCATGCTCAAGTATCGTTCCTAACCGGTCATGTTCAATGCAGTGAAAGAATTNNAAAATAGAGGAATTCCTGGTATGATCGATTTAAGGCGCTTCATCTTTTTTAAGAGGTTTTTCCTCGCTGAAAGCAAATGAGATCACACCTCTGATAGCTCCGCCGCCATAGGAAAGCAACCCCCTTGCATAGGGTTTCCCGATCACATCCTCCGGATTGAGTTTCTTTTTTTTGCCATTTTTTTTGCCCGCTCCTTTGATATTAGAACATAGACGAATAACGAGATAGCCTTTTTTTATCGTTCCTTCCACTTCAATATCTCCTGTTGCGGAATGGAGCAGTCCTGGCAGATCGTGTCATAAACAGAGTGCGCTGCCGTTCTTCAGCGCTTATACGGTCATCTACCAGCAGACTCCTTCNNCAAGGGATTCAAATTCTTTCCATTCCGTGACGATGAGGATAGCATCGGAATCCATGATTTCCGGTGCCGACGAAGCATAAATAAGATCCGGGAATTGTTCTTTAAAATTCTTCATGGCAACCGGATCATATACTTTCACACGGGCACCCGCTTTAAGGAGCATTTTGATTATGGGTATTGCACGGCTTTCCCGGATATCATCGGTGTCGGGTTTAAATGCAAGTCCCAGTACACCGATTGTGTGACCCTTGGAATTGAGATGTTTTTTCAGGAGTGCGATCATCCTCTTGGGCTGGTCATCATTTATCGCCATAACCGAATTGAGCACTTTCGGGTTGATCCCTTTTGATTTTGCGTGGGCGATGAGGGCATTCACATCCTTGGGAAAACAGGAACCACCAAAACCAATGCCGGTCCGGAAAAATTTCGGGTTTATTCTCGTATCAAGACCAACTCCTTCAAACNNTTCAAACACGGAATAACTGTCAATACCCAGTTCTTTGCACAGGTTCCCGATCTCATTGGCAAAACTGATTTTTGTTGCAAGGAATGCATTGCTTGCAAATTTTATCATCTCTGACGTGCGGAGAGTTGTGGTAAAGATCGGGACATTGAGGGGGTTATACAGTTTTTCCAGCAAATCCCTTGATTTTTGATCCTGTGCACCTATCACAACACGATCAGTTTTAAAGAAATCTTCAACTGCAGTACCCTCTNNAAATTCCGGGTTTGATGCAACACCGAAATCGACAAATGATTTCTTTTTGGATTCCTTCTCTAATAGCGGAATAATCAGGTTTTCAATAGTACCGGGAAGAACAGTACTTTTTGTAACAATCGTGTGATACTTCGTATCGGAATGAAGGGCTTTTCCAATGCTGTGGGAAACCGTCTCAATCTGGCTCATGTCGCTGGACCCGTCTTCGCGAGGAGGGGTGCCGACACAGATAAACGTGAGTTCAGTCTTCCGTATCGCGTCTGCGAGGTTTGTTGTGGTTGAAATTTTGTCTTTATTTTTCAATAACAACCGATCCAGGCCCGGCTCAAAAATCGGGCTTTTTCCGGATTTTATTATATCAAGTTTCTTTGTATCCCTGCCAACAAAAATGACCTGATGCCCCATTTCTGCAAAACATGCTCCGGTTACTGATCCGATGTATCCGGTACCGATAACAGATATCTTCATTGAAAATCCTCTGAATTTAAAATGTACCGCTCGTGAAGAAATCAGCGGATGTATGCGTGTAATCGTTCATTTCAAAGATATTAAAACATATTTTTATTTATTCCCGATCGATTCAATATTCTGTTGTTTTATTGTAGGAGTTATAATTGGACAGATAAATTTCCGCTCTATTCACCCGTCTGTAATTTGCTAGTATACCAATGAATTGTACGCTTTAATCCTTCCTCAAACGGTACCTGCGCCACAAACCCGAACTCCTTCTCGGCCCGGGATGTGACAAGACAACGCCGGGGCTGGCCGTCAGGTTTTGAAATGTCCCAGTGAATTGTACCGGTAAAACCGGTATGCTTCTGGATAATTTTCACCAGATCTTTAATGGATATCTCCTTCCCGGCTCCGAGGTTGACCGGATCAGGTTTGTTGTATTTCTCGGTGGCAAGAACAATTGCCCGGGCGGCATCATCAACATAGAGGAATTCACGGGATGCTGCCCCGGTCCCCCAGACATCAACGACGGATTTCTTTTCCCTGACCGCCTCGACAAATTTTTTGATCAAAGCCGGGATTACATGCGAACTCTCCGGGTTAAAATTATCCCGGGGACCGTACAGGTTGACCGGCAGGAGATAAATTGCATTGAACCCGTACTGCTGGCGGTACGCCTGGCACTGGACAAGGAGTGCTTTCTTCGCAATACCGTAGGGGGCATTGGTCTCTTCCGGGTACCCGTTCCAGAGTTCATCCTCGCTGAACGGGACGGGGGTAAATTTCGGGTACGCACAGACTGTGCCGAGGACTACGGTTTTCTCCACACCTTCCTGTCGTGCGGCCTCAATCATCTGGATCCCCATGATCGCATTGTCATAGAAGAGTTCCCCCGGATACTTCTGGTTGAACCCGATGCCTCCGACTTTAGCGGCGAGGTGGATGACAATATCTTTATCTTTCACCGCTGCGACACAGTTCTCCCATTTCCGCAGGTCGAACTCTTTGCTGCGGGGGATGGTGATCTGGTTGCTGTGGACTCCGCGCTCGTGCAGCTGTTCGACGATGCTCGATCCAAGGAAGCCTGCCCCGCCGGTGAGAAGGATCTGTTTGTCCTGCCAGAACGTCACATGATCAACCTCCCGATCTCTTTTTTAAAAATGGTATCAGTTCCGTTATCATGGTATATGGGATCAGTCTTATCAAAAGTGTTCCTGAACGTTTCAACACCGGGCTGGTTGTCAACACACTATCCGACACCGTCTTTGTGAAAAAAAACGAGGATCAGATCAGTCCTGTTTCCACCATTTCTTCGGGAACTTTTTCTTCAGGATCGCATCCCCTTCACCAATCGGAGTTAGCCCACTCGCCCGCATATCCGCGTCCACCATGATCCTGACCAGGTCATCAAACCGGATCTTCGGTTTCCACCCGAGTTTCTTTCTCGCTTTCGAAGGGTCTGAAATCAGAACTTCAACTTCGGTGGGCCGGAAATACTTCGGGTCGATTTTGACATGCTCGTCAACATCGAGCCCAACGTACGAGAACACTGCATCAAGGAATTCCTTTACGGAATGGGTCTCCCCGATACCGATGACGTAATCATCCGCTTCCTTCTGCTGGAGGATCTGCCACATGCACTCCACGTACTCGGGCGCAAATCCCCAGTCGCGGCGGGCATCAAGGTTGCCGAGATACAGGTACTGTTCCTTCTTTGCGAGGATCCGGGCAATGCCCCGGGTGATCTTCCGGGTGACGAATGTTTCTCCGCGCCGGGGTGACTCGTGGTTGAAGAGGATCCNNGGGGATGAAGAGCCGAACATCTCGCTGGACGACGCCTGGTAAAACTTCATCCCGTGATTGCTGCGCCGGACTGCTTCAAGAAGCCGGGTGGTGCCGAGTGCCGTCACGTTACCGGTATATTCCGGGGTCTCAAAACTCACCCGGACATGGCTCTGGGCGCCGAGGTGATAGACTTCATCCGGCTGGAAGTTGTACATGATATTTGCGATCTGTTCCGAATCGGAAAGATCCCCGTAATGAAGAAACAGCCGGGCATGGGGGTCATGGGGGTCAACGTAGATCTGGTCGATCCGGCTCGTGTTGAATGTCGATGACCGCCGGACCATCCCATGGACTTCGTAGCCCTTGGAGAGTAACAGCTCGGCAAGATACGACCCATCCTGCCCGGTGATCCCGGTGATAAATGCCTTTTTTCCCATGTGTAGTTCACCAGTTGAATAGAATCATTGTATTGTTTCGACCAATAATAATCGTCGTCAAACCTTAAAATATCACCTTCACGGATATATTCATCAAAAATCCAGCAGGAGCCCGGGGGGAAACCTCGTGGTTCGTTTGAGGATGGAATCCGTTCCACCATACAAGGGTATCTTAATCACAGGGATTGGATGCAGCACGTAGTATCCGGGGATTACCTGAAATTCTCCGACAAGAATTACCAGGGGCGTTGATTGGTTTCTATAAAAAAAGAGTGTAACCAAAGTTTAAAGTTTATTCTGAGATTCGAAAAAATGGCCAATATTTATTACTATAAATCACAGATTCCAGAACCATGACACTCTCCCGGTTTAATCTTCCCCCACCATCTATCCGGACGATAGACGATATGAGAGCAGTCCTGTATTCCCCTTCAGCCTCGTATGATAAACCTCTCTATTTCATGTACCGTGAAGTATCCCGTGATGAAACTGATCGTGCATGGATGCAGTCACATCATATCCGCTACGATATTACCGTCATCCCCCCGGCGAATNNCAAAAGGTCATTACCATCCTGAAAACCAAGCCGGTGTCGGATACCCGGAATTATATGAAGTCATGGAAGGTTTCGCCCATTTTCTCCTCCAGACAAAAGCTCTCGATGATATTGTTCTTCTCGAAGCCCGCAAGGGTGATANNTATGAAAACATGCACGGGGCTGCCCGTTATGAACTTATCGGGGGGACCATCAAAAAAAATCCTGCCTACAGGGATGGTCCACCGTTGCGGAGGGTGAAAAATATCCGTTCGGTAATCCATGACCTTGGGGAAGGAAACTCGTTATACGATTTTATCGGGAATGATCGAATCGCTCAACTGCTGAATCATCCGGAAAATTATGCTGGTTTTTTATCCGGTCAGCTGATAGTGTCATGAATTATTTACTCCAAGAAGGGATTTTTGTTTCAATTTTGACGCCAGATTAGGGAAATAATATTGAAACGTAACAATGAATCAGGCTGATATTTTCATTTCAATCACAATCATTATCTTTTATACCCATCTATTAATCACTAAGTAAAATTCATTTAAGGGGTTTATATGTCAGCTATCAAAACGTATGCAATATACAAAGACGGTATGCTGGTACTTGAAGATCCGGTGAATCTGCCGGAACATACCCGGGTGGAAGTCGTAATCCGAAAAAAATTTTCAGAGTTTGTAAAAAAGTTTGGGGAGCCGGAAGCAAAGGAAGACATTGATCAACTCCTCCTGAAGACCCGGAGAAGAATGAGAGATGAATAATTTTTCTTCTTGTGTCATCGATACTTCCGTTATCATAAAAGCACTATTCTCACCATCACACAAAGCAGGCGCCGGGCAAACGTATTCCCGTGAATTAAAGACCCATAAATCCTGTGTGGCACTGCTCGCTCTTTTCGAGGAACATGGGATTGAGGTGTTCCTTCCACGTTGTGGTCTTATTGAGATTGCGGCTGTATCAACAAGACTCGCGAATACCTCTTCATCAGAAGAGATCTGGAATGAGGTTGAAACAAGTTTTACGATTGTACCCGAAGAACACCTTATTGAATCTGCAAAAATAATTGCAATCAATGAAGGCTGCCAGGGTTTTGATACCTATTTTCTGGCAATTGCCGAGCAGAATTCGATCCCCCTCTTTACTGATGACCGGGGAATGCACCATATCAGTGAACGAAGGACTATCTATTCCTGGCTTTTGCGCGATATAGATCTTAAAACGGTAATTCCATTCCTAAAATAGATCATCACCATATAACTCCGTATTCTCTCATAATTTCAGTTATTCGCAACGGAATTTTTAAAAAATTTAAGCTTAGTACACCATGTATATGTTCAAACCCCCTCTCGCTACGATAGTACCGTCATCCCCCCGGCGAATCTTGGCGGGGAGCAGGTAAAAACAAAAGGTCATTACCATCCTGATAACCGGGCCGGTGCCGGATACCTGGAATTATATGAAGTCATGGAGGGGTTCGCCCATTTTCTCCTCCCGGCAAAAGCTCCCGATGATAGTGTTCTCCTCGAAGCCCGCAAGGGTGATATCTTCTGTATTCCCCCGGGATATGGACATGTCACGATAAATCCCACGCTGGATGAAACCCTCACCATGGCAAATCTTGTCTCAACAGCGTTTTCCCGTGAGTATGCATTGTATGAAAACATGCACGGGGCTGCCCGTTATGAACTTATCGGGGGGACCATCAAAAAAAATCCTGCCTACGGGGATGGTCCACCGTTGCAAAAAATTAAAACTATTTGTTCAGTATCAGGCGATTTCGGGATTCACAACTCATTATACGAGGGTATTGGAAATGATCGGATCGCCGGGTTACTGAACAATCCCGAACACTTTAATGACTTTTTTATCAGGTCAATTTAGTTCGTTTTATTTCGAACGCCCTTTTTCCCATCTGTAGCTCACCAGCAAAATAAAATCAGGTTATTGTTCCAGCCTGCCATAATCATCGTCAAACCTTAAAATATCATCTTCGGTAATATATTCGCCAATCTGGACTTCAATGATTTCGAGCGCGAACAGCCCCGGGTTTTCGAGCCGATGGACGGATCCGATGGGGACAAACGTACTCTCGCCTTTCCGCAGGAAAAACTCCTTCCCGTCAACGGTCACTTTTGCCGTTCCGGTGACCACCACCCAGTGCTCGCTCCGGTGGTGGTGCAGCTGGAGCGACAACCGTTTTTTGGGGGGGACACTGAGACGTTTGATCGTATAGAACTGCCCGTCCTCAAGCCTCGTGTAGGACCCCCATGGCCGGTGAACCGTGGTATGAAGCACCACCCGCTCATCGTTCTTTGCCTTGAGGACGTTCACAATTTTTTTAACCTCCTGGGCACGGTCGCGGGGGGCAACAAGAATCACATCGTCAGTCTCGATGATGACAAAGTCATCGACACCGATCGTGGTCACCAGACGGTTACTGATGACGAGGTTCCTGCTCGATTCGATGCCGATGTACTCTCCCACCACCGCATTGTTGTTCCCGTTTTTTTCAAATACCGAGTAGATCGCATCAAAGTTTCCGAGATCATCCCAGGGCACACGCAGGGGCACGACCGCCGAACGATCAGTTTTTTCCATCAGGCCATAGTCGATCGAAATGCCGGGGACCTCCCGGAAGGCGTCACTTGGGGGGTGGGCAAAAGCGTCTGCAATCCCGGGAGCATGCTTCCTGCATTCTTCAAAGAACATATCCGTAGTGAACAGGAACATCCCGCTGTTCCAGAGATAGCCCTCCTGGATATACCTGACAGCCGTATCATAGTCCGGTTTTTCGACAAATTTTTTAACCAGGTAGCCATTTTTCACCGCGTCGCCCGGACAGATATAGCCAAAGCCGGTGTGCGGGAAGACCGGGGTGATCCCAAACACCACAAGGTAATCCTGTGCAAGATCCTCTGCGGACCGGAATGCATCACCATAGGCAGACGTATCCTGTACGAGGTGATCGGAGGGGAGAACTGCAACCGTGGAGGGCCCGTGGTCGTGAGCGATGGCCTGTAATCCGTAATAGAGTGCCGGGAGGGTATTTTTGCTGGCCGGCTCGGTGAGAATGTGGCAGGCGCACCCTGATTCCTCTGCCTGGTCCCGTGCCAGGAATTTCTGGTCCTGATTGGTAATAATATAAATCTCGTCATCGGAGGAAAAATGCCGGGCGCGTTTCAGGGTTTTCTGGAACAGGGACTCGGCATCAAAAATTTTTAAAAACTGTTTTGGATACTTCTCCCTGCTGATGGGAAAAAGCCGGGTCCCGCTTCCGCCGGCAAGAATGAGCGTTTTCATCTGGTGCACGTCCGGTATGTGTTATTTTCTATTCACCGTTTCCGATAATAAATCCCCTCTTTTTCTCCTGTTCTCTCCTTAACCACGAAGAACCGGTACCGGAATGCTGGTGTGGACATATGCTTGGCCACGACAGGATTAGAATAGTTCTCTCCCGGATGAAAAAATAGGATACTGAACTATAGTGAAAAAAACCCTCTTTCATGCATGGCACGGGATTATTGAAGACAAAGGAACCCTGGTATGGGGAAGTGCCGGAACCGGCCGGGGTCCGGGCACCAGATCCGACACGGGAAGAGTGCAGGGAAAATCTCGTTGACGTCAGTGAAGGCTGGATTATTGTCCAGCTTAAACGAGGGCTTCCGATACATTCCCTAGATACGTATACCCTCAACGTTAGTCGTGGGCGGAGGCACTCCGGGTCAGGGAACAAAGACAATAATAATTATATCTGTAATCATTATATCTATAATCATTATGAGATTCTACGACCGGGAGAAGGAGCGCACCCTCATGGAGCAGCTGAAAAGAACACCTCCATCGTTTCTGGTCATCACCGGCCGAAGGCGTGTCGGGAAAACCGAACTCATCAGGGAGTTCTGCCGGGATAAAAAATCGCTCTACTATTATGTCGACCAGAACAAGAGTATCGACATCATGATGGAGGAGTTCGGGCGTTATACTGCAACAATTCTTGATATGCCCGGCTATGTTAAAATCGAAACTCCCGAAGCCCTGCTTGAATTTCTCTTCTCGTATGAACAGCCGGTTATTGTCGTTTTCGATGAGTTCCAGCGGTTCTTAAAGATCCATCCGTCGTTTATTTCCCAGGTACAGCGTTTCTGGGACATGAAAAGTAAAACCTCAGGTGTTTTTTTCATCATTTCAGGATCTTCGGTGGGAATGATCAGAAAAATCTTTCTTGAGGGGGAATCGCCACTTTTCAAACGGGCTGATAACATCCTCACGCTCCGCCCGTTTTTACCCCGGGACTGTGCGGGGATTCTTGCAGACCTCGGTATTAAAGATCCCGAAGCGCAGTTGGATCTCTACCTTCTTTTTGGCGGGACTATTTACTATTGCACATTTCTTGAAAAATACCAGTGTACGAACCTTGAGGATGCACTCGACTCCCTTGTTCTTCATGATCTCGCGCCATTCAGGAGGGAGATGAGTGATGTGCTCATTGAAGAGTTTGGCAGGGAGCATGCAACGTACCACGAGATCCTTGCAGCTATCGCGGAGGGTAAAGGTGCCCAGAAGGAAATTGCGGACTTTACCCATCTGGCACCGACTTCGCTGCCGCCGTATCTCAAAGATCTCACCGACCTGCTTGGGATCATTGAGTACCGGGTCCCGGTAACTGAATATGACCGGCATTCGAAGATGGGGAGATATATCTTTTCGGACAATTTTTTCCGGTTCTATGCCCGGTATATCTACCGTAACATGAGCCTGTACCAGAGCGGACAGTACGGTCTTCTCAAAGAAAAGATCCTGTCTGAATGGAAGGGATTCTCCGGCCGTGCATTTGAAGAAATGGTACGCACGCTCCTGAGAGAGGATCTCGCCAGCCAGTACGAGCGTATCGGCTCCTGGTGGAACCGGCGTGGAGACGAGATTGATCTTCTCGGCCTTGGCCCGGCTGGCAATCTCGCGGTAGAGATCAAAAACCGGCATCTTTTGGAGTCTGATGCCCGAAGCATTCTGCATACCCTTGAACAGAAGATACCGCTTGTCAAAGGGTTGACAGGCCCCATGACCCTGGGTGTGGCTGCCCGTACGATAAAAGGTAGAGAAACCCTGATCCGCGAGGGGTATTTCATCCGTGAAATTTCCGATCTGGGCATGGGGAAATAACCAGATCGGGACGTAGCCGGACAATTCCTTAGGTGGAGAGTGCCACAATTAATGTCTGTTTTGTTGACAGGGTTTATGTCCGCTTAAGGATAATTTTTCTGTTTTTGTTGAAATGGACTTGTCCATAAGCTCGGGAAGGTGGGAGCGGGATTTTCTGTACGGTTCGGCATTGCCCGGATGTGGCAGGCAAAACCCGGTTCTCTCTCTCAGGGATCCAGCAGAAATCTGCTTCCGGGGTAACCATATTCCCGGATAAAAAAGGTCAGCCGGTTTTAATGAACACGGCATCCGATATCGCTTTGAAATGAGGGTCACCAGTGACCACCTTGTGACCCCCGGATCGGGCTGTTGCGAGGATGATGGTGTCGGCAATCCCGCCAGCAAATCCCTCTTTTTTAAATTCACCCGCAAGAATGGCAATATCTTCCGTCACCGGAATAACAAGACTCCGGATACCGATTTCTGAAACAACATGGCGGATATTCTCGGGATTCTCGTGGTTCTGATGAAGGAATTTTATCATCTCGGTAAGGGTAATTGTGGACGTGAACAAGTCAAGGCTGTCGTTTTCGATATACTCATTCACCCGTGAATCTTCACCAAGATAATATTCAACCCATACCCACGTATCAATGACGAACCCGATGAGAATCATCCTCCTCGCGGGTAAAATGACCGATGCCGGGCAATTTTCCGAATGACGACGGGAGATGTTTCCGTCGCTCGCGGATCAGGAACAGAATTGCCTGATCATAGGTTTCGACGCCCGACTGTTCTTTGATTTTATCCAGGTAATCCTTGGTATGAGGAGCAACCTGAATAGTGGTCTTATGAACTTTCCCCCTCCGTTCGGTCAGATCATGATCCTGAGTGTGCGGAATTGCCTGCGTCATGCTATAGACTACAGCAGGACACATTATTAAATTTCGTATCAAAAACGTCACACTCCAGCAGACAGTATCAACAAAAGAGGTACCTTCGAAACAAAATACACGGGAGGATTTTTTTTAACCTGCTCTCTTCAGGATCCAAAATTGCCATTTTATGTCGTGGAATGTTTGAGGATCTCGTTATAATTGCCGGTTAACCGGCATCCTCTCGTGATTGATGACCGGGGCTGCCCAGGCCTTGTCCGGGTCAGGAGAACGAAGTATTCGCAGGAGGGGATTTCGGATAGTATAAGATCCTGTGGGCAGGAAATCAAAGAATTGCAGGAACTTTCAATCACCAGTCGCAGGCGCACCGGAACACCAGAATACAAACTGATAAATATATTTCCAAGGACATCATATCCCAAAATATCATGTCCGGACCGGATCTTTTTGGCGGAGATACGATAAACGAGGGCAGGTGAATGACACCCACCCGGGTTTTCATTGTCGAGGATGATCCGATCATATCCCACCTTATCCAGCAGATCCTCGCAGGCAAAGGCTATGCCATCGCCGGTATGGCAGAATCCGGGGATGAAGTACTCTCAAAAATCCCCGGGACACCATGCGATGTGATCCTGATGGATATCGGCCTCAAGGGGGATACCGATGGCATCACCGTTGCCCGTATCCTCAGTTCACGGAACAGGATCCCGATCATCTTTGTGACCGGAGAATTTAACGAGCAGATCCTGGAACGTGCCAAGACCCCCAATACCTATGGCTATATTATCAAACCCTTTTCAGCAAATGACCTCATCTCCAATATTGAAATTGCGCTCTTCAACTACCGGCTCCGGACAGAACCGCCCCGTGAACCAGAACCTGCAGCAGCAAAGAGTGCCAGGCCGGATGCGATCGTTAAACCCGTCGTGCAGCCGGTACGCGTGATACCGGCCCAGCACCACGTGAGGCAGGAAGATCTTCAGTCTCTCTATGATCATGGGCTCCATTACCAGTCCATGGGTAATTATCAGTCCGCCCTGCAGTGCTTTATCGAGATCCTGGAACAGGATCCAAATGATGCTTCCATCTGGATAGAAAAAGGGGATGTCCTCCAGAATATGGGAAGGACAAACGAGGCGCTCGGGGCCATCGACACGGCACTCCGCCTCAACCCGGCAAACGAGTATGCCCTGTGCAAGAAAAGCCGGATCCTCTGCAGTGTTGGCAGGCATACCGATGCCCTTGCCGTGATAGAGATAGCACTCGGAATAACCCGCGATAACCTCACACTCCTTGTCGAGAAAGCGGTGGTCCTGCATGAAATGGGGAAAAATGAGGACGCGATCAGGATCCTGGACCATGCACTCGAAACGAATCCAAAGTCCGGTTATGCCCTCGGGGCCAAAGGCCGGATCCTGGGAACGATGGGTATGAACAAGGAGGCGATGGCCGCATTCGGAAAAGCCCTGAGTTACGAACCGAAGAATGTTTCCCTCTGGATGGATTTCATCCGGCTGTTCGAGGAGAAACAAAATTACCATACGGCCCTAAATATCGTTCAACTGGCAATCAAGAAAAACCCGGAGAATGAAATGCTGGTCATGAAGCGCGATACGCTGTTGCACAAGACCATTCCGATTTCATAGCGGTCTCTTTTTACTTTTTTCAGACCACGTCTGTTCAGTAGTATAATGAGGGTATACTGTTGGTTCAGCACCCGATTAATTTTATATTCCACGACGAAGAAAGGGGAAAATTTTTAGTGCCCGAAATGCATCTGGAAAAAGGAGATGCCAATACCAAACAGTCATTTCACCAATGAATGAACTGTTTTTGGTTCTCATCGCAATGTAGGAGAGCCATAGCAGCGGGGGTGGAGGCATTGCCGGAGCCCAAAGGAGCGTCTGCCTGCATGTGTTGAGACTAAAAAAATACACTGACAGACTATTGATTTCAGGTGTCAAGATGGCATAGTACCCATACGTATTCCGGATGTATCGGAATACTCCCGGATAAAAGAAGAGTACCCCAGAGAACACGTACCTTGAAATAAGGATCAATTATATCCCTGCAGTTCAGATCTTAAAAATCAGACCGTACGGGACCGGACTTGTGGGGTTGACGGCAGGGCACTGCAGGAAATCAAACCGGAATAAAAAGGGATGGGGTAAAAAATGAGCAGGGGATACTTCCCCTGCCATTAGTATTCATTTCGCGTTGTTTTGGCCGTCTTCCATGTGATCGAGGACCCGGTCCCACATGACAAGCAGGCCGGGGATCACGACATAGGCAAGCAGGCCGGTGCCGAGAAACGCCCCGGTGATGATGAGTTCGTTGTCCATCATCACCACCTCTAGGCCAGCGCCGGGACCGTGTCGGCCCAGGTCTCGACCTTTATCCGGATGCTGTCGTCCGAATACGAGGTGAGGGACACCTGTTCCCGGCTGAGGGTCACGTAGTACAGCTCGCCGTTGGGGTCGTGGCACCGGATGGAGGCCGAGTACGTCTCGCCCGCGAAGTCCCGGGCCGGTGTGCCGCCGTGTGCGGTGGTGTTGGCGGTGTTTGCAAGCATCGCTGCTGCCCCGGCATTGAACCCGGCGACCGAGTTGTACTTCCCGGTATCAGTGCCGACGCTTTTTGCATCGATGTCTTCGTAGACGATCTTTACTGTGTATGCTTCCTTGGTCTTCTCGACCGGCTGGTGGGTTACGCTGCCGGTCATGTATGCGACACAGGCAAACGGGTTGCCGGTGATCACGGACTCGACGATTGCATTGAATGCATCGATATCCTCAATGGGTTCCGCGAGCGTGCGGACCGCTGATTTTATGGTACTGTTCTGTACGAAATCTGCCATGATAATCACTCCTTGTTTTTTTTCGCCATGGATGTTCACAAATGCCGGGACAGGTTTTTTAAACCGACCTTTGGCCCCGCGTAAGGATCCTCCGGATCCGGTGAGGCGGGGCTGAGGAGGGCTTTTTTTTGTCCCGTGCCATCCGTGTTCATTTTTCTGGCTTTTTCGGGAGGGCGGTTGAGCCACTCAACCGTTTCCCGGTGTATCCGGACTTCTGTTCACTCGTCTCGGGGGCCCCTTTGACATACTAGTATAGGACTTCTGTGGCTATCTGCGTTGATTATGAGAAAAAAATGATGGCAAACCGGGAGAATTATCAAGCCGGTTAAAGATTCCAGACGCGATAGCGGGAGATTTTGTCGGAACAAAAAATGCACCGGGAACAAAAATCCAGGAGAACCCGTGCAGGCACCTTTTTTGTACTGGGTAACCGGTCACTACCTCAGCAGAATTCCAGCTCCCGGAGAAATCCTGTTTTTATCCAGTAATTTCTCCGGGTAACGCGGTATTTTTAGCCCCTCATTAGTACATCACATCATGCCGGAAACAGCACATGAATCAAGGGTTTTAACGCTCCCGGGGGCTCATGCAATGCCTTTGCCCCCGCCGCTGTGGCGACCCCCGCACCGCGATAGATCTACATAAAGGTTTCATACCACGAAAAAGCTGCACCAGGTAAACCACGGTTACTTTTTTATTTTTTTGTTTTGGTTACGAAAATTAAAAAAAAATGTCGTCATAAAAATAGAGAGATTCGGAGGCTGTATTGACCTTTTCCCCTTATTTTTTTTTAAATTTTTACCATCCTGCGCCAAGATATTTATTTCATCAACGAACATTTCACCATACCCGGAACGCACGTGAAGGTTTGGAACTATGGATCTTGGGATTTGGCAGGAACTCTACCGGCATATCCAGAATCCGCCATTGCAGGACACGGTTGTCGGGTTTAATACAAACCTTGACAGGATAATCCCGGTCACTCGCGAGTTGCTTGATCCATCTTTCCTTCATGACCCGGATTATCCCATCCTCAGTGCACGCCTGATCCAATCCATGCAGCACGGCACTGCAGAAGAATGGTTTATTTCTGAATTATCACACTATAACCGGTTTACCCGCATGTTTTCCTCAGCCGGCAGCCTGGCAATCGGGGGGCAGGCCGGGATTGCTGCACTTCATATATCAGGACTTGGCGTACGCAAAGTGGTCTGTGCATCCCCCCTGCATGGCCCGGAATCGGCAGGCATTCTCAATAAAGCCGGCGTTATAGTCCCGGAATTTACTACCGGAAACAATCCTGCTGCCGATTATATCCATCTGGTATTTGAGTATGCTCCCGGCCTGGTGTCGCTGGTATCAGGAGTCATCCCCCGGAATAACCGGTTTATTATCTCCCCTGTTCACGAGCCGGCATCGGTTCTTATCCCCAAACCGTTTATGGAACCGTTCCTTGCTGAAATTGCATCATGTAACCGTGCGTTTCTTTCAGGGTACCAGTACTTACGCTCTGAACAGGATTTTGCAACGGCTGCGGACCAGATGTACCAGATGAAAAACCGCAATCCTTCCCTCCGCATCCATATCGAATCCGTATCAGTAACCGATAACGAGGTACTCAATGGGTTAGTCCGCCATATCCTCCCTGCTGCAGACAGTTTCGGACTCAATGAGCACGAGCTCTTTATTCTCCTGGCTCATCTTAACCCGTCCGATCCAGTGAATCTGGGGGAAAAAACGTTTACCCCTGCAGAGAATATTCAGGGAGCTCTCACTCTCTGCCGCCATGTGGGACTCACCCGGCTCCATGTTCATACATTTGGCTATTATATCCTGGTACTTCACAAGAATATCGCAGATGTCACACCATCGCGCAACGCCCTCCTCTATGCGTCCCGGGAAGTTGCATGTGCAGCACAGGGAACCGGCAGGGAAATTTCAGCAGAAGGCATCAGGGCCCTCGGTGTTGCTGAAGAGATTTTCGGGAAAGCAGCCTCTCCGGGGATATTTCCTGCCGATGACTATGTGATTCTTGTCATTCCGACACTTGTTGCTGCGAACATCAAAAGGACATCCGGTCTTGGAGACATCCTTTCATCTACTGCGTTTGTTGCGGATAAATTCTAAACCTGTTCCTTACGGGTTATCATCTGAATTTACCGTACATCATTTCAGGTAAACTTCGATTCCTGTTAATAACAAGGGCAGAGTGGGTTCTGGTGAGAACCTCGTTTTTTATCATAGCCGCTGGAAAAAAAAGTCTGCGGTATCTGGTATCTCTGTCTCCGCCATGTGGCATCCCCATATGGGGATAGCTCATCAGATAGTTGGTAAAAAAATCTCTGAAAAAAGGGATAAATAAAAAAAGGGGGGTCAAGAGGATGCTCCTCCTGGAATGCCTCCCCCGTTCTAGGGAGAGTGGGGATCATCCTCATAATTTCCGGAGAGTGGTAATAAATTAAAGGTATAGTGTCATTTCAACCACCAATTTTTTTTTTAAGATACGACGGGAAAAAATGAATAATCAGATAACCAGAATCATTTTTAAAAAAGTAAATTCTTGATGTAAGGTAACATGAGTTAGGAGTTTGTTCACTGTGTCCGTTCTATCGCAATGTGGGGTCGCCACAGCGGCGGGGACGAACCAACGGCGAAGTCCCCAGGAGCGTCTTTAAGTGAACAAGTTACATTCAACAAATACAAGATTTTTAGTCGCTGGAATGGAACTATACCCTAAATTAATAGATTACATAGGATTTCTACAGGACCGCATATTATAGCCTATATAATAGTATAAACTATACAACTCGTGCTTGTTACTTGAAATACATATATATACAGGCTTGAATGTTATGTTTAATGCCAGGCACAAGGACATCCAGCGATCGGCAAAACCGACCCTGGAATACCCGATTGCCAAGCCACCGAATACGGTAAAATACGCATATGTTTTTTTCGCGCCAGTGAACCTGGCAACGGCGGGCGGTCCCTTTGGCCTGTAAGGGGGATTTCGCTATGCCAGATATTTGTTTTGGATTTGAGGTGCACCAGCCCTACAGGCTGAACAGGACGTTCTCACCGGCGCCGAAGGTGAAGAAAAAAGACCTGTTCGATCACTACTTTGACGCCTTAAATAAGGAAATCCTCTTACGCGTAGCCGAAAAGTGCTATATCCCGGCGACACGGATAATACTCGAAAAGCTCGACGAAGGATTTTCGTGTGCGTTCTCATTATCCGGTACCGTGGTCGAACAGTTCAGGAAATGGAGTCCCGAAACCCTTTCACTGTTTGAAGATATCGCCCGTCATAAAAATACCGAGCTGATCGGCCAGACCTACTACCATAGCATCGCCAGTTGTTTTCTGGACAAATCAGAATTCCGCGAACAGGTGAAGATGCATGCCGACCTGATGTACGACCAGTTCCGGGTCCGTCCGGTCATGTTTGAGAATACCGAATTTACCTTCAACAACGATATCGCCGCCACGATACGGAATATGGATTTTGCCGGTATTTTTACTGAGGGTGTCGACAGAATACTTGGCTGGAGAAGCCCGAATTATCTCTACCGGTGCCAGAACATTCCGGTTCTCCTCCGCAACATCAAATTGTCCGATGATATTGCCTTCCGGTTTGCCAACCGCAGCTGGGACATGTATCCTCTCACCGCCGATACCTATGCCCGGTGGATTGCGTCATCAGCAGGAGAGATTATCACGGTGTTTTTAGACTTTGAGACCTTTGGTGAACATTTCTGGAAAGAGACCGGCATATTTGATTTCCTGCGGGCCCTGCCAGACGAGCTGAACCAGCGTGGTGTTACCTCTGTATTACCGTCACAGGTCATTTCCTGTAATGAACCGGTTGACGAGATCGATGTCCAGGAAACCATCTCGTGGGCGGATATCGAGAAAGATACATCTGCATGGATGGGCAATGACCGCCAGAGGACCGCATTCCATGCCATCCAGTCAGCACGGCCGTACGCGGCGGTCGATAAACCGATATGGCGGTATCTCCAGACAAGCGATCATTTCTATTACATGGCCTCAAAATACGGCACCTGCGGGGAAGTGCATACCTATTTCAGCCACCATGATGCCGATGATGCATTCAAGACCTACATGAAAGTCCTTGCAGATTTTGAATCCCGTTCTATCCGGGTGATGAAGAACCGGGGATCAGCAAAAACACTCCGGATCCTGCCACTGGAACTGGCATTTCATTTTGCAGGACCTTCTGGGTTCGTCGGCCACACCGCTTATAATCTGGAACAGTTTGAAGAACTGCTGTACCTCGTGCCGAATGATTCGATCCAGTATCACGTCCAGCGAGGCGATTTTACAAAATGGATTGCCGAAGCACTCGATGATCCCCATCTTGCGGAGCGTATCGAAGGCCTCAAAGACCGTCATGAACTGATACATGCCATCAAAGAACGAAGGGAACTATTATGGAGTCACATAAAATAGCCTTTTTCTGCTGGGAATCGATGTATGCAGAGCGTGTTGGCGGCCTCGCCAACGCTGCAACCAACCTCGCAGAAACGCTGGTAAAACAGAACCACGAGGTGCATTTCTTTACCCGTGGGAATATTCCCGACCAGATCGTAAACGGGGTGCAGTACCGCTATTGTCAGCCTGCCGGAAAAAATATCGTTGAATACTGCGACAACATTAGCCGGTTGATGGTGGACCAGTTCACCATTTCCGATCGCCAAGATAAGTTCGATTTCCTCCATTTTCACGATTGGCACCCGGTTCAGGCGCTCCATCAGCTGCAGGACCATAATACGATCCTGACCTATCATTCCACCGAATACGGGAGGAACGGAAACCAGTTTGGGGACTGGTGGGAATTCAAGGAAATCTCCGGCAAGGAGTGGTATGGCGGCCTGGTTGCAAAACGGGTGACAGCGGTCTCGCCCACGCTCAAGCGGGAGGTGATGCAGCTCTATAACGTACCCGAGAATAAGGTCGATGTGATACAAAACGGTGTTGTACCACGACAGTACCGGACTGAGATTGACCCCGGGGAGGTTAAAAAAGCGTATGGAATCCATCCCTATGCCCCGCTTATCCTCTTTATCGGCAGGCTGGTGTACCAGAAAGGGCCCGACCTGTTCATCGAAGCAGTCCGGCAGGTCTGCCAGTACCGCGGGGATGCGAAAGTGATCGTTGCAGGAGACGGTGGAATGATGCAGTATCTCCGCGAGCGGGCACATGACCTCCCGGTCAATTTTGTCGGGTATATTCCGGATTCCGAGTATGTCCGGCTTTTAAATGCTGCTGATGTAGTGGTCATACCCAGCCGGAATGAACCATTTGGGCTGGTCTTGTTAGAGGCGTGGAGTGCGGAAAAAGCGGTTGTGGCGTCGAATGTCGGTGGCCTGTCGGAAAACATTGACGCATTTGTGAACGGCATAAAAACAGATGTGACGCCGGATTCCCTTGCATGGGGTATCAACACCATGATTAATGAACCATGGAATGCAGGAGCCCAGGGTATGCGGGGAAGAAAAAAAGTGGATCGCATGTTCCTGTGGGGACCGATTGTAAAAAGACTGACCGACACCTATGAAAAGGTCCCGGCATGAATTGTTGCCAGATAGGGTTTCCCTCCCCTGAATTTTTTACAATTAAAAAAATATGCTGGCAGAAAACCTCTGGTCGTGCATCAGGAGGGAACCGCTTGTCGTTGATTCATACGATTCTTTGGCCCCGTAGAAAACCTCATTCATAACACGCAGCCCCCCCTCTTGCGCCACCAGTCCCCCAAGGGGGACGGGGCTCAAGAGCGATGATGCCGGAANNCCTTGAGGATTTCTACAGGGCCCATCCTCTCAACATCGCGGTTTGTACCGCATGAGTCTGGCAAGGTTCCTGCCGGAACCCGATGGGTTTTTATCACTCCTCATTGACTCTAGGTGAAGAGGAATGCACACGATAAATTTCAAGGACACGATCGCGGCATCTCCGTTTATCTTTACTATCGGTGTTGCCGGTGACAGCGGATCCGGAAAAACCACGTTTACTCAAGGGATACGGAGCATTTTTGGCGATGACCTGGTATCCACCATCACTCTTGATGACTACCATAGTCTTGACCGGGCCGGCCGGTTGAACGCCGGCCTGACTGCGCTTGACCCGAAAGCAAACCATATCGACCAGCTCGAAAAAGACCTTATCCTGCTCAAACGCGGCGTCCCGGTTGAAAAACCCGTGTATAACCATGCGACCGGCACGTTTGACCCCCCGGTAATCTTCAGACCAAAAAAGATCCTCATCCTGGAAGGTCTTCACACGCTTTTTACGCCAACCCTTCGTAATTATCTTGATTTTACGTTATTTGTGGACCCGGCAAAAGAGGTGAAATACGACTGGAAGATCCGGCGTGATATGAACAAGCGGGGATATTCGCGGGAAGAAGTCGAACATGAAATTGCCCTGCGGGAACCGGATTACTTAAAATATATTGATCCGGAAAAGGAATTTGCAGATGCGATTATCGGTATTGATTATTCCCGGTATGGCAGGAAATTGGGCGAAGAGCGCAATCTGTACCGCATAACGCTGGTGCAGAACCGGATGAAAAAAATGATTGAGAATATCGATCTCTCCCTTGACCTGTATTCCATCCTCTCCCTGTCCGAGCGGAATTTCTGTCTCATGTTTGAGACCAGCGAACACGAGGGGCATCGGATGGGGCATCTCATCATCGATGGGGAGCTCAGTGAGCATGTGGTGAAAAAACTGGAGCGGAGTATCGAACATCAGACCCGGGTCCGCCCCATCTCCCTCTTTAAAAACCGGCATTATGTAACAGCAGGGGATCTTGCCCAGCTCATACTCTGCTGGCGGATTATCCACCGCCGGATTTTCGTGGAGGCCAGCAGGTAGTGATTCACGTGGGCACGGCAATGAACATATACCTTGGCAGGGAATCTTGAACTCAAGGGTGATGGTGTGATGAAAACGATTGGTGTTCTGACGGGCGGGGGTGATTGCCCGGGACTCAATGCAGGGATCCGGGCCGTGGTGCGATCGGGGTTTGCCTACGATTTCAAACCGCTCGGCATACGGAATGGGTGGCAGGGACTCATCGATGGCGACGTGGAACTGCTTACCGATCTCTCCGTATCCGGGATCCTTCCAAAAGGGGGGACGATCCTTGGTACATCCCGGGCAAATCCTCTGGCAAAACCGGGGGACTTTGAGAAGATGCAGGCCACGATGAAAAGGTTCGGGATCCACGCGCTGGTAGTCATCGGGGGAAACGGGACACTCGCCGCGGCGCGGGAGGTTGCACAGCGGGGAATATCCCTCGTGGGCATCCCCAAAACAATCGATAATGATATCCGGGGAACCGATGTCACGATCGGTTTTGATACTGCGGTTGCCACCGTTACCGAATCGATCGACCGGCTTCACACCACTGCCGAATCCCATCACCGTATCATGGTTGTTGAAGTGATGGGGCGCAATGTCGGCTGGATTGCATTGACCGCAGGCATTGCCGGCGGAGCCGATGAAATTCTCATTCCGGAAATACCCTTCACGCTGGAAGCAGTATGCAAAAAACTCCATGCCCGGTATGATGCAGGAAAAAAATTTTCTATTGTTGTGATCGCCGAAGGGGTGCACCGTGAGGATATCGGTGTGCCGCCCGTACCCGAGCATGACCGGGATGAATGCGGCCATGAAAAATTTGTCGGGGTGGGAAACCTGCTGGGTAAAGAACTGGAGAGATGTCTTGGCGTTGAGACGCGCGTAACTATTCTCGGGCATGTCCAGCGCGGNNATCGCCCACCGCGTACGATCGCGTCCTTGCCACGCGTTTCGGTGCAGCCGCAGTGCAGCTCGTGCATGACGGGGATTTTGGAAAGATGGTGGCTTTGCAGTCAAACTATATCATCCCGATCCCGCTGGAATCTGCAGTCAGCCAGTTAAAAACGGTTGATCCGGAGATCTACGATCTGGCGATGACAGTCATTGGCGGAAAAAAATGACCGGCAATACCACCCATTTTAAGAAACTACCGGACCGGCAGGTCCAACCGGCCTGCTGGCACGGACCTCTTCCCGAACCATCTGTACGGACCGTTGATGACCTTTTAGGCGTGCTCGTTCACCCGGACTGCAGGATTACCGGGCCGGCCTATTATATGTACCGCGCTGTTGCAAAATCCGATGAGGATCGAACATGGATGGAAAGCCGGAATATACGGTTTGACATCACGGTGATCCCTCCCACCAATCTCTGCGGTGAATATATCAAAACAAAGGGGCATTACCACCCAGACGATCCCTCCGGAACCGGCTACCCGGAAATTTATGAAGTGCTTGCCGGAGAGGCACATTACCTGATCCAGACCCGGGATTGTTCTGATGTGGTTATGATCTCAGCACGCGCTGGCGATGTCATTGTAGTTCCTTCAGGATACGGGCACGTGACTATCAACCCTTCAAAAAAACATGTGCTTGAGATGGCAAATATCGTATCCTCACGGTTTACAAGCAACTATCAGGGATATGAAGCCCGTCACGGGGCTGCGTACTTTGAGATGGCAAACGGGGAACTGGTAAAAAACCCTGCCTACCCGGAACGCACGACCCTGAGGCTTGTACAGGCGCAGCGACTCATCGATCTCTCCAACACTATTTCTGACCCGCTGTATCAATTAATCATGAAACAGGCACCTGTCCTTGAATTTCTCAATTATCCGGAAAAGTTTGAAGCGCTGATGAGGGATGTATACCCGTAATCAGTATCACCGCATGAGTAAAAAGCCGGGCTTTTGAATACTGTAGAAAACCTCTTTCATANNCCTCTTGCGCCACCAGTCCCCAAAGGGGGACTGGGCTCAAGGGCGATGATGCCGGAACAGGTAATACTGCACTATCGCAACCGGGGGGCCACAGCGACGGGGGCAAAGGCAAGGATTGCCGGAGCCCTCAAGGAGCGTTATTGCAATTCAATTCAGGATTTCTACCGAGCCGGCTTTTGCTCCTTTAAAAAAACCTGGTGCAGAGGTCATCTCTGACCGGAGTCGTGGTCGTTTTTTTTTTTAATAGGATAATAATCCTGATATGCCTCTGCATCAAACGATTAAACCATTGGTAAATCCAGGCTGGATCGTCCGTTGATATAACTCCTCGTCAATAAGGAAGGCTCTACCATGATACTCAAAGATTTTCTTGTCAGTGAAGGAACAGAAAAAAACCTGATGTACCTCATTCTTTTTTTGAGCGAACAGGCAAAACTGGTGAAGAAAGGATTTCATTTTACCCATACGACACCCCCGGCAGCTCCACAAAGTAAAAATTCGTTTGGCGAAGAGCAGATGCCGCTCGACGTGTATGCCGACCAGGTTTTTATTTCCGGGCTCACAGAAACACGCCTTGTACGCTATATCGCCACAGAAGAACAGCACCATATCATCGAAATAAAAGATCCAAAAAACAATTTTGGTGTTGTCATCGATCCTCTTGACGGGTCATCGCTTATCGATGTGAACCTCTGCACCGGATCGATTATTGGCATATATCCCTCTCATGTCCTGGAAAAAGGTTCCACACTGATTGCCGCCCTGTATATCCTCTACGGGCCGCTTACCATTCTCACGTTCACGACCGGTAAGGGTGTCCATGAGTTCGTGCTCAATGAAGCCGGCCAGTATATCCTGAAACACCGGGATCTTAAAATTCCGGGCGGGAAAATTTATGCACCCGGCGCACTTCGCCGGGACTACCTCCCGTCGCATGCAAAGTGGATTGAACACCTTGAAGATGAGGGCTACAAACTACGCTTCAGCGGTTGTTTTGTTGCGGACGTGCACCAGATCCTCCACAAAGGTGGTGTCTTTACCTATCCCGGGCTCAAGGGAAAAGAGAAGGGTAAACTGCGATTGTTATATGAAGCAAACCCGATGGGAAAGATCATCCATGAGGCAGGTGGGGCAATCAGCAATGGCAAAACTGACATCCTTTCCATCCAGCCGGGGGCGATCGATGATGTTACACCTATCTACGTGGGTGGAAAAAAAGAAATCCGGCTGATTGAAACGTTTATGGCAGAAGGCGAATAAAAGGAGAATTGTTTATGAAGGCAACCGATTATGGTCCAATCCCCGGCTCTGCAATCCTTGGCGGCGTCTCGGGGAAAAAAGCCATCGTAATGGCTGCAAATATCCGTATAGCTACCGTCGCACGGGGAATTTTTAAGGCTGCAAAAGATACCGATTCTGCGGTATTCATGGAACTCGCCCGGTCAGAATCTGATCTCAAAGGCGGGCATACCGGCATGACCCCCCATGACTTCTCAGAGAAGATGAGGGACGCCGCACAGGCAACCCGGTTTGACATATGGGCGCTGCATGCCGATCATATCACGGTAAAGACCGGCGATGCAACAGAGATCAATCAGACCAAACAGTTAATCGATGCCCAGGTACAGGCTGGGTACACGTCCTTTGCCATCGACGCTTCGCATCTTTTTAATTTTGAAGGAAAAACGGTCCGGCAGGAACTTGAACCCAATATCATTGCCACCACAGAACTGGCCCGGTTTATTACCGCGAAGATGAACGGCAAACCATTCGGACTTGAAGTGGAAGTGGGCGAGATTGGGAGAAAAGACGGTCACGGGCTTGTCCTGACAAAACCCGAAGAAGCAGTAGAATTCATCAAAGCCCTCAATGAAAACGATGTTTATCCCCAGGTTCTGGCGATTGCAAACGGGAGCACGCACGGCCATACCTACGATGCAAACGGGAACGTGGTCGAACAGTTGTCCATCGATATCCCGCAGACCAGGGCAATTGCACAAGCCCTCCGGGATAATAACATTAAGGTAGGTATCGCCCAGCATGGCATAACCGGTACTCCCCGTGATCTGATCAACCTGCATTTCCCCAAGGGGGATATCATCAAAGGCAATGTCGGCACGTTCTGGCAGGATGTCGTGTTTAACACGTTCAAAATCTATGAACCGGCGTTATACAAGAACATCCAGGATTGGACGCTTGAAAAATATCGGCCGTTAAATCCCGGGAAAAAAGACCGCCAGATCTTTGATGGCAACTGCAAGCAGGCAATAAAAGAATTCAAAAAAGAGATCTACGCAGTCGGCCCGGACACCAATCATGCGATCGAATCGATGGCATATGCAGAAAGCCTGGTCTTTTTCAGGGCATTTTCATCCTACGGGACTGCATCTCTTGTCCGAAATGCACTGAAATAATTAATCAACCGCAACTTTTTTCTGTTCAAAGCAGATTCTCTATACGTGACCGTTTATGCCCAAGATAACCGTCTCCGTGATTAAAGCGGATGTCGGGAGTTATCCCGGACACTCCCGCACCCATCCCAAGCTTCTTGAAAAGGCTGCAAAGATGCTCAAGGAAGAAGAGGGGAAGCTGCTTATCGATTCGTTTGTCACTCACTGCGGCGATGACATTGAACTGATCATGACCCACCGGCATGGCGTCGACCATGAAAAAATCCACCAGCTTGCGTGGAATGTGTTCATGGAATGCACAAAAATTGCCAAGAGCATGAAACTGTACGGCGCCGGCCAGGACATGCTGGGAAATGCCTTTTCCGGCAATGTCAAAGGACTGGGTCCCGGTGTTGCCGAGATGGAATTTGAGGAGCGCAGTTCTGACCCCATCCTGATCTTCATGGCAGACAAAACCGAGCCCGGTGCATGGAACTTCTTCCTCTACAAGATCTTTGCCGATCCGTTCAATACTGCTGGACTGGTGATCGACCCGTCCATGCATGACGGTTTTGTCTTTGAGGTGCACGATCTCATCCACAAGCGCCGTATCATGTTCAAATGCCCTGAAGAGATCTATGATATGCTTGCGTATATCGGGGCACCGTCACGGTACGTGATCAAGCATGTGTTCAAGCCTGACGGGACCATCGGAGCATCCACAAGCACCCAGCGACTGAACCTGATGGCAGGGCGGTATGTCGGAAAAGATGATCCCGTCATGATAGTCCGTTCCCAGAGCGGGTTCCCTGCCGTTGGAGAAGTGGTCGAACCCTTTACAATTCCGGTACTGGTTGCGGGGTGGATGCGGGGTTCCCACCATGGCCCGTTCATGCCAGTCGGGCTCTGCGATGCAAACTGCACCCGGTTTGACGGCCCGCCGCAGGTCATCTGTTTTGGTTTCCAGGTATCAGACGGTGAGCTGATTGGTCCAGCCGACATGTTCGATGATCCCGGCTTTGACCTTGTCCGGACCCGGTGCAACGAACTGGCTGATATCATACGGGCGCAGGGGCCATTTGAGCCGCACCGGTTGTCATTAGGGGAGATGGAATATACCACGCTTCCCAACGTGGAAAAAACGCTGGTGAAACGGTGGGAACCCATTCCGGAATAATTTTTTTGCTCTGGAGAAAGTCTCTTTAATCCAATAATTTGCTTATATTTTCCGGTAATTTTGAGGAAGACCCCCAGTCTCCCTAAAAAGGGGGAGGCAGCCCAAGGGNNTCCTCCCTTTTTTAGTTTTTTACTGATTCTCTGATGAGATATCGCAAAATGGGAGTGCCACATGGCGGAAACAGAAATCCCAGATACTGCGTACTTCGAAGTGTGCTGATAATGAAAAACGATGATTTCTAAAGAGACAATTTTTTACCCTGTTTTTAACTAAAAGGACCCTCTCTCGCGTTGATATCACATAAGATTGCTCTGTCTTTGATGACTGTGCAAAGATTCACATTATACCGTGTGCAGTCGTCCTGTTGGTATCTACCCTCTCTGCATTTTTCATGAGCAAACTTTAATTATCGCAGACCCCAAATTAGGACAGATGGTTAACGGAATTGTTTTGCCGATAAAAAAAGTGTTTGCACTTGTCGATTCAAAAATATCGGTTGAGATCAAGGACGAAGGCCGCAAGCTGCAGGGGCGGCTTGTTGCCGTGGACGAATACCTGAACATTCACATGGACGAAACCATTGAGTTTGTCAACAATGAGCGTGGCAGGAGCCTCGGTACTGTTGTCATCAGAGGCAACAATATTCTGACTATTGCCCCTCTTCTCTAAAAAAAACCGGGAGTGAAACGTATGACTGACCCATTGGATGATGAAGCACTGGACCTTATCCGGTCAACCCAAGAAGGCGTTCTCCAGAGCGAACNNAATACAAAAAAGACGGGATCAAAACCTATCTCCTGCGCTGTAAGCAGATGCCGGTGAACCCCGCAGATCTGATAGCCGGCGACGAACTCATCCCCTGCGTTGCCTGCGATCTCGAATGTATTGTCGACCAGTGCCACCCGCTGATGGACTGGATGTACCAGCTCGCGATTGTTGAGCATACCGAAGAATAAACCCACCTTTTTTCTGGTAAAATTACGGTGTGATTTCGCTATTTTATACTACGTACCCCTCATACTACCAGGATACACACATGACATCGAAACTCAAACTTCCGCTGGTTCTCCAGGCACTGATCTTTTTTGTCCCTCTCAATATCTATATTATCGGTGACGGGCTTGCGACGGGTCTGCAATGGGCACTGTTCCGGTACCAGCAGAGTTACCTTGGCAACAGCTTCATCCTTGTCAGCCGGGACTTCAATTATATTTCACAGGGCATCCTTACCGGCACGAGCGCAATTTCAGGTATCGCGTGGATCATTGGATCAATCCTCCTTGTGATTGCCTTTATTGTTACACTCCTCTCGTATGCCGAACATAACCCGAAGAACATGAACTATGGTGCGCTCTGCACTATTGCCGCCGGCGTCCTGTTTGGCATCTCCGTTCTGGTGCAGTATGGCCTGCTCCTCAGTAACCTGCACGGTTTTTGTGTCCCTGTCGGCATTCCCCTCATTCTCATTACCGGGGGATGGATTTACCACGAGAATTATCCCGGGACTGAGGAAACAGACGAAGAGGATGTGGCAGATCCCGTAAGTGAAANNGAATAAACTCAGTTTACATCTGATACATTGGCTGTTACCGCGTCGGTATGAATACACTTCATCCCGCTGCAGTTTTTTTACTATTCTCTGGCGCTGCTTTTGTTATCCTCGCAACAACTATTTATTGGCACAATCTCTACCTCATATGCGAAGGACACACTGCGCACATTTTATGGCGATACGCACATGATTACCGTTTTATTTGTGGATGATACAACTGATTTTCTGGCGCAGATCCGGCCCGCTCTTGAAAAGACCGGCGAAGTCCGGCTCGATGTTACCCCGTCCACAAAACAGGCAGTTGAAAAACTCAAAAGCCGGTCATATGATGTCGTTATTTCCTATGAACAGGTCCCGGCAGTAAACGGAATCGAGTTCATGTCAGATATGGACGGGATAGGTTTTTTGAAATATCTCCGCTCGATGGGGAATGCAACCCCGGTAATCCTGTACAGCCATAACGGGGCAAACAATTTCGGGCTGTCTGAAGTCAATAACGGGATTGAGATCACGGTCTCCCGCACGATCGATATCCGGTCATCTATCGCGGAACTTGTCACCCTTCTCAAGCAGACAACGCTGCGCCGGAAGTCCGAGCGAGATATAAAAATACAAAACGATCAGCTGACAAACATCCTCTCTGCAACACCGCTGGGGATATTCCAGATGCGTAACGATATCATCGAATGGGTAAACCGTCCGCTTGCAGCGCTGCTCGGGTATCCCGAGAGCCACCTTGTGGGCAAACCTGCCCAGGTCCTCTTCAAGACGCCCGAGGAGTACGAGCAGGCAACACGGGACCTCCAGATCCACCGGGACGCACAGGGTATCGGTCATGCAGACTGTGATCTGCTCCACCTTGGTGGCAATGTGGTGACCTGCACGCTGCAGTCCCAGCTTGTCGATCCTCTCGATGCACGAAAAGGCGGCACCCTTGTCGTAACCGATATTACCGATAAAAATAAGTTAAAAGACGCGGTCAAAGCAAGCNNCCGTGACCGATATTTCTGACAAGAAAAAACTCAAAGACGCGGTCAAGGCAAGCGAGGCAAAATACCGTGAGATGATGCAGAACTCCCAGAGCATCATCATCCGCATGGATATGCAGGGCACCATCACGTTCTTTAATTCTTTTGCCCTGACCTTTTTCGATTATCCGCAGGAATCCGTAATCGGCAAAAATGTGGTAGGCACGATTGTTCCGGAAAAAAACCGGGGCGGCCATGATCTTTCGATGATGGCAAACGATGTCGGTTTCAATGCTGAAGGATACGCCGTCAATGTCAGCGAGAATATCCGGAGAAACGGGGACCATGTCTGGATCGCCTGGATCAACAAGGCAATCCGGGACGATCAGGGCCGTGTCGTAGAAATTCTCTGTATCGGCCACGACATCACGGATCGCCGGCAGAGCGGGCAGGTGCGGATCAGCACAGATACCTGGAAAGAGCTGGTGGTGGTCGATACTGATATCCGGGAGGATGTGTTTGATGCCGTTTTCCATATCTGCACCGAGATATCAATTGAGGGCCGGGAGGGCAAATCGGTCGGCACGACGTTTATCATCGGGGATGTCCGCAATGTGCTCGAGAAATCCCGGCAGATCAATCTGAATCCCTATGAAGGGCATAAGCCTGAGTCCCGGCTGGTCACAAATCCGGATCTCAAAGAGAGCATCAAGGAATTTGCACAATTGGACGGCGCTTTTGTGATCTCCGGTGATGGATACATTCAGGCAGCGGGACGGTATATCACGGTGGACACGAGTGGCGTTGTGCTGCCAAAGGGTATGGGTACCCGGCACAATTCGGTAGCGGCAATGACAAAAGAGACCCATGCTGTGGGGATTGTTGTGTCCCAGAGCGGCGGCGGGATTACCATCTTCAAAAACGGCGAAATCCTGAAAAAGATCTCGCTCTGAATTTTTTTCTTATTTTGTCGCTAAAACAGTCAGAAGGGTGCCCCCATCTCTCCCGAGAAAAGGGGAGGCACCCCAAGGGGAGCCTCCCCTTGACCCCCAATTTTGCTGAGGTTTTTATCAACTTTCTGATGATCATTATAAACTATTGGGTGATGCCCAGGCAGCGGAGGCGCGACTGCATGATTGTCTGTAGGATTTCAACAGAGCCGTAATTTTATTTCAGAACCGCCGCGGGGGCGTCCCTTCTGGGGCGGCGGGGTTTATCGTAATGGGGGATATGGGGGCAGTCTGCTCCCAGCAATGAATTCAATCACGAATTAAAATGCAGTGAAAAATGATATGCCAAAAAATGGCATCGTTTTTGTGCAAAGCTTGCTCGTTTCAGGTGAGTTTTTTGTGGTTGGAAGATTCCCGATAGATCCCGGATTCCTACCGGCTATTATTCTTCCCGGTTGGAGTGATCGGAGACACAATGACCCTGGCGGGGACCATCATGGCAGGTGCAGGTACAGATGTTCCCGACAGCCCGGAATGCATCCTCCATATCCGGGAAATTGGGAATCCCAGCGTCCCGCAGGATGCGAAGCGGGGTCTTCATGGAATCGCCGCCAATCATGCAGCCGACGATCATCTTGTGTGTATGTTTGGAGAACCTGACCAGTTCATTTGCGACACGGATGGGGTCTGATATCGCCGAGGGGACCGCGATGACAAACGCTAAGTCCCAGAGATCCTGGTGCTGGATCATCACATCAAAGGTTTTTGCGTACCGGTCCGCGCTTGAATCCCCCACCATATCGATCGGGTTCTCCCGGCTCCAGTCTTTGGGGAGCACCGCGTCAAGTTCGTGAACAAGATCCGGCGGGAATGTCACAATTTCAATCCCAAACCGTTCGGCATAGTCCGATGAGAGCACGGCAAATCCCCCGGCATTGGAGATAACAATTGCCCGGACACCCTGTGGATAGCCTTCAGAGGCGAGCAGTTCTGCAGCCTGGAACGCCTCACGGATAGACCGTACGGGAATAACGCCGGACTGGCGGAACGCTGCCTGGTAAACCGCAAAACTGCCGGCAAGAGATCCGGTGTGGGAGGACGCAGCTTTCTGCCCGATCTTCGATGAACCGGATTTTATCGCAATGACCGGTTTCTTTTTGGTGATCCGGCTGACAATATCCATAAACCGCTTTCCGTACCGTATCTGCTCGATATAGAGAATGATCGCTTTTGTATTGGGATCATCACCAACAAACCCGACAAAATCCTCAAACGTAAGATCTGCCTGGTTGCCGACCGATATCACCGCAGAAAAACCAATCTCCTCAGGCAGGCTCCAGTCAACGATAGTCGTAATGATTGCCCCGCTCTGGGAGATAAACGCGATCTTTCCAGGTCGTGGAGAGACCGGGTCAAAGGTGGTATTGATGCCCTGCAGGGGGAGCATGAGCCCGAGGCAGTTCGGGCCCATAATCCGTACATGATATTTTTTTGCAATGGCAAGGATCTCATCTTCAAGTAATTTTCCCGCGGCACCGCCCTCACGGAACCCGGAGGTGATGATGATTGCAAGGGGAACGCCCTTTTCCCCGGCTTCCTTCACCACGCCGGGAACGNNTTGCAATGACAACGGCATCGACCGCTCCCGGGATACCTGCCAGTGTCGGGTATGACGTTTTTCCCAGAATCATCCGGCTTTTCGGGTTGACCGGGTAGAGGTTACCTGGAAAAGCCAGCATATTGCGGCAGATGGCATAGCCGACTTTATTCGGGTCCTGTGAAGCGCCGACAATTGCGACAGAATTAATCTTCAGCAAGAATGCAGACATGACCGGTGTCTCCGGAATACCGGTGATTTCTGAACTGATGGATTCATTCTGGTAAAAACGGGCATCGACTGCACACCCGCCATGCTCATACAGGACAAACGGGTTGATATCAAATTCCTCAATATCTGGACGTTCCAGAAAGAGGTTAATGGCGGCACGGATGACACCAACCAGCGCCGTTTCATCGCGTGACGGCTGGTGCCGGAACCCGGTAATCAGGTGATATCCCTTGAGCTGGTGGATCATGTGACGTATCTCGTCATCGTTCACCGGGAGCACCGCGATGGTCACATCGTTCAGGAGCTCAACGAGAGTGCCGCCAATGCCAATCGTGATAACCTTACCAAACGCTGCATCAGTCTTTCCGCCAATAATCAGTTCGAGCCCGGGAGGAAGTTGTTGTTCGATCATCATCCCGGTGATCTGTGCGGCAGGATCAGATGCCCGGACATTTCGGGCAATCGTGCTAAATGCCCGCGTTGCATCCTCCGGTGTGGAAATCCCCGTGATGACGCCCCCGGCATCGCTTTTGTGGATGACCTGCGGTGAAATTACTTTCATGACCACCGGAAACCCAATCTCCTGTGCAGCACGGGCGGCTTCTCCATCACTCTGTAGTGCCACATATTTGGGAATAGGTATGCCGTAGGTTTTCAGCAGCTCATACCCTTGGGCTTCAGTGAGCAAGATGCGTGTCATCCCGAATCGTCCTTTATGTAGAATAGTCCGGGCACCTTGTTAATGTGCCTGTCTCCCGGGACGGGTGGGGATGAAGGGAGAGTTATTTACAAAAAGTCGAAAATATTCTTTGACATGCAAATGAGACTGTTTGGTTTTATATAAGGATGGAAATGACGGTCTTTGCAATGATCAAAAAAGTAAACAGTTACTTAATTTTAGGGTATAGTCCCATTCCAGCGACTGAAAATCTTGTATTTTTTGAATGTAACTTGTTCACTTAAAGACGCTCCTGGGGACTTCGCC
>PNBP01000111.1 GCA_003136075.1 Methanoregula sp. | reverse complement strand
TACGAACCCCCATCAGGATCGAAAAAATCAAAAGCCAGAAAAATATGATTCAATTCATGATCATCAATTTCAGATTGCCCTTTCATTTTCCGGAACGTTTAGAGATCGGGTTAAGGAAATTGCACAAGGCTTGACTGAAATTCTTGGTGACTATACTATTTTCTATGATTTTTTGTATCGGGGTCATCTTGCTCAAGCAGATCATGATCTCCTTTTGCAAAAAATCTACAAAGAAAACTGTGAATTGATTGTTGTTTTTTTGTCCCAAGATTATGGCACCAGAGATTGGTGCAAAATTGAATTCAGAGCAATCCGAGAATTAATGAATACGGGGCATAATGATAAAATAATGTTTTTAAAATTTGAACCATGTGAAATTCCGGGCCTTTTTCAACATGATGGATATTTCGATATTCAAGGTGTGGCTTCGTCCGAGGTTATCGAGCAAATAATTCAAAGACTTCGAGGAATTCCGGTCAGTAAAAATAACTATTTTGTTGAAGAATTCACAAAAATCCCCGAAAATCTGACTCAAAAATCGATGCCCGAATTTGTATCATCTGACATCATGAAGAGGGAGAGAAAAACAAGGCTTGATTCCACGAGATCAATAACGGATATCACGCGAGATACAAGGAGGTTAAGATAATGGATTTCAGAATAAGTCCTGACGTAATTACAAATGAACTCTACAATTTTGTTACAACGGGCAATGGAATTCTTACTGGTCATCCCGGAGCCGGAAAGTCATATGAAATTGACAAACTTGTAAATTTTTTGGAAGAGAAAGGTCACATCGTATTGTTTCTTCCTATCGACAAATTAATTGCCGAATCAGATATTGAACTTCAAAATGAATTAGAGATAAAATCGGATCTTTTTGAATATATTGCAGCTGAAGAGCGTGTTTCAAGCTCGAAAAAAGGCATTGTAATTATTGACGCGTTTGATGCTGCACGGTCTGGAAATAAAAGAAATTTTTACCTTAAACTTATCCGAAAAATCATTGCCAAGTTGAGTGAGGAATGGAATGTTCTTGTAGTAGTGCGGATATTTGACGCGAAAAAATCGAGCGAATTGTTAAATATTTTTTCTGATACCTCCAAATTGAATCAAAAGTTACCATTAAAAATATTGAAAACTTCAAAAGAAATCCCTTGCAGACACGTAATTCTGCCCGAATTGAATATGGATGATTTAAATTACATTCTTGTAGAGCATCCCCTTATATCAAAATATTCAAGTGATTTCAATCCACGACTCAAGAAAATGTTGTTAAATCCTTTCTACATTTCCTTGATTATTTATCTCATACAAACCGAAGAAAGTTCAATAAAAATAAATTCTGTTTATTCTGAAGTACAACTTCTTGATCTATATTGGAATTCAAGAATTGATCTTCATCAATCTGGGATAAATTATGAAATTATCCTAAACGAATTAACGAACAAGATGGTAACAACACATTCATTGTCGGTCCCAATTTCAGGGTTAACAAATTTTCAAGAAGAGAACCTTGTTTATTTATTGAGTACTGGTATACTGGCGAATGTTGGAATCAACAAAAACAAAATTGCGTATACGCATAATATTCTCTTCGATTATGCGGTTTCAAGACTTGCAATTAATGACGATGAAAATGGATTGATATCGTTTATATCGACAGATAAACCAAACATTGTGCTTCTCAAGCCCAGTATTCGGTACTATCTTACAAAAATCTGGTATAATGACAAGGATTTATTCAAAAATATTTGTTCAAGACTGTACAAAGCTAAATCTAGCGAAATTCCCCTAATTGCAAAGATCATGGCAACTCAGGTCCTGGTCCAGGAAGCTGATTCTGTTAATGATTGTAATTTCATTTATTCGCTCTACGACAAAGACAATAAATACAGAGATTGGCTCCATGCTACGATATTTTCGTCATTGGAATCATTTGAGAGAGACTTGGAATTTCCATACCTCCCTAATCGAAAATTCTGGTTAAATTACTTTGAACAAGTGATTCAGAATACGTCTAATCCTCATGATTTCAATATCGTGAATTGGCTATACAAAATCCAAAACGATGATAAGAATTCAGATGTTCAACTTCAGATTGGGAGAATAAGTCGGAAGATGCTTTCAACGTGTCTGGAACTGAGAAAAAATAATAAAAATATTGATAATTTCGCTTCCCATCTTCCGGTATCATTAGTCGTAAAAACATTTGGTTCAGATTCATCTCAGTCACGGGAAATCCTAGAAAAAATATTCGAAATTGCGAATGAGGAAGATTTTGATCTTTCGTATTTAATCGCCGTTGCGTACAATATAAAGGAAATATTCCCATTTGATCAGGAATTTGTCTCAAAATTCTACTCTTTTATTTTTTCCCGAACCGAAGATTCTTCAAAACAAACCGAGATGGGTACCGCCGGATACTTCCGGTTGACTAGTAATCGAAGACAGGACTTTGAGAGTATCCGTTATCATCTTGGGCAGGAATCTGGATTGCTCCTTGATTCTGATTTACAAATGGGTTCGAGAACTCTGATTAAGTCAATTAATTATGGCATTTGCAGGATGCATATATTGCCCTATTTACAGGAAGGCCACTCGATCCAAGAAAGAATCGTAAGTTTCCCATTTAACAAAAAGGAATCGAGATTCCTGGAGGATTTTAGTTACATCTGGGGGGATTCATATTTTCAAATGGGATCCGAGTTTGAAATGCTTACCCAGATAAAAAATAAGATAAACAAATTAACTGTAAATCCTGACGACAAATCCCAGTTACAGATCGTGTTAAATGAATATCGAGACCATGCAATCGTCTCTATATTATGGAGAGATTTGATCAAAACCATCTCAACCAATCCTGAACCATTTTCATCAGTAATTTTAGATCTGGTATGTGCAAAACCACTTCAGATTCACCCAGAAACAATTAACGAATTGGCTGATTTAATTGAATCTTCAATTCGATATTTATCTGACGATGAGATCAACAAAGTTGTGATGAGCACTCTGAAAACTTTCAATGAAATCGATGACGAGGATTATAAAAAATATATGTACGAAAGGCGAAATTACCTCCTATCAAAAATTCCGTTAAAATATTTACCTGCTGGAATATCAAAGACTGAAGTTGAAGAGTATCTTAATCATAATGATGCACGCCCTCGTAGACCAATTGAATTTAGTGAAACTAAAATCGGTTTTGCTTCTGAAGAGGATATTTTAGAGATAAAAGAAATTGATTCGAACANNGATAATAAAAAAATTTAATGACAAATGGATTAATGAGGCAATATCAGAAGCAGATGCTCAATCAATCCTGCAACAGTTTAAAGAACTATATATCAAAATTGAAGATCAAAACACATCAATTCCTAAAGAAACAATTGATTATGCATGGGAGAATCTCTCAAGATGTGCAAAAATTATCACAAAAGGAATAAAAAATTCAGAATTAGAATTATTCCATTATTCCCTTAAAGTACTGCTAAAATCCGCAACAATTCAAAATACAATCAAAAATGAGGAATTTCCTCCCGATTATGATCCTCTTTCATGGTCACCAACACCAGTCACTAATGCTGTTGAAGGATTGCTTGTTCTATATTCCCTGCAAAAAGACGATGAAATTTGGAGAACAATTAAAAGATTATCGCTCGACGAGGACCCCGTTGTTCGATCGATAATAGCAATCGATTTAGTTTTTCTTCTTGAAAAGACTCCAGAAAAATATTGGGAAACTATTGATGCATTCATTGAGCGGGAAAATAATTACAAAATTCACGAATTAATCTGTCGTAGCCTTAATGTTGTATTCAGGAAAAAACCCGACTGTAATATTGAAGTAAAGAAGAGGTTGGAATTAATATGGAGAAAATCAGAAAAACTTGGCGATAAGGGACTTGGATTAATCAATAACAACTGCTTCCTTGCCTCGGTAAGTTATCTTGCCTTTGTTGACGAAATTAATTGGGCAAAGAATTTTTTCGACGAAGTCCAAAAATCCGAACAGTATTCAACATTACGACCAAAAATCGTTTCACTAATTATAAACCAGTATTTCACGACCCCCACAATTTTTAATGAAAAGTACGATGATGCACGATTATCTATCAGCAGATGGTTGAACCAAACAATAATATTGGTTTTCCATGAGATTCAGCAGGATTTACATATAAAAAACCAAATTGCCGATGCTGATATTAAAAAACTTGAGAACTTCCGCGAAGTTGTTGGTCAATACATCACAAGATTCTATTTCGCAGTGGATAAAAAATATAATAAAATAGAAGATCCCGAGGAATCGACCCAGGCAATCAGTATCATATATAGATTAGAACATGAAACCCTCGAATTAATTCTAGATTCTCTTTTAAACTCAGATGAAAGGGTAGGTTTGAGAGGAGATCAAATGCAATATTTGATGGGAATTCTTGAATCGTGTATGAGTCAAGATCCGGAAAAAGTCCTCGAATTAGCAGTTAAATCTTTGAAATTTGGACATAGGATCGGATATTCAGCAGATTATTTAGGTAAAACGGAAATTCAGGGATTTATTGATCACTTTTTAGCAGATCATCGTGACATTTTAGAAGGAAAACTGGCGATGAATAATTTCACAGATCTGTTAGATAACTATGCCATGGGGAATAGCCCTGAAGCAATAAAGTACGTTATGTCACTTGATTTGGAATATCAGTGATTTTCTTTTTTTCTCGAAATGAATTTGTATTGATTAATTCTATTGCCCCGACCCCTGCCTTCATTTACTTTAAACTTTAAGTAAATAACAAAGTAAATAAACCGGGCAACCAATCATCATGAAAAGAACCAGGGAGTGATACCGAATGCAGAATGATATCCTCTCCATCCTAAACGAATCCGAAGGGCTCAATGCGAAAGTCTTCTCGCTTGTCCGGCTGAAACTGCTCGCGAGCCTCGCCGCCCTCGGACCCGATGGGGCCACCTACCGCGAACTCAAGGCGGCGCTCGACATCAATGACGGCGTGCTGTTTGCCAACCTCAATGTCTTAAAAGACATGGGCTATCTCACTTCCGAGAAGATCACCTCGGAAGGAAAAGAACTCGAACTCTATATCATCACGACTGAAGGACAGGATGAATGGAAAAGAACACGAACCTGGCTGTGCCGGTTCCTCCACTGCGGTGCATGAATTATGGAAAAACACAAAAAAGTAATTGCCTTCTTTAAGGAACTGGGCTTTGAATTCGATATCTCACGGTTCGACGACCGGCTCATCGCCCAGAAACTCGTCTGCCTGCTTGAGCTGAAAGGGATCGACCTCGGGTATTCCTGCAGCTTGTATGTGCGGGGACCATACTCTCCGGACCTGACGCAGGACCTGTACGCGTTCACCCGCGAGTTTGAAAATAGGGAAACCGGCTCCCGGCTGAATTCCGCCGAGAAAGAGGCGGCTGGCGATCTCGGCAGGATCTTCGGCCTGAAACCCGTCCCGCTCGAAGTCGGCGCAACCTATGGGTATTATTCGATCCGGCAGAATTGCGATCCGCTCGAAGCATTACGGCTGGTAAAACGGCTGAAACCATTCTATTCAGAGACCCAGATTGCCCTCGGTATCTCAAAAGCAAAAGAGTTCCTCTATAAGCCTACCCAAAAGGATCTTGAAGACCTGAAAAAGGAGACGGGGATCTGGCAGCGGGCCTCATTAAAATCATTGGAGCACTAAATCGATGAAGAACGGTGCTATCTGGCTCGTGGATCTCACCGATGCAAAAGGACATGAGCAGCGGGGGATGCGACCTGCAATTATTGTCGGAGGTGCGAACGGGCTCATCCTTGTCGTCCCGCTGACCAGCAGCATGAGCAGTGCGAGGTTCTCGCATACCCTCACCATTTCTCCTGACCCGCACAATGGCCTCGATGTCGAAAGTGTTGCTCTCGTATTCCAGATAGTAGCATTGGACCGGGAGAGGTTCCAGCACCGGATCGGTGCCATCAGTGAACAGCAACGACTGGCGATCATTGCTCTTATCCGGGACCTGCTGAACCTGGATTAACTTTTTTCCGGTATTGCCCGGAATTTCCCGGATACGGTCCGGGCAATTGGCGGGGATATCCCTGCTTTTGCCGGCAGGTCGGTATATTCGGCATTGCGGGTAAATTGTGTGTATTCCTCAAATAGTAGCTCCAATTCCTTTTACCATTCAGAAATTTCAAATGCATTATTAACGCTATTTTGTCATTTTGTGGATCGATCCATTCCTGAACTTGATTGGTATGACATCGTCACCTCACCCCAGCCTCCCCCACATCCGCCGTCACTCGCGTGCACCGCGGGGGCCAGCACCGACCTAGCCATTGCCGCAAACAACGTCAAGAACACTCTTTCGTGCATTACGGTGAACGGATTGAGTTTTGAGGCAACAAAAAAATTCAAAAAAAATTCATTCATTGAATTTCTTATACAACCGGTTTGCGAGGAACTGGAAGACAAGGATGAAGATGCAGAGCATTACAACATCGACCAGCGGGTTGAAGATGGTATGACCGTGATAGGCAGCCTGTATGAGATCATTTCCATAGGTAAGGGGTGAAAAATAGACGGCATCCTGACCAATTGCGGGAATTGCGGTAATCGGAATGAAAACTCCGGATATGAAGATCAGCGGGAGCCTGACCATGTTCAGCATGGACATGATATCACCGGGACTTTCAGTGGGGTATGCGGCAAACAGTGTCCCCATCGTGGCAAAGCAGAACGCAGTGAGGACGACCCCGACAATCAGCGGGACCACATTCAGGATCGGCGTCCTGAAGATAAGTAAACCGGCGACAAACGGTACGAATGCGATGGCGACACTGTAGAGAAATCCGCTCAGGCTCTCACCCAGAACAACGGCATGCAGGGAGATGGGCGCGGAGATCAGCCGGTCAAATGNNTCAAATGTTTTCATGCGCCGTTCGATAGGAATCGATACGGGTTCAATAGATGACGCAGAGAAAAGAATCGTGATGGCAATAAGCCCCGGGATCATAACGGAAGGGCCTGCGTTATTGCCGATGGCAAATGCAAGGAACATAAAAAGAGGGAAGAGTGCTCCTGAGACGACGATATTTGGCTTGAGGTAATAGATCGCAATATCTTTTTTTGCGATTGCCCATGCAGCGTTCAGTTCGGTAAAGATCTGTCCGGATCGTGCGGCCATTTCAGTCAACGGTACTCACCCCTTTTGTCCGGATCCCAAGCCCGGTCAGTTTGATAAAGACGTCCTCGAGGCTTGGCCCGAATGTGGTCATGCTGAGCACCTTTGTATTACCGGCCTTTGCATAGTCCATAATCGCAGGAATTACCGATGAGGGATCTTCGGTGAAGAGCCGGAACTTGTCCCCCTCCTTTCTCACTTCACTCACGGTCTGGATCTGTTTTAAGGCTTCCAACCGGCCGGGACTGGGTACATCGAAGGCAACTTCGATAGACTGTGCACTCTGGATGGTCTTTTTTAATCGTTCAGGGGAGTTGATCGCGGCGATACGCCCGTGGTTGATGATCGCTACCCGGTCACAGGCAAGATTTGCCTCTTCGATATTATGGGTCGTAAGAAAGACCGTAACACCGTGTGAATTGAGGTCCCGGATCACGTCCCGGATAATGAGGTTGCTCTGGACGTCCAGCCCAGAAGTCGGCTCATCAAGAAACAGGAGCCGGGGGTTGTTGACAAGCCCCATCGCGAGCGTGAGCCGCCGTTTCATCCCTTTTGAAAAGCCATGAACCTTATCGTTTCGTCGCTCCAGGAGCCCGAACGTTTCGAGCAGTTCTCTTCCGCGCTGTTCACGCTCATGTTTTCCCACGGTATAGAGTTCAGCAGTGAACATCAGGTTCTGCCATGCAGTAAGATCATCGTAGATGTTCGAGGTTTCATGAACAATCCCCATCTGTTTGCGGCTGGCGATGGTGTCCCGGATAATATCTTTTCCAAAAATTGTTGCCGTCCCGCTGGTAGGGGCGCTGATACCGGTCAAAATGCGGATGGTTGTCGTTTTCCCGGCACCATTGGGGCCAAGAAAACCGAAGGTCTCGCCTTCTGACACAGAAAAACTGATATCGTCCAGTGCCTTCAGGGTACCAAAGTGTTTGGAAAGGTGCGAGACTTCGATCGCGTTCATAGTAACATATTACTACCAGTTTAGTTTTTAAACGATCCTTTGCAGGTGCTGGTGCATTAACGGGACTTAACGAATATAATAGCGTCGTAACCGATCAATGTTGACTCTTTAAACGTCCCGCAGATGCAACAGAATGTCACGCATTCCCTGCCAGTCCTTTCCAGATCGGGCCGTCAAATACACCGTCCTGTGCTTCAGATTCCATTTCCAGAAAGAGCGTGTAAGGGATCGCAAACGTGAACATGTTTTCCGGAATTATCTTTCCGACATTTGCCCGTGCGGCAAGATCCGTGTATCCCAGCACCGCCTGCGGGTGCTCCTTTTTTGCCTCATCATAGACAAATGCCCCAATCTGCTGGCAGGCGGCCATCGGCGGAACCCGTATGGAATCAGTGCCCTCGCGAACTGCACTGACCAGTGTTACCAGCCCGGTGATCTGCAACGGGTTTGCCAGAAAAATGACCACCCCCGGAGTCTCACCAGCCTGAACCTTGCTGAGCGGTTTGAAGATCACGTACTTCTCGGCAATATCGGTAACCGGCGGGTCTTCGGTCATAAACCTCTTTGCCTTTTCCGTGTCTTTGTGCAGGCGCTCGTCATCGATAAACTTGGCACGTTCCCGTTCGGGAATGTGCTGGATGGTGGCACAATATGCAGCCGGATTTTTACTGCTCTTTTTCCCTTTCACAAAAAATGCAGACATGAAATCAAGACCGGCACCGCCAAATGCGTCATAGTACCCGTTGCCAAACCCCAGTCCCGCACGAGCACCGGGGCACCCATAGTTTTCCCGGTCAAAGACCACAGTCTTTCCCTTGGTTGCCACCTGCGCAAAAAACGGCATGATGCAAGTCTGTGCATGCGGTTTTATCTGTAATGCTCCCTCGGGTTTTGTGTTGCTCCACACAATTGCCACCGGCTCGTAGTCAAGCCGGAGTTTTTCCGCGGTTGTGCTTTTCATACTCGTTCACTCCCGTTCGTGCAGGCCGAGAGGACATCTTGTTTTGGTTCCTTTTTTTGTGCACCAGCTGATACAGCCTTTACTAACCTGATTATGGTACGTTTCCTGCCATGAAGAATTGCATTTGACCCGGTTACGTTCATGTGCAATCGCTCCTCTTGAAGGGGAATCGATCAAGAAATGTGATAAGGTAATGGATAGATTGCATTTTCATCTGTCTGGCAGGATAGGACAGACATCCTAAAATCCCGTTTCGCCCCGCGTATCCTGCACCACCGCTCCCGTCTTTCATAAAGAAACCAATGCCATCTTTCTCATTCCGTGCCAGTACCATGCAGCCGCTCATGGTGCACCTTCCGACAGGTACATCAAGAAGCATCGTAAAATCTCTCATGGATCAGATGGACACACAACAAAAGATCATTATCGCCATCCTTATGCTCGGAACCCTGATGGGTTCACTTGATTCCACCATTGTTATTCTCGCATTTCCGTCCATATCCCAGAGCCTCCATGCCGATATGCTGACAACGATCTGGATTATCCTCATCTATCTCCTTGTCGTTGCGGTATGCACCACGCAGCTGGGTAGGCTGGGTGACATTTACGGCAGGAGCCGGATGTTCAATACCGGCTTTGGCGTCTTCACGCTGGGCTCGCTCCTGTGCGGATTGTCTGCAACGATCTCATTACTAATCCTGTCCCGGGGCATCCAGGCTTTCGGCGGAGCACTGATGCAGGCAAACAGTGGCGCTATTGTCGCCGACACGTTCCCGTCCCACCTGCGGGGAACGGCATTCGGGTATATCTCCCTTGGCTGGACCAGCGGGGCGATGCTCGGTATTGTCCTTGGCGGGATCATCACCACGTACGTTGGCTGGGAATACATCTTCTTCATCAACCTCCCGATAGGAATTATTGCAACCCTGATTGGCTTTAAGTATGTCAAGGACAACATCAGGGTCGATGCACGGCTGGACACGGTTGGCATGATCCTGCTGGGCGCCGCCCTCACGCTTGTCTCCTTTGCCGGGGTGGACTTTGCCGGGGAAGGTGTGGCTATGATAAACATCCTATCCTTCTGCACCGGTGTTGTGGCAATTGTCCTGTTCCTTCTTTATGAATCAAGGACGCCCAATCCGATCATTAATTTTGCCACGTTCAAAAACCGGATCCTGAAGTATTCCATCATGGCATCGTTTTTTCTCAGCCTGGGATACCTGTCCGTCGTGTTCCTCATCACCATGTACCTCCAGGGTATCCGGGGGCTTTCACCGCTCGATGCCGCCCTCCTGCTCACCCCGGGATATATCGTGGGAAGCCTGCTCTCCCCCTTGNNTGATGGGCAGGCTTTCCGACCGGTACGGGGCACGGATCCTTGCAACATCGGGTGCTGCAATGCTGATCCTTGCGACGCTTGTCTATCTCACCCTCCAAATCGATACACCGTTCTGGGTTGTTCTGGTTGCATCAGGCATCTCTGGTATTGGTTCGGCAATGTTCTTCCCGTCAAACAACAGTGCCGTCATGGCAAATGCACCCCAGGGGTCCTTTGGAGGAATATCCGGGGTACTCAGGACCGTTCAGAACATTGGCATCCTGGGAAGTTTTGTCGTCGCCATCACGGTTGCATCCGCATCGATACCCCGGAGTGTCGCATTTGAGGTATTCATCGGAACCACCAATCTCGTCGGCGGTGTTTCCAACGCATTCCTGCACGGCATCGATGCCTCGCTCTGGGCATCCATAACAATTATGGGAATTGCCGCCATCCTTTCCTGGATGCGGGGGCATGAAGTGAGGCGCACTGAAAGTCCGGTATGAAATCGTTTTTGGTTGTTTCACGTGGGGAAGACGGGTTACTAAAAATTTGGTTATGAGGCTCCCCCGCATCAGGGTTTCTTTTTTAGGCGCAGAAGAACGATGGATTCAGGCAGCTTCATATCCAGACTCACACAATNNGATTTTTTTATTAAGGACCATCACGCTATGGAAATTATCAAGGCAGATCATCTCAGCAAATTGTTTGGGCCGGTAAAGGCTGTGGACGATGTCAGTATTTCAGTAAAGGAAGGCGAGATCTTTGGTTTTCTCGGGCCAAACGGGGCCGGGAAGACCACCACAATCCGGATGCTGACCGGGGTTCTGACCCCGGATTCCGGTTCGGCACAGATTTGCGGGATCGATATTCACACTAACCCGCTTGAAGCTAAAATGAACATGGGTGTTATACCCGAGAATGGTACGGTTTACAGTGACCTGACTGCCGAACAGAACATTCTCTGGACGGCAAAATTCTACGGCATGGACAGCATCTCCCGCAAAGAGCGGGCAGATGAACTTCTCAGGCATCTGGGACTCACCGAACGAAGAAACGATATTGTCCGCACGTTCTCCAAAGGGATGCGGCAGCGGGTCAGCATCGCCTGTGCCATCATCCACTCGCCACCGGTATTGTTTCTTGATGAGCCGACCGGCGGGCTGGATGTATACAGCCGGCGGCTCGTGATCGATACCGTCCGCATCATGAATGGCAAAGGCAGTACGGTATTGATTACCACCCACAATATCGAAGAAGCAAATGAGCTCTGCACCACCATCAGCATCATCAACAAAGGGTCGATCATTGCAACGGGCAGTCCTGAAAAACTCAAGAAAACCTTTGATACGGCAAAATATGTCGAAATCGCGTTCGAACAACCGGTAAAAAAAGAGCTGTTTGTACACGAGGGGATCTCCCGGGTAGAAACCCATGGGGATAAAATGAGACTGTATACAGATGATCCGGACAAGGCAGTAAAATATCTTGCTGCCCTGGCAGAACAGCAACAGGTAAAAATCCTGTCCATCGCCACGTCGAATCCGACCCTTGAAGAAGCATTTGTGCAGCTCACGGCAGGTGCATGATGGATCTTAAAATATTTGCCCGGAGTATCCTGATGGTCACCGAGAAGAATATGCGGATTTATTATTACAAGGGCTCGGTGGTAATCTTCGGGCTCCTCTTCCCGTTTATTATGTTCCTGACATTTTTTATCGGGCGCAACCTCGACCTCGTGCTCTTTTTCCCCGGGTTCCTTGGCATGATGCTCTTTTTCTCCTCATCATCCACCGGTCCGCTTATAACACCGTGGGAGAAGCGGGAAAAGACGTATGAACGCCTCCTGTCCCTCCCGGTCACGCTTGAAAGTATCATTCTTGGCGACATCATGGCCGGCGCACTTTTCGGGGTCGTCATCACTACTATTGTCTGGATTGCAAGTTCGGCAATCCTTCACCTGCCCCTTAAAAATGCCGGATTGCTGGCGGTAACCGTACTGCTCGGGGCGTTTACCTTTGCCGCGATGGGGACATTGCTCTCATCGCCGGCAATGAGTAATCCCTCCAACGTGATGATGCTCTCGAGCCTGGTCCGCCTTCCGCTGATATTTGTCAGCGGTATTTTCATCCCGCTTAGCCAGCTGGGCAGTTGGGAATGGATTCTCACATCCCTCTCCCCGCTCACCTACCTTGTCGACCTGTTTCACGGTGCACTCAACGGCGATGCGGTATACCCGCCGTGGTTTGACGGAGTTATCCTCGTTATTGTCATTCTCCTGTTCATCGCTTGTGCAAAACTAATCCAGCAGAGGAACCTTGTGAAGGGAAATTAGGAGGGAGTGCGAGTAAAAAAATCACCCGTTTACGCGAGATGAACGGGTCTGGGGGTCTAAAGAGTCTTCCCGTCATGGCAGTGCATATGATTCTCATGTATGGGTAAGGCAGATTATCGGACTGCAGTATACCTGATGGTGATCTTTTGTTCTTCTCTATTTCTGGTAGGTAAGATCAGGTACTCAAAATGTGTGTACGATACTCTCCCGCCTCATGACCTCTCTTTAGGAATGACGGGGCAAAGAGGTTGAACCGCCGCGGGGGTGCCCCTTCGGGGGCGGCGGGGTTCATCGTATTTTGAAGTAGTGGGATATCAGTTACCCGCTTGGTAATCTGCTAAAATTCATACGAATTCCATTCAAAACCGAGCTGAGCTAAAAATTTTTCTAAGCCTGTTCACTTAACGATTCTGCATACTCCCGTACCTTCGATGACGCATCAGGCTTCAGCGGTAGTCCATGTCCCGAAAGCATAATAGCAAAATCCCGTGCAACAATTTTTTTAATGGACCGTTGCGCCTCAGCTGCGTCCACGGTGAACTGTTGTGGAGCACCCTCAATTTTTTCCCCGTCAAACCTCAATAGGTCACCCACGAACATTACCTGTGATGATGGATCAAAAAGGCAGATGCTTCCGGGGGTGTGCCCGGGCGTGTGAATGCACGTCATCCCGGCAAGGGTATCACCATTTTTCAGCTGGATATCCGGTTCAACAGACCTGACTTTGAAGAACAGTCCCATAATTTTTACGATCATCGCAAACAGGCTTTTTGGCAGAGGGGGGTGCTTTTTTCCGGCAAGGTAATCGGCATCTGCTTCGTGAATAGCCACGTCAGCATTGCTGATTTTTTTAAGATCATAGACATTGCCTGTATGATCGATATGAGCGTGCGTCAGGACAATGGTTTTGATATCAGAGGGTTTTCGTTTCAGGATTTCTGTTATGTAGTTCACGATTTTTGCGCTGTTGTGGGGGAGGCCCGTATCGATGATGGTCAGGGTATCCTTAACGATAATGTAACAATTGCCGTTTACACCGTCAACCTGATGAATCCCGGGTACGATTTCCATAGTCTATCAACACTGCTTTGGCAGTGGAATGTATTAATAATCATACCTGACATTTTTTTGTGCCGGTTCACTCACGGGATAGTACGGTAAAAAAATCGACACTGGAGAAAACTTCTTTTGTAACACGCGGCCCCCCTCTTANNAATTTAATTTGAGGATTTCTCCGGGGAGCCAAAAATTCAACAATTCACCCTGTTTTCATCCATTCACGGAGACGCAACCCGTTTATGGCAAGGACCAGCCCGACGAGCACTGCAATAATGCCAAGCAGTTCGATAAGGAGGAAAACACCGGCTTTTGGGACTACAAAAAGCAGCAGTGCAAACAGGAACGAACAGCCGCCTATTACCATACGGCCAAAGAAATTTTCCGGTACAGCATTGCGGCCTTTGAAAGACTGTGCAAGCAGAATAACCGCGCTCGCACAGGACCACACGCCAAGCACAGTCAGGATCACAAGACTCCACAGCAGGTCCGGCAGGAATACGGCAATAACACCTGCAACCATGACACATATTCCCCGAACAATACCCTCACCATAATCAGACCCGGATAAACGGGCGTCAACACTTTTCCAGAGTATAACTACCCCAAGACCGAACAGGAAAAACGGGATGATAATCTGGGTAATGCCGGAAAAAAATTTTAGGGGTTCGGAAATGATATGTGCCCCGACAAGGAGAAACGCACATCCAATCAGGATCTGGCGTTGCCACGATACCTGCTGCTCTTTGCAGATACGTCCTGTATCATCGCCGGGATGTACCCGTGCATGGTGGATGAGCGTGCCGACCGTGCCTGCTATCATCAGGAGGAGAGGTGCATCATCGATGATGTGCAGGAGGGGATGGACGTCGGGATCATAGCGATCGAGATGGACCTTCCATTCGTCCCGCGTCTCGTGCGCATGGTACTGGCCGCTCCGGTAACTGGCAATAGTGCCGGGTGTGGGAATATTGAGCGCTGATTTTTTCCATCTCGGGCCAAGGGGCTCGGTGACGGATGTTTTCGCTACGACAACTTCCCAGACACCGTGGTGCAAGGGCCAAAGAAAATCATCCAGTCGGGTCATGGGTATGTTCCCGTTGGATGTGCCGGTAAAAAAAATAAGATCCTTTTTTTTATGTTTCCGGGCGCCAGTACGTGTCGAGCAGGGACAGGTATTCAGCGGTTGAAGAACCCCTTGGTTCCCGAGGGTTTGCCGGGTCTTTCCTTCCGTTGCAGAAATATAAAAATGGGCATCCCCAGCAGGACCAAAATTATGCTTTCTCAGCAGTCATAAGAAAAATGGTAAAATCCCGGATTTTACCGGTCAGCGAAGATTTTTTTGTGATAGTAGCAGCCTTGTCAAACCGGATATTCTGGAACCCTGTGTCAAAGAATATCCCCTTGAGTTTTTTCCGGTCAAACCCGTCATGCTCTGCAATGCCAGGGTCGTCATGAAATTCTCCATTTTCGCTGTCAAGATNNAGGAGTTCATAAAATACCCTTGACGCTTCCGAAGTATCGTTGACATGATGCAGGGTCATGGAACTCACGATACGATCAAACCGGGGCAGGCCGGTGATATCCTGTCCGATACTCCATTCGCGGGGTTCGATGGACGTGATGCTTTCTTTTTCCAGTTTCCCGCCAAGCATCACGAGCATGTTCTTCGCCGAATCCACGGCAATAATTTTTTTGACATGCGGGTACAAATTGAGCGCGATATTACCGGTACCGGTCCCATAATCGAGGACGATATCAGTACGTTTCGGACGCGTAACCCGGATCATCGCGTCGGCAATGGTTCTTGCCATATTCAGTCTGTTGGGATCATTGTCCCAGACGATTGCAGCCTTTTCAAAGTATTCAGACATAGACACGTTTCTCCGCAGGGGCGATTGATGTACCGGGTAATGGGGAATTACTCATTATAAGTATCACGCAATGAATAAACCGCCCGTTGCTGGAATTGATAAAAGGATCTACACAAAACCCGGTTTTCCGGCCTTTGTGTACATGGTCAGTGTACGCCGGAATGTGCGGGTCGTTACTAAGGTTATTTCGGTATGTGCATGTGTCCCCAAAGGTGTGTCTGAAGGGACAATAATTCTATTGGACATACCCCTTATTAAATTTTTATATTTAACTTACACATTTTATTAATTGAAAATGGTTAAATTTATGCATCAATAACCGCAATACTCTGGAGGTGCATCAGAGTCTTCCATATACAGGCTCTGATTATATGTCCTATGGAAGAATCCCTATCACAACGGAAACGATGCGGGGATCAGGTACTGGATCATACGCTTCATACGCTCAACATGCTCTACAAAGAGAATCATATCCGCCCCAGCCGGGTATCTCGTATTGCAATCAACCCGTTATGGAATATCGTCATTGGTTCACAGAACGAATGTGGTATCTCGGACAACGTTTCAAAAAACCCGGCACTCTATACGAACCACAACCATCCTGAAGTTATGCGACTGCAGGGGATGGTGGGTAAACCTCTGTTTGATATTGCAGAACAGGGCATCAGTTCCGGTAACCTGCAGGACCGGTCACTGGCGATCGCCGCAATGAGCGCCCTCTCGCAACAATTCCTTGGCTGCTCATCGGTCAGGAAACGAGGATATCAGGCACAGTGCTGGATGGCAGCTGACACGATTGTCCAGCAGTACCCCATGATCTCACGGTTGATCACCCATGATGATGTCGTTGCCCTCGTAGGCTACGACAGTCTCGCACGGAACCTGCGGGGCCATTGCCACAAGCTCCACGTTGTTGATCAAAATCCTTCCGAAACGTTCAGGACCGTCCTGCTCGATCGTACCGTCACGTACGGTCCGCTTGATATTATCCTTCATACCACAGATGAAATGCCGGATATTCTTGGGTCAGCCGATGTTGTTCTCATCCCTGCGTCCTCTCTTGTGGACGATAGCTTCCGCACGCTTGTGAATTACGTACATCATGCCAGGCTTGTGGGATTATATGGCATGTGCGGGGCTCTCATACCGGATGAATTCCTTTTGCAGGGAGTGGATTTCATCACCTCATTCCGTATTGACAATCCTTCCCGATTTATCGAATCCATGCAGCATGATCCTGACATGGCAAATGTGGTGAGAATGACACAGCGGCATTTTCTGGTGATGCGCCCCGATGCAGATCGCGGGGTCGCCCGCTGATGGGTGCCGGGTGTAAAATAAAAGCATCCCGGTCTTTATTTGCTCGGCTCTCAAAAATTCAGGGTAATTATCCAAAACTCCCATCTCAAAAAATTTTGTAAAATGTTTAATAAAAATGTTATACTTATTAGGAATATATAGTAATATACTTTAATCTGTTTTACAATACTAAAGTGTAAAGGAAACGAAGACTTATGAAAATCAAACCTGACATTCATCACATGATTCTTATCGGAATTGTCTGCGGACTGCTGCTTTTCACGGCATTATTTGCCGGCTGCACATCCAGTGCTCCCCAGTCCACGGTCCCGGTTGCAACTCCGGCACCGGTCTCTGCCAGCACTCCTGTCGCAACACCTCTTGCTGCCCAGACCCCGGCTGCACCGGTAACAACACCCGCCCCGGTAACCACAACAACCACACCCAAGCCAACATTTACTCCTTCGCAGGGAAATGTTGTGGCATACACCGCAGCTTCCCTTACCGGTGTATCCCCCAAGCTCGCAGCGGACTTTGAGAAGATGTATCCGGGTAACAGTGTGGTCTTTAACCTCGACGGAACCCAGGCCCTCAAGACCCAGGTGCAGAACGGTGCCTATGCCGATGTCTTCATCTCGGCCAGCAATGCGTACACCACCGAGCTCACCAAAGGTGGGTACTTTGTCGATGGAACGGTCAAGCCGCTCACCTCCAATTACGTGATTGTCATCTTGCCGGCCAGCAATCCGGGCAATATCAAGTCCCTTGCCGATCTTGCAAATCCCGGTGTAAAGATTGCGATGGAGGACAAGACCGTCCCGGCCGGAACTGCAACCGTCGCGGTCCTTGCCAACCTTGCCAAGGACACCTACAGCCAGAACTGGAACAGTTCCGTGTACAAGAACGTCGTGACGTACGAGACCTCTGAGCCGGCCGTGGCAACGAAAGTGTCACTCGGAGAAGTGGACGCAGGATTTGTGTATGAATCAACGTACACGGCTGCACCCAAGAACACTTACCTTGCACTTACCATCCCGAAGGCGGATAACTACCTCCAGACCTACTCCATCGGGATCTTAAAGGAGTCCACGAGCACAGGTGTGGCAGCAAATTTCGAGAACTTCATGACCTCTACCGCAGGGCAAAATGATCTCCGGGCCTTTGGGTTCCGGTCCCTCTAACCTCCCTTATTTTTTTATCCAAACTTCCCATGCATTGTATATAACCGGTTCCCAGCCGGGCTCCCCGCATGAAACCTTCAGGTATTATTCCGGAAAAATACTGGCGCACGATTACCTACATCGGGGCGGGTTTCCTGATCCTTTCCGTCACCCTCTATCTTGCGTTACCGATTGTCGCACTCTTCTTCCGTATATCACCTGATCTTTTCTTCACCTCGCTCTCCAACCCGCAGGTCATGAGCGCGTTGTGGCTGAGCCTGATGACATCAGTCATCTCGCTTGCGATCGTCATCCTCGTTGGCACACCGTTTGCGTACGTCCATGCGCGCTGCACCTACCCGGGGAAGATCCTTGTGGACACCCTCATCG
>PNBP01000045.1 GCA_003136075.1 Methanoregula sp. | reverse complement strand
ACATGGGAATTGATCTTTCGGTTGGCCAGAAGATTACCCGTAACGATCTGATGAGCCGGCTTCTGGACATCCTGTTCGAGAGAAATGACATCGATCTCTCACCGGGGAGGTTCCGGGTCAAAGGCGACACGATCGATATTGTTCCCGGGTATTTCAACAACATTATCCGGATTGAGCTGTTCGGTGACGAGATCGAGCGTATCAGCGAAGTGGACAAAAACACCGGGGTAAAAACAGAGGACCTGAAATATTTTTATGTCTATCCTGCCCGGCACTTTGTTACCCCGGAATCTGCACGAATTGCAGCGATGGCGTCGATCCAGCAGGAACTCGACGAGTTTCTCCCCACCCTTGGCATGATTGAAGCACACCGTCTCCGGCAGCGGACAAATTTCGATTTGGAGATGATACGGGAAACCGGTTCCTGCAAGGGGATTGAAAACTACTCCCGGCACTTTGACGGTAGGAAAGCCGGTGAGAAACCGTACTGCCTTCTTGACTATTTCCCGAACGATTTTTTAATGATCATCGATGAGAGCCACCAGACCATACCGCAGCTGCACGGCATGTATAATGGCGACCGCTCCCGCAAGCAGACCCTTGTCGATTACGGGTTCAGGTTGCCAAGTGCTCGCGATAACCGGCCCCTGAAATTCAACGAGGTTGAGCAGTACATGACACAGACGATCTTTGTATCGGCAACACCGGGGCCGTACGAGATTGAGCATTCAAGCCAGTTGGTCGAACAGATCATCCGCCCGACCGGCCTTGTGGATCCGCTCGTTGAAATCCGGCCCATTGAAGGACAGACGCTGGATGTGATCAGTGAGGTCCAGAAAACCATCGCCCGCGGAGACCGGGTGCTGGTGACCACGCTCACCAAAAAACTTGCCGAGGAACTATCCGAATACCTTGCCGATCGCGGGATTAAGACCCGGTATCTCCATTCAGAGATCCAGACGCTCGAGCGCACCGAGATCATCCGCGAACTCCGGCTTGGGACCTTTGATGTCCTTGTCGGCATCAACCTGCTGCGGGAAGGTCTCGATATCCCCGAAGTCGGGTTTATCGGGATCCTTGATGCGGACAAGGAAGGGTTCCTCCGCGATGCCAGAAGCCTCATCCAGATCATCGGGCGGGCAGCACGGAACATCAATGCCAACGTTGTGCTCTACGCAGATTCCATGACCAATTCGATGAAATCGGCGATATCCGAGACAAAACGCCGTCGCACGATGCAGCTTGCCTATAATGCAGAGCACCACATCACCCCGCAGACCATCATCAAACCGGTCAAGGAAAAGGAAGTCGATATAAAGGATATCAAACATGTCCCGAAAAGTGAGATCCCCAATGTGGTCATCGAACTGGAAAAACAGATGCGTGACGCGGCAGACAATCTTGATTTCGAGCGGGCGATCGCGCTCCGCGACCAGATAAAAAAACTCAACGAACGGATGAAAAATCTCAAAAACCCTGCGTAACCCGAAAAAGAAGAAACATCCCCGCTATTTTGCCTCTCCTTTCCCGGGCTCGTCGCCGGTGGTATCTGCAGAACCGACCATGTAATAGCGCTTGATAAACTCCCGGACTTTTTCTGATTCAATCCACCCCATGTCAAGCTGGGTGACGATCCGGTCGATCTCCCGTGCCTGAAGAATAATTTTGTCGGGAATGTCCCCGGGCATCATGCTTGACAAACCGACAATCATCGCCAGCGGATTACGGATATGATCACCAAGAATGGCAAACTGCTCGATATTCTTCTCGATCTGCTCCAGCGCTTTTCGTTTCACCGATTCCATCTCTTTGCGGTCGGTAATGTCGATAAAGGATGCCATAATGCAGATGGATTTTCCTTTCTCATCCCGGACAAGGTTCACCCAGAGCAGGACGTGAAATGTTGAGTCGTCGGATTTTTTTAAGATGCTCTCCCCAAACCAGCTCCCGTTTTCCTCCAGTTCTTTGCGGATCATTTCAATTCCGTTCTGCATAAAGAGAAACGCCCGGACATTTTTTCCGATTAATTCACTCTCATCATTATAGTTCATCATACTGACGAGGGAGCGGTTTACATAGGTGATATTGAAATCAAGATCGAAAAGCCAGATGGCATTGATGGAAGAACGGATTGCATGATCCCGTATCAGCAGTAATTCCTCTGCCTTTTTGCGGTCGGTAATATCAACAATCGTGCAGACAAACTGGCTCTCGGGCAGCATCCCCGCTGACAGAAGAACCCATCGCAATGTCCCGGTTTNNAAGGTGTGAAAAAAACCTGTTCCTGTCGGTTACATCTGCCCAGAGGTCAGAAAAGGGAATTGTTGAGATCTCCTCTGGCAGGTATCCGAGGATACCGGCAAACCGGGAGTTTACTTCCTTAATCGAAAGATCAGAAAGACTCACGAGGCCGATTCCCGCTTCCGAATGTTTGAAAATGCCCCGGTATTTGATCTCGTTTTTCCGCATGTGGGATGCCAGGCTTGATACGACCGCAGCAACGCCCAGCAACACAAAACAGGTAATGCACGCCGCTGCAATCTGTTCTATGATCCCACCAGTGATGAGGTACACCAGAACGATGTATATTGCAGACACGATACCAGTGTAGAGAATTCCCCGGTGGGGGTACGAGTATGCGGCGATTACGATAGGAATATACAGGAGATGTGGTGCGATAGCACTGTTGCCAGTATGAAGACTTAAGATATTGATAAGCAGGGCAAGACTGGTGGTAATAACAACGATGAAAAGCCAAAAATCAACAACACTTTCTTTCAGCCTGGAAAATAAGTTACTGTTTCCCATCAAGTTGCCTCTTTATTCAAAACGATCAGCGAACCAATTCGGAGCAGACCCCTGTCTCCTCCTCGTCTATGAAACTTAATGGTCAAAATCCTTATTAATAGTTTTTGATTTGATCTGTTCAAAAGGATGAAGATATGGCCTGATATCCGCAGTTGGGCTGAAATGTGCGATTTTTTTGATTATGCTGGCCTATATTCCGGAGATTTCGACAAAAAGCACACAAACACCAGCATGCTTTGCACTGCATCAACAAATTTTTTACCGGAACAATTCCTTCTTGCAGGTGGCACTATGTTTTGAATTTATGTTAGTGATAGGCATAATTGTTGCGTACCAGGAGGTTTTTTCTTAAAAATAATGACAAAAATCCTGTCCTCACTATCAGCACAGTAAAAGTTTCCTGGCGATTTCGCCTGCTGTTACCCGAATCCCCACTGGGCAAGGGTCGTGTGCGAAGGATCAATATCCGTCCATGTCCAGCCGAGCGCTTCGATGATACGGGAGATGGGCTGTTCGATCGTCTTTTCTAGCATCAGTTCCCAGTCCGGGACAAATTCCTTTGGCACCTGGTCACCGTACTCAAAACAGAGCACGTCGGTCTTGGGATATTTCGAGGTCACGGTCTTGATGTAGATACGTTTTGGCTTGCTCCCCTTGCCAAACTCCGTATGCAGGTGCAGGTTAGCATACCGGGCACCCCGCACCTGTGCATCGTCAGTCTCGTAATCGTTCAGGGCTTTGCCGATACCCCCCGGGATACCGATCTCGTCAAGCGTATACTTGCCGGCCCGGTATTTTGTGATGATATCGCCAAGGTATGCCTTGATCTCCGGATAACCGGTTCCGGCAAGGATCATCTCCATGACCCGTGTCTGCACGACTTTGGTGATCTGCGGGGTATCTGACCGGCGGATCTCAAAGCCGACGATATCGATCTGGTTGACCTCTTTTCCCTCTTTCCAGACGAGCTGGCCAGCATACCGTTTCTTTTTTCCTGCCTGGAAAAACCGTGCATAAATTTTTTCAAACTTGATGGAAAAGAAATGCGTGTCGGCGTTGAGCTCGCGTTTGGCAAATTCCTGGTAACTCCCGTTCAACGCTTTCTCAATTACCCGGGCGATCTCGATCGTCTTTTCAATGGAGAGCGGCGGCAGGTGCACCATGCAGGAATCGGTATCCCCGTAGATCACCGTGTACCCCTGCTGTTCGATAATCTTCCGGGTATGCTCGATGATTGCCCGTCCCACGGACGTAACTGCGGCCCCGATCTCCCGGTCAAAAAGCCGGAACCGGGTGTACCCTGACACGCCATAGTACGTGTTCATGATCACCTTGAGCACGTTCTGCTGCATGTCGTAGGTGGTATACTGGGGTGAGCCAAACGGGAACGTGTTCCTGAGCGCCTTTTTTTCATCGCGTTCTTTTAAGAGTTCGGATAAGATGCTCCGTGTCAGCCCGTCCGGTTGTTTCCGGAACCGGATGCCGTTTGGTGCGACCAGCTCGCCGTTAGGGTCTTTAGTCTCAGGTGATGCATTGATTGTCATCATCGCCATCGGGTAGAGAGATTTGAGGTCGAGCACGATCACATTTTCTCGGACACCCTTGCTTGGCTCAAAAACGGTGGCGCCTTCAAACTCCTCTGCATTGGCAAATCCTTTGGACGGGAGGACATATTTCCCGTGGGCTTTCCTGAGGATGTATACATCGACGACACTGGAGGAGTTGAGCGTTTTGTCAAGCGGGCAGCCGACATAGCGGGCAATCTCCCGGTAAAACTCGATAATATTGTCTTTTTTATTGATACCGACGCAGAGCTCCACATCCTTGAAGTTATACTCGACAAGAAGTGCCGGTTGTTTTTTCCAGAGATCCGAGATCTTCCCTGTGTACCGGACTTTGCGCTCGCCCAGTTCCTCTTCGGCAACTGCATCAAGCCGGTATGACTCTTTTAAGGAAGAATGCATCTTTTTGTAGGCAGAGAGCAGGTCAAAAACCGCTCGCCCCCGCAGCGCACTGCGCTCGGTCATTCCCGGCAGCCGTGCAAGTATGACCGGGGATATGCCGAGTTTATCCATCCTGCCCGTTATGTACGGAATATCAAAATCGACAAAGTTCCAGCCGGAGAGAACATCCGGATCGCGGGCGGCGATGTATGCAGCAAATGCCTTGAGCATTACCGTCTCGTCCGCGTATGTGCAGATCGTGTGGGTGCCCTGCTGAAAGCAACCGTTCACCAGCCCTCCGCTTTTTTCCTGTGCGACGATGTCTGCCGGCATCCCGGTGCCGCCAAGCAGGAATGTCGTATAATCGTTATCAAACGAATCCCAGCACGTGATGCAGATGATCGCATCACGCCCGGTATCGGGAAAACCCCGCTCGTCTTCGCACTCGATATCGATCATGCATACCCGGGCGGGTGCATCGACTTCCGTTGGTACCAGCGCATGGTAATCGACAGTTGTTGCGGGCACGGACACCGCTCCGGTAAGCCCGGTATCGATCATGAACCGGGTGGCAAACGGGATGTCGGCTTCAAAATGACGGTACCGGTCCCGTACATCCCGTACATCTCCCGGACGTTCGGTATACAGGCGGCTGAGTGGCTCATTCCGGATCGAGCGGTATATCGTGCCGGGTTCGACGGTTACCTGTGAAGGGTGGCTCGTTCCTGCAGCCTGGTCTGCCGGCACGTAGAAGTAAGGCCGAAAACCGGTCACATCGATACGGAGTGCGTCACCTTTTGTATTCCTTCCAAAGATATGGATGACCGGGCCACCGGGGGCATTGCTGTATTCCACCTGGTTTATCGCGACGGCAAGATCGTTTGTTTCTTCATCTGTGCAGGGTTTTATCATACACGTGTTGGACAGAAGAGCCTGCGTCGTCATATCATCGCACCACTTTTACGGGTCAGCTCCGCAACAAACCGGCCTGCTTCTGCCATTTTCTCCTGCTCCCAGTCATCAAGCGGCCATTCCTGTACCGCGTGAATACCGTCCCTGCCCACANNGCGAACACCCATGTATCCCGTATTCTCCGTCAAGGATGGTGGAACAGGCCACCAGTTCCGGTGAGTCGGAAAGGATCATCCGGATCAGGTGGACGATGTGGAGTGCCGGGCCAAACACCGTGCCGCCTTTGCCCTTGATCACTTCCATGCTTGAGTTCTGGAGTTCATGTAAAATTTCTTCCCGCATCATGGTATCAACCTTATGCGGGAGCGTGGAAAAGATAGGCACCTGGTGCTCGCCATGCTCACCGAGCACAAAGGGAAAACCGGTAATCCCTCGTTTATTCAGGGCAATGCCAAATCGGGCGCTGTCCAGCTGCCCGCCAAACCCGAAGCACCGCTCACGGGGAATGCCGGTTAACGTGTGGAGAAGAAAATTATTCACATCCACAGGATTGGTGACGGTGATCAGGATACCGGAAAAATCCCGGAGCAGCGCAGCGCACTCCTTTGTTGCCGGCAGGTTGGCGGCAAGGAGGTCAGACCGGCTTTTCACGGATGGATCACGGGGTATGCCCGCCGCAAAGATACAGATATCCGTGTTGTTGAGGTCGTTTTTGTCTGTTGAGATGGATATTTTGAGTCCCGTATGTTCCAAGTCGAGCACTTGTGCGTTCAACAGGTCATGTGACTGGTCATAGAGGACCAGTTCATCCACCTTCAGGAGAGTTGCAGCGAGATAGGCGACTTCTCCTCCTATCCTGCCAACCCCGGCAACTCCAAGACGTGTCATATACGGTACAATGTAGGTATGCAGGTAATAATAAAGGGCATCAAAGTGGGGAGGTTTATTGGCAAAATTAACAATTTGAGTACAGGTCTACAATTTGTTACTTTGCCAGCCCTGTTTTAAGGGGATTTCCATCGTTTAGTTCAATAATTGGTTCTGAAAATGTAACCGTTGAGAGAGAATATTACGAGGATAAAATATCGGTCATTGCCTGATAATGTATGAGTACCAGCCCCCGGTACTATCACCACACATATATACTCTGACAGATAATCGCTTGCCTATCGGATGACTATCACCGGATAGATGGTGTTTTGGAGGAATTAACCAATGGATACATTCACCCTCATAATCAGTGCAGTAATTTTGATTGTTGTTATTGTGATTCTCGCCATGGCAATACGGATTGCCAACCAATGGGAGCGGGCAGTGGTCCTGTTCCTTGGAAAATTCATTGGCGTCAAGGGCCCCGGGCTGTTCCTGATTGTCCCGTTCCTGAGCCGGGTCGCATACATGATTGATCTCCGGGTTATCACCACATCGTTTACCGCTGAGCAGACCTTAACAAAAGACACGGTCCCGGTCAATGTGGATGCCGTGTTATTCTGGCAGGTGGTCGATGTCGAGAAAGCTGCACTTGAAGTCAAGGATTACAAGGATTCAATCTCCCTGGCATCGCAAACCGCGCTCCGGGATGTTATCGGCAAAACCATTCTTGCCGATATGCTTACGGGAAGGGAAGCAATTGACACCGAACTTCAGAGGTTAATCGGGAGCCGTGTAAGCGGGTGGGGCATTAAAATCCTCTCTGTTGAGATCCGCGACGTGGTTATCCCAGGCGCACTCCAGGATGCAATGTCCATGCAGGCACAGGCAGAGCGCGAGCGGCAGGCCCGTGTCATTCTCGGGGACTCTGAACGGCAGATCGCCGAGAAGTTTGAACAGGCTGCAAAGAGCTACGAGAACAATCCTACTGCCCTTCACCTGCGGGCGATGAACATGCTGTACGAAGGATTGAAGGGAGGGCAGTCAACCATTGTCATTGTTCCGTCAACCGCTCTCCAGACCATGACGCTTGGGGACACAACGGGGACCATTGCCCTTGCAAAAACGATTGCAAAAGAGCAAAAAAAGCAGCCGGATCACGAACAGCAACCGCAGCAATGAAAGGGATGCCGGGTTTCTGCCATGTCAATAATTTTCTCTCTTGAATTTTTTTTATCCTGATCCGATGGCAAAATCATAAAAAACACTGGCGGTTCTTATAAAAACGAAAAGCAGCATCCAACGTTTATTCAAACCGGCGTTGAAACAATGGGAGATAGAAATCCAATAATCTCTATGGTTAAATCCCGCCATTTCCTTGGCAGCGCGCACAGGAAACAGAGGATGCGTATTAATCCACTCAAAAAGATGCTCTTTATAATAAGATCTAACCCCCAATAAGGCAGATTTTTGGAAAAACTCAATGCAAACGCGGGGGATTGGTCGGGTCAGTCGAGCTAATCGATACTTAATGAAAATGATATCGTCGTAACCCACCATTATTGACTGTTTAAACATCTAGATAACGCAACAGCACCCCTTCGCTCTGAATGGCCGGTAGGAGGTTTACCTGACAAAATCCCGGCCCGTATCAGTCAGTGAGTAATAGATCCAGTTCCCGTGATATTCGCCTTCGATAAGGCCGCCCTCCTTGAGAACCGCGAGATGATACGAAAGCTTTGAGTCAGCAATCTGCATGAACTGATTAATGACGCAAACGCAGAGCGGCTGGTCTTTGAGAAGGTAAAGGATCGTGAGACGAAGTGGATCAGAAAGGGCATGGTATCTCCGGCTCATTTCAGCAAGATCCTTTTCGTCCGGAATTTGACGGGAGAGATTTTCAATACCTCCCACGCTTTCGATAGCCTCAAGCCCCGCATCGGGTTTTGTTGCCGACCTCTTTCCCGATCTGGGTTTTTGCAAGCTGCGACTGGGACTTTTGGAGGATTTCATTTCAAAATAATATGAAATACTAAAGTATATACGCTTCACCTGCAGATAATGTTTCAACAAAATTTGAAATGCTATCTATCAGAGGAGTGACGATGACTACAGGATCACCCAACCCGGCGAAGGGCGTCTGCCCTATGTGTAAAATTGAACAGTTGTTAGTTCCTATCTGGAAAAAGGATGGAGAAAAGGAATCAATGGTTTGGAAATGCACAAGTTGTGGACACACCATTCTGTGAAATGACAACCATACCATCCTGCATCACAATAACGAGGCATTAGTAATGACCGCAAATCATCATCTCTCCTTTATTGACCGGTACCTCACGCTCTGGATCTTTCTTGCCATGGCAGTGGGAATTGCCATTGGGTATTTCTCTTCTGGAGTACCGGCCCTTATAACAGGCCTCTCGGTTGGCACCACGTCGATACCCATTGCCATCGGCCTGATTCTGATGATGTACCCGCCACTTGCAAAAGTGCGGTACGAGGAACTACACACCGTATTCCGGGATACTAAAGTACTCGGCCTCTCGCTCGTCCAAAACTGGATTGTCGGGCCGGTGCTGATGTTTGTGCTTTCCGTCGTTTTCCTACGAGACCAGCCGTTTCTGATGTATGGCCTGATCATGGTCGGGATAGCCCGGTGCATTGCGATGGTTATCGTCTGGAACGATCTCGCCCTCGGGGATTGCGAATACTGCGCCGCTATTGTGGGCCTGAACTCGATTTTCCAGGTCTTCTTTTACTCGGTCTATGCATGGTTCTTTATCACGTACCTACCGCCCCTGTTAGGCATCGGGGCCGGTTCTGCGGTTTCCATTACGATCCTCCAGATTGGCGAAAGCGTCTTTGTCTATCTCGGCATCCCGTTCCTTGCTGGGATGATTACCCGCTATGCGCTCATCCGCATAAAATCAAAGGCGTGGTACGAACAGATCTTCATACCGAAGATTTCGCCCATCACGCTCATTGCCCTCCTCTTTACCATCATCATAATGTTCTCTCTCAAAGGTGAGTACATTATCAATGTGCCGTTTGACGTTGTGCGGGTCGCGGTCCCACTTCTCTGTTACTTCATCATTATGTTCTTTGCGAGTTTCTGGATGGCCCACCGTCTCGGTGTTGATTACCAGAAGTCAGCCACGCTCTCGTTTACCGCCGCCTCCAATAATTTCGAGCTCGCAATCGCTGTTGCCATTGCTGTTTTCGGTATTGCATCCCCGGCAGCTTTTGCCACGATAATAGGGCCACTTGTTGAAGTGCCGGTGCTTATCGGACTCGTGAACGTGGCATTGTGGCTGAAAACGAAATGGTACGGGGGAAAAAGTGATGATGCGTGCAGTCCATCGCTACGATGAAGAGAAATGGTGTTATGATGAAAAAGAAGATCCTGTTTATCTGCACCCATAACGCCATACGGTCACAGATGGCGGAAGGGTATATGAGGGCAAAGTACGGTGACCGTTACGAGGTATTCAGCGGTGGAACAGAAAAAGGTCAGATCCATCCCATTGCAATCGCCGTGATGAGAGAGATCGGGATCGATATCTCCGGACAACGGTCGAAACTCATTGATGAGTTCTATGGGACCGGAATTGATACTGTTGTCACCGTCTGCGATTCTGCAAAGGCAGCCTGCCCATTCTTCCCGGGGGCAAAAGAAGAGATTCACCAGGGTTTTTCGGATCCCGCTGCATTCACTGGGGCGGATGATGAAATCTGGGCCGAGTTCCGCCGCGTGAGAGATGAGATCATCCGGTGGATCGATGCGACCTTCGGAACTGCCCCGGCATCGCCCAAGATTGAGCTGTCGAAACAAGAGAGTACGAGCGTCCCGTCAAATCAGGATCTTCTTGTTGAACTGACAGAAAGAATGCACCTCTAGTTCTACGGCAATAGACTTCGAGAAACTTGTAAAAGATAAAAGAACAGAGAAACGAGTCTAAAATCTCATATCGTAAGCAAGGGAATTTTTACGCAAGAAATAACCTTTTTAATAAGTATTAAATGAGTATCAAATGATGACTAAAATGAGTATCAAATGATGACTCTTGATGAGAGGTGTAGCATATTTTGGGGGATTTTAAATACTTACAATATAGGAAAAGTACACCCCAAAAAAATACGATATATAAAACAGTGTCGCAAGGCAATCAAAGAACATCATGAAAAATTGAAAGATGACCCAGAACGATTAACCACTGATTTTTTAATAAAATTGACTGGTTGTAATTGTGAATTGAAAAAATAATCCCATTTTCTAATTAATGCACAGGAAATAGAACCTGTGTAAATCCGCTCAAAAAGATGCTCTTTATAATAAATAACAACCATTTCCTGATAAATGGTTGTGATCAGACCAGGGCCGGTGACGGTGGGAGGTGTTGCACTCGACAACCATCTCCTGCTTGCAGCTGGCGTCCTTGGAACTACGGGAGCATCATTGGCACGGATGCTCCAGCTGGGCGCCGGTGGCGTTGTTACCAAATCGATTGGCCCGGAGCCAAAAGATGGGCATCATGGGCCATGCGTCGCGGTGCTCGACGACGGTCTCTTAAATGCGATGGGGCTGCCGAATCCTTCGAAAGATTTTATTGAAGAATTAGAACCTGTCGCGAAAAAACCGGTGATTGCCAGCATATTCGGGGGCACACCGGCAGAATTTGCACGTGTTGCCAGGTGGTTTTTAGACCGGGTATCAGGGTTTGAGCTCAACCTGTCCTGCCCGCATGCGGAAGGGTATGGAGCAGCGATTGGGACCGATCCGGCACGTGTCGAAGCCTGTACCCGTGCGGTGAGCACGCTTGGTATGCCGACATGGGTGAAACTGACACCAAATGTGACCGATATCACCGCGATCGGGAAAGCGGCGGAACGTGGCGGGGCAAGCGCGATCGTTGCGATAAATACGGTAAAAGCGATGCGTATCTCTACCGGGCTCCAGCGTCCGGTACTCGGGAATCGCTATGGCGGACTCTCGGGCAGCATGATATTTCCTGTTGCGGTACGCTGCGTCTATGAACTCTATGAAGCCTGCAAGATCCCAATCATCGGGTGCGGGGGCATTGCGACAGCGGACAACGTGGTTGAGATGATGATGGCCGGTGCGTCTGCTGTGGAGATAGGAAGTGCAGTAAGGGACGATATCACTATCTTTGAAACGATCAAAAAAGACCTGTACGCAAAGAAGGGGATCCCCCCGGAAGAAATTATAGGGTGCGCCCATGCCTGAACACCTGCCAACCCCCGTCCCCATCGCCCAGATCCGGGGTGAAACCCCGACGACAAAAACATTTTTCTTTGAACCGCCGTTCACCTTTGTCCCCGGGCAGTTTGTGATGGTATGGGTCCCCGGTGNNAGAAAGTCGGCGATGCGACCAGTGCCCTGTTCGACATGAAAGCCGGTGACCAGATTGGCATACGCGGGCCGTTTGGGAACGGGTTTACCAAGGGCGAGAAAATGCTTGCAATTGCCGGGGGCGTCGGTGCAGCACCCATCCTCCCGCTTGCCCGGACTGACAGTGTCATGACGCTCCTGCTCGGCGCCAGGACAGAGACGGAACTGCTCTTTGTCGACCAGCTTGATGAATTTACCGATGTAATCATCGCGACTGATGATGGTTCGATGGGACAGAAAGGATTTGTGACGTCGCTCATGGAAGACCTGAACCTTGGGGCATATGACCGGATTGCTGTCTGCGGCCCCGAGATGATGATGCGGTCGGTGCTTGCCAAAGTTGATGAAAAAGGGCTTTCAGCGAAGACCGAATTTTCCCTTCACCGGTATATGAAATGCGGTGTGGGTGTTTGCGGATCCTGCTGCATCGACCCGACCGGTCTGCGGGTCTGCCGCGACGGCCCGGTCTTTAACGGCGACGTGGTGAAAAACAGCGAGTTTGG
>PNBP01000144.1 GCA_003136075.1 Methanoregula sp. | reverse complement strand
AAAGAGCGATCTTGGCGAAGTGGTCGTGGTGATGCATGCCTCGACAAACGATGATATGTGTGCAATCCACCGGGGCACCCGGGTGCGGAAGATGCATACTTCACGGAGGGATGCATTCCAGAGCATGGGTATCGCCCCGATCGGAAATGTCGAGTATACAACCCGCGCCGTAACGTTGAAACCGGAAGCCGTGAAGCGGGGAACCCGCCCCCTTGCATTACATGACCTGCTTGAACCCCATTGTGGACTTGTCCAGTTCTATCCCGGTATGTCACCGGAACTCCTGAAGGCGTATGAAGGGTACAAAGGGCTGGTGCTCGCAGGCACCGGTCTTGGACATGTCAGCACCGCGCTCATCCCGCAGGTGCGAAAACTTATCGATGCAGGAACGCTTGTAGTGATGACGTCGCAGTGCCTGAACGGCAGGGTATGTGACCGGGTGTACGATACCGGCCGCGATCTCCTCGAAGCGGGAGTCATCGAAGGCGGCGATATGTTAGCGGAAGTAGCGCTCGTCAAGATGATGTGGGTGTTAGGGAATGAACATGATCCGCTCAAAGCGGCGAAGATGATGGCAACCGATCTCAAAGGTGAATGCATGCAGAGGAGTCCCCATGGATTATAAGACCGTGGGACTTACCGCTGGGATCGAGATTCACCAGCAGCTGGATACCAAAGAAAAACTCTTCTGCCGTTGTCCGACCACGCTCCGTGATACTGCTGAGCATTCCGGAGAGTTATTCCGGTACCTGCGGGCAACCGAGAGTGAAATGGGCGAAATCGACCGGGCAGCACAAGAGGAGATGAAAAGCATCCGCCGGTTCCAGTATTTCACTTACGATACAACCTGTCTTGTTGAAAACGATGAGGAACCACCGGCACCGCTGAATGATGAAGCACTCGGGATCTGCCTGACGCTCGCAAAAATGTTCTCCATGACACCGGTCCCTCAGGTGCATACGATGCGCAAGTTGGTGATCGACGGATCGAATACAAGCGGATTTCAGCGCACCGCACTCGTCGCACTCAACGGTGCACTCCCAAACGGCGGCGAGATCGAGACCATTTGTTTAGAGGAGGAAGCGGCACAACGGGTAAAAGATGAGTGCTTCTCACTTGACCGTCTGGGTATTCCGCTTGTCGAGATTACGACATCGCCCTGCATGCATACCCCGGAAGAAGTCCAGCAGATGGCCGAATATATCGGCATGGTCCTGCGCTCTACGGGAAAGGTCAAACGTGGACTTGGAACGATCCGTCAGGATGTAAACATCTCCATTGCCGGTGGCGCCCGTGTGGAGATCAAAGGTGTGCAGGAACTTGACCTGATCGCTGAAGTAGTCCGGCGCGAAGTGCAGCGACAGCAGAACCTTATCTCGCTGCGGGATACTCTTGTGGCGAGAGGGGCATGTGTGGACGCAGGCGCAGTCCAGCCGGTTACGGATCTTTTCAGGGAGACCAAATCAGCCATTTTAAAGAAGGCAAAGAAGTGCTATGCGATCAGGCTCCCCGGGTTTGCCGGGCTGGTCGGGAAAGAAATCCAGCCGGACCGCCGTCTCGGGAGCGAGATATCCGATTATGCGAAGAAATGTGGCGTAGGCGGGATCTTCCATACCGATGAACTACCGGCATACGGGATCACATCTGAGGAGGTTGCATGCCTTCGGGAACACATGAAGGCAGAAGAGAACGATTGTGTTATTCTTGTTTCCGGTGCAAGCGACAAGCAGGCAACCTGCGTATGTGAGCAGGTCCTGTTCCGGGCAAACCTGGCAATTTCGGGTACACCGGTCCCGGAAGAAACCCGCAAGATGCTTGAAACCGGGAGTACTGCATACATGCGCCCGCTTCCCGGTGCTGCCCGCATGTATCCTGAGACGGATGTATTGCCGGTCCGGATTGATGATGCACGCTGGGAGTCTACCAAGGTTCCGGAACTGCTGACGGTGACGGCCGAACGGTATGTCCGTGACTTAAGTCTTGACCCGGCCCTTGCACGCCAGATGGCATTCTCAGAACGCCGTCCTCTTTTTGAACGGGCACTTTCAGAGAAACTCAAGGCAAATATCACCGCAAGAACGCTGCTTGCAACGATTAAAGAGATTCACCGCGAGGGCATCAATACGGACACCCTGTCCGATGATGCAATTCTTGCCATTCTCCATGCCGTAGAGAAGGGGAACGCGGCAAAGGAAGCGATCCCTGATCTCCTCCGGCTGGTTGCAACGGGGAGCACGGTTGATGCGGCTATCCAGAAACTTGCCCCGACCGTTTCCCGCGAAGAACTTGAGTCAGTCATCAGGAAGATCGTTACCGATCGGGCGGCATTTATCGCGGAGAAACAGAAAGCCGCGCTTGGCCCACTCATGGGTGTGGTGATGGCGGAAGTCCGGGGTTCGGTCGACGGAAAAGTAGTGAGTGAGATTCTGCGAAAGGAACTGGATAAGGCGCTGAGTGGGAAGTAAGGGAAACAAAAACAACATGACCCCCCTCATGGGGTGAGGGTACTCCTTCGCGTTATGAGAGGAGAATATTACACGAACACAGAACGGGTACTGGCATAACGCACCACGATACCTGCCCCAACCTTTATGAGCGAAAGAACAGAATTAGATAAGGAGTTTAATTATGGGCAAGACAGGCACAACCATCTGGGCACAGATAAAAGGCGTAAAAGGACAGATCAGGCTCGTCCCGAAAAGCGAAGGCGACCTTAAGACCCCCGGTCCAAACCAGCGGTTCAAAGCAAGCGTGAACTTAAAAAAGATGGATCAGGAAGCAGCAGAGATGAAAGGACGCGGTGGCGGCCAGAGACGCGGTGGACGCGGTGGCAGACGCGGGGGAGACCGTTCCGGTGGTTCCGGGATGAACGAGTCCACGGCAAGCCCACTCATCCGCAGGCGCATGCGCAGGGCCAAAGTCACTGCCCTTGGCNNAATCATCACGGTAAGAATAACTGGCGCGCCCGTGATGGTAGAAAGTCCGGGGGGTTTTAAAAACCCCGGCAGATCTTTTTGGTGCAGAAGCGTCCAGAACATGGTCGCTCATTGAACAATCATAACTATCTTTTATTGACAACAACCATGGTGAATATGGATCTTCCAACTGCAGTGAAGAGTTACCAGTTCGGTGAACGCGCAAAATCCGAACTGATTATATCCGCCCAGTTGTGTATAGTGCTCGCAGGATTTTCCGAACAGGAAAAAGGCGGCGGAAAACGGATGCTGCTCCTGCTCATGGAACAGGTGCGAAGCGAACTCCAGTTTGCGGCACGAAGAACTGGCAGAACAGAATTCCAAAAATCGATTGATTCTTTAAATGAAGCCATCTCGCTTGTTGAGAGCAACAATCCCGATCATGCATCTGAGAAAATCGCACTTGCAATCAGTGCATCCACAACCGCCGCACAGGAAGCTTGGCAGGTTCTGTCAGAACATGGACTCCTCTGAATTTTTTGGATTTTTAACCAGCCGGTCATCAGTGCGCAGCTATGACAGCACACCGGTAAAAAAAGAGGATATTGAGTATATCCTTTCCTGTGCAAGCACCGCGCCGAGTGCCGGTAATCTCGAGGCATGGGACGTTATCACGGTCACCGATGAAGATATGCGATTAAACCTTGCTGACGCCGGGTTTGGCCAGGAACACTTGGCAACCGCCCCGGTACTTCTCGTGATTTGTGCAAACTATGTGCGTTCCATGTCCAAGTACGGTGAACGGGGCATCCTGTATGCAGTTCAGGACGCCACAATTGCCAGTACCTACATGATGCTTGCCGCCCAGGCCCATGGATTGCATTCCTGCTGGACAGGTGCATTTGACGAGGATGAAGTACGGTCAGCCCTCGGGCTTCCCCAGCATATCCGCCCACTGGTGCTTCTCGCTCTTGGCTATGGACACCCGCCATCGGTGTTAACGGAACGGATGGCAACAGATGAGCATATTCACCACGATGCGTGGTAAACGGAGGAAAAAACGTGCCGGATTATGTAGTAACGCTGGAATCTGCGTGGTATTTAAAAGATGTAAAATCGCTTGACGATGCAATAGGGATCGCGATCAGCGAGGCAGGAAAACGCCTCAACCCATCAGCCAAGTATGTTGAAGTAGAAGCAGGTATGCTCTCCTGCCCGTTCTGTGAAGAGACATTGTCCAGTGCGATTGTCGTGGCAGATACTGCGCTTGTCGGCCTTGTCCTTGAAATGAGAGTCTTCAGGGCTGAATCAAAAGAGCATGCAGAGCGGATCGCCAAATCAACCATCGGAAAAGCGCTCCGGGAAATCCCCTTGAAATTGCTGGACGTGCAGGAATTATGATCCATGTCGTCGGACATACCGCTGTCGATCATATCTCCCATGTACACCACCTTCCCGAGCGGAATTGTTCGACGCATATCATTGATCGCCAGGTCTTTTTTGGCGGCGGTGCAGCAAATATCGCCGCAGGAATCGCAACACTTGGTGAGGCAGTTACCCTGATATCCTGTGTCGGCAGCGATTTTGCCGGCGGGGATTATGATCGATGGATGCACAAGATTGGCATTCACCAGCAGTTTTTTGTCGTGCCAGATACCCACACCCCAACGGCGTTCATGTTTACGGACGATAAAGGCGACCAGATGACCTTTTTTGAATGGGGTGCATCAAAGAAGTTTACCGATGCAGAAGCCCCTGCACTCCCGCTTGTCCATATGGCAACCGCAGATCCGGAGTTTAACTGCCGGGTGGCAGAGAAGAGTGCGTTTGTATCATTCGATCCCGGGCAGGATGTTTTCTGGTATACAAAAGAACAACTGGAATCCATCATCGGCAACGCCGATATCCTCTTTGCAAACCAGCACGAAGTCCAGCAGATGTGTAAAACGATGGGCATAACAAAGGAAGCACTTCTTGCGCAGGTTGATACCGCGATATTTACGATGAGCGGAGATGGCAGTACCCTCTATACGAAGGGTACCCCGCATTTTATCCCTGTTGTCCCGGTGACCCTTGCCGATCCTACCGGTGCCGGTGATGCGTACCGTGCCGGTTTTCTTTCCGCCTATGTCCGTGGCTATTCTGAACTGACCTGCTGCCGTATCGGAACCGTGACGGCGTCCTATGTTGTCGAGCGTCCCGGCTGCCAGACACATCTGCCCACATGGGACCAGATGCTTGAACGGTACAAACAACCATTTGGCAGTCTTGAAACCCCCCTCGCAGGCAGGTAGATCAGATGAGCTGGGCAGCGCTAACTTCCGGCGGAAAGGACTCAATTTTGTCCTGCCAGAAAGCACTCGATGACACCAAACAGGTAAAATATCTTGTTACGGTGCGCCCAAAGAACCGTGAATCATATATGTTCCACTCTGCAAACCTCGACGCAGTTCCGGTTATCGCAGATGTCGCGGGAATGGAATATATCGAAATTCTGACTCATGGGAAAAAAGAAGAAGAACTCGTGGATCTTGAGAACGGGCTTGCGGCACTCGACATTGACGGGGTAACTGCCGGTGCAGTTGCATCCGTATACCAAGCTGAACGGGTAAAAGCAATTACGGATCGACTGGGTATCGAACTGTTTACCCCCCTCTGGCACATGGATACCGAAGAACTGCTGCGGGAAGTATCTGACCGTATGGATGCCCGGATTGTTGTTACCGCCGCGGAAGGACTTAACGAGAGTTTTCTTGGCGCCCGCATTGATGAATCCCTCATCGCCCGGCTCAAAAAGATTGCCGGACGTCACCGGATTAATCTTGCCGGGGAAGGTGGGGAATACGAAAGCCTTACGCTTAATGCACCCTTTTATTCCCGCCCGGTGAGATATACCACACAGGAGATCCGCTCCAGCGCCGATCGCCACGAGCTGGTCCTTGGAGGGTTTTATTAGATGGCTACACAGGGAGATGTAAAACTGGGGCAACTGACCAAATACCTCTTTACGGCACCCTCATGGCCCCGGTCGCTTTTCCTGATTATTCTTCTTGGTGTTATTATCGATGGGGCAAGCGCCCGGGCATGGCTCCACCTCCCTGCATCAGGAACTCTCCCGTTTTTTGGATCATTCCCGTTTTTTGGTACGCTTGCATTCACGATTCCGGCAATTGCGGCTTTTGTTCTGACAAAACCGATCATCGGATATTCCGGTAAACAGATGACATGGAACCGTTCAGCTCTGCTCGCACTGAGCTGTACGGTCTTTGCCGTTATTATTACCCTCACCGCACTTGCCGTAAATGTTACCCTCCTGCCCCTGTTCTACGCGATATCGCTGGGATTTATCTTTGGCCTGCGGCTGCTTGTCCTTGTTGCAATCGCCGACTATCGCGTCCCGCGGATGATCATCCCTGCGATTACGCAAAGCTTCATGGGGATCATCACGGGTATGTTCCTCTTCTCCCCGGGTTTCTTTTCTCCGATCTTTGCCGCATTTGCGCTCGTTCTCCTGTTTGTCTTCGGGGTAGGATTTGTTATCCTGATCTGGCTGATCGAACGGCCTTTGCAACGGGCATTTAAGATCCGGGGACTGGCGTTTATCAATGCCTTCATCGCCCATATGACCGACGGGTCAAAGGGCATGGAGGAGTTTTTCAGGGAAATTGGCGAAGAGATCTATGTCCCGCAGGTCAATATCTTCTTTAAACGGGAACATAAAACGCCGGTATTGTTTACCGTACCAAACCTTCACCCCGGCCCGATGGGGGAAATCGGGGGGGGCAACCTGCCAAAGGTCCTTCACGACAGCCTTGACGAGGAGACATTTGTTGCACATGGGTGCGCCACGCACGATTTCAACCTCGTATCAGAAAGCGAAATCACAAAAATTATTGACGCAATCGAACGGTCTAAAAAGGATCTCATCTATACCGGTTTGGCAGGAAAGTCCGAACGGCTTTCTTTCGGTTCCGTCAAGATTATCTTCCAGCGCTTTGGCGATTCGGTACTGATGGTCACCACACGGTCGCCGCAGAAGACAGAAGACCTCGATTTCTCCATCGGCATGTCAATTATGGCAGAAGGTCACCAGTGGTTCCGCCATGTCGCTTTTGTCGATGGTCACAACTGCATGACCGATCTCACGTCTCCGGTGCTCCAGGCAACTCTCACCGCTACCGAGTACCAGCGGGCTGCTATGCAGGCGATGGAATCCTGTCGCACTGCATCACTTCATCCATTTAAGATCGGGTCGTCACATATGCAAATCCCATTCACCCGTGAAGATGGATTCGGCGATCTGGGTATGCAGGCACTGGTAATTGAAGTCGAGGGGCAGCGCACTGCCTACGTACTGATAGATGGCAACAATATCGCTGCAGGAGTACGGGAGATACTGCTGGAGAAGATCCTGAAAATCGTTGACGCTGCGGAAGTGATGACAACTGATTCTCACGTTGTCAACCNNCTGTCGGCTTGGCAACACCGGTAGATGCGTTTCTCCCCATCGTCATGAAGGCAGTTTCAGAAGCGATCAATGACCTTTCCCCGGCAGAATCCGGGGCAACGACGGCATTCTGTGAAGGGGTAGTCGTCTTTGGCTCAAACAGGATTTCCCAGCTGGCAAGTACCGTGAACGCGATGCTGGTCTTTGTCGCGCCCCTCTCGCTTGCGATGCTCCTGCTTGCATTCCTGCTCTCTCTTATTGCCTACACAGTAATGGCTTGACAACACGACGGCAGGACCATCCGAATTTTCATGATTAATCATTCTTTTTTCGTTCCGGGTGATAATTACCGAAAGATATATTCGTCAGCATGAGGATAGTTCAGAATCAGGGGCAGGAGGATCATTACTTTACACAGGTGATTGTAAGTCAAAGGCAGTTTGTACAGCAGATGAACCATCAAAGGGGAACAGGTGATTGAATTTTATTCAGTTACATACAGCGTCACCCACTGGATCGGTATTGATCTCAACACAACGGGCCATGTGGCGGTCGTCGCCGACCCAAAAAGCGGGAAAGTTCTGAAACTGGGGAAAAACACACACTATGTCCGTAGTCATTCATCAAAAAACTGCACAAAACTCTGGAAAGAAGGAAAACTCTGGAAACTGAAAAAAATCAAGAGCCGGGAACAGAAATTGTTCAAAGCGGCACTCAACAAAATTTCCCGACAGATTGTATCCTTTGCCGAATCTCTTGGTTCAGGAATCAAATTCGAAAAGCTCTTTTCGCATAATTATTCTCACCGCAACAAAACAGGCGGGTTGTTTGAATTCTCATTTGAGAACGGATCGTTTTTTACGCTCCAGCAACTGGTCGAACTCCGTGCGCATGACCGGGGTATTCCCGTGCTGTATGTAAACCCGGCATTTACTTCAAAACGGTGCAGCCGGTGTGGTGCATATGGCAGGCGATCCCGTAAACAGTTTGAATGCCCCCATTGCGGGTACGTTGCCCATGCGGATGTCAATGCGGCGTTCAATATCGCCACGCGATCTTTCCATTGTGTCGATAGTATTGCACTGCTTAACGATAAGCCTCAATGTGATCACGCATCGAAAAAACAAATACTCAGCCATGGTCAGGTAACAGAGAGCACGCACACCGTGCTGTTGGCAAGTATGACGACACCATTACCTAAAGAGAACCTGCTTACAGTTCTGGAATAGTTTCAATTTTTTCCAGATTGGACAATTTTAAACGGGCATGTTTTTAATTATTGAACAATTCCCGAAGCATTTTTGTCAAATGGGTTCGTGCGCATCGCCAGTGAAAAAAGATACGGGTAATGCTTTTTCAAGTGCTGCATATACGTCAGCCACTCCACAACCAGCAGACCATTTACCCGGTTGATATCCCCGGAAAGATGATTATAATCTGAAGGGGGAAGATTGGTGAGATGATCCCGTGCATCCAGTTCCTCAGCGAGATGAAAAACCGCCCGGATAAGTGGTGTGAAACGGTCGTGTTCGCGTATCTGCGGGTTTCCAAACAAGGAAAGCAGGAATCCCCTCTTACTGGAAAGGAATTCCTGAAGAGTATCCAAAGAAACATCCCGGCTGTCGATCTTGCTTTCATAGTTGCGGAGCATGTCCAACGCTTGCGAGAAATCTTCCGGGAACCAGTTATTGGATACCAAAAGTGCAGACCGTATTTTTTCTACACCGGGATCGTGGACACTGAACTGTTTAAGAAGATTGGTGCCTGCTTCAGAGAAGAAGACCCCGATAACCATGTTCAGGTTGTGCATCCTCGTTGAGTGTTCTCGCTTCTCTATCGTGTATTCTATTACGTTTCCGGCAACGCCGACAAAACAGCTCACACCTACTAGGATCACCCCAATCACAAGAAGTTTCCCCAGGGGTGTAACCGGGTGAATGTCCCCAAATCCTACCGTTGTAATGGTGACAATCGTAAAGTACAGGGAATCAAGGGGGGATAACCGCTCAAGCACCATCATACCGATAATCCCAATAATAACAACAATGAACAGAAGGAGGATGTAAATACGCAATCGAAGATGGATGGATTTGTTCACATATTCGTCTTTAAGTGTTTACCTATAAAAGAAGTATCATCGGGAAACGAAACATACCCCCGACCAGATTCGAACTGGTGTCGCCGGATCCAAAGTCCTGCATGATTGACCGCTACACTACGGGGGTCCTCGACGATAAGACCACTAATCTAACAATTTCTAGATTTGGTGATCATATCCCTCTTATGTTACTCTCTAATCTAAAAAAACGCATTGATGATTCTGAGACAAAGAGATCTCAGTCAGCGCACTCTGCCTTGATGTTCAAGGTGCTTACTCTTCTTTTATGTGAAAATAGCCTCAGCCGTGACTGACCTTTTTTGTTCAAACCCTTCGATGATAAATTCTCTAAATTTTTTTAGTTTTTTTGTCCGATTAAATACATCGATGTAAGTTGTAGTTTTAGATAGTCTGCGCGCCATTTTTTTAAAAATAATACACAATTAAGTTTTTATAATAATCGGACTTATGCGGTTGGATTTAAATATTTTATATTTTACCTCTTCGTTTTAANNAAATAGCATTTCATACATGTCCGTGTATCTTCAAGTGCATTGTGTTTTTCATCGAGAGGTTTTCCAAATAATTTGGTATGAAGTTCGGACAATTTTGGATATTTATAATAGCCGCGTCCCGTTCTTATTCGACAAAAATTTTTGGAAGACTTCATTGTACATATTTGTTTTTTCCATAAAAACTGGAAATGTGACCAAATAAAACCTGCACGAATATATTCTGCAAGAATTACCTTTGCATCAAAGTCGATATTGTGTCCGATAAGAGCTGAAGAACGTAAGAGGGAATTGTGAAATCCTTTTAATACCGGATCTATTGGAACGCCTTCTTTGGTTGCTCTTTCTGTTGTGATACCATGTATTGCAGATNNACATTCGATCCATGCAATCTCAACAAGTCGTGGCCAATTTGATAAACGATAAATAGATGCATGGCGTGTTATTGGAAGCCCGGTAGTTTCAGTGTCTAAAAATAACAACATATGGATGTAACATGTTAGAATCACATTGCTGGAATAAAATTTTTTGTATTTTTAAAATTAAAAGTACGCGCCTTGAATCTTAAGGTAGAGTGCACCAACCAGACTTTACTTTTACTTTTTCTTTATTCACCGTCAACAATGTATTATTTAAAAATAATGATAAATAAAGTTCAGTCAGCGTACTTTGTCTTGATGTTCAAGGCGCTGCACTTTTTGTGTGCGATTTTCTATTACTGCATCATCATTCATAGTTCAATTTCAGTTAATAATTATTGAGAATACGAAATGTGATAATGATCTCGCCACTCATTGTGTATTTTTTTTAATTCTTTTTGCATCCCTTCGAGATTAAAGATTAAACTATTCCGAATACGAGTAATTTTCTCCCCAATCACGTCTAAATCCGGATTGTTAAAAACAATTTTTTGCGTTTCTTTAAATTGCTTTTCTAAAAGATCTAATGTCACTCTATTCCCATTTGGAAATGATTTAGGACTATCAAATAAAATTGATAAAATTATCCTCTGCAAATCCATTTTCAGTTGGGGATTATTATTTTTGATATCAGCAATGTTCCGATTTATTTTGATTAATAACGGTTCAATTCCTCTTTCAAGGCTGTCATAATATTTTTCATAGTTGATGCGCTCAACAATTTTCTCTAGTTCTTCGATATTATCACTATATACTTTTGAATACTCAATAATTCGAGGTGAATATTTTTTTAGAATCTTATCCTTTTTATAAGAGAGAACAAGGGATTCATTTTCTCTCTCATAAATATCAGATTTTAAAAGGATTCTTTCAATATTATCGCTGCGAATTGCATTTTTCATTCTAATGCTTGAAAGATCATAATTAAAAAAGTCATGATTTTTCAAACAACGTAAATTAATATCTACCAAACCCCTCAATTCTGCGAAAACATTTTTATCGATATTCATTACTTTNNAATCGGTATTATCGAATTTAAATTTGCCATAACTAATGAAAACGGTAAAGATGTTGAATTATCAATTGGCATTTTTATTGTACCAATCTTAATGTTCAATAGCAATATTAATATTATATCATCAGTTGACCGATTTCATAACTAAAAAATTTTATATTTCAGAGTTATTTTTTGACATACCCCCNNGTTTTAGATGCAATTCACTCCCTGTTTATCCCGAGTTGAACTGACGAGATATTGCACATTCAAAAGAACACCGCCTAGATCTGCTAAGGCACTGCTCTGGATCTCCACAAAGAGCATACTTCACGGAGTGTGACAACATACTCGCCAATCCCTTTTTCAGGTTTCGGTATCCGCAGATATATCCTGAAACGGTATAACAATCCGGATCTGATTGCTACAATCGCACTTTACAAAAATATCAGATAATTGCGGAATTTTTGCAGAAAAAAATTTGAATTTAGTATATAGCATCATACGGTTTATGATAGGATACAAATCGTATGATTTCACAATCCGGGGAATAAGATAAAGATCCATTTGTCGCTATATTTATGGCGTAAATGAAGAATGGACTTAA
>PNBP01000135.1 GCA_003136075.1 Methanoregula sp. | reverse complement strand
AGTCGCCGCAAGAACACCGGAAGGCGCAGGGGCGGCCATGCTCTTGTGTCCTGACCCGACAACAAAATCGACGCCGAGGTCTTTCCCATTTACCGGCAGGATACCAACTGTGTATGCCCCGTTGTACAGCACCGGGACGTCATACTGGTGGGCAGCCTTCGCAATTGCTTTGACGTCGTGCATGTTCCCGTACTGGTAATCCACGTGATCGATGAAGGCGAGGACTGGCGGTTTACCGAATTCACGCTTGACTTCTTCGNNGGCGGCTATCTCCCGGGCAATCCCCCCAGCCTCTTCGATCGCCAGGAATTCCGTGTAGTGAGAGAGCGAGGTCAGGACGACCGGGTCCCCCTTGTTTACATACGTCTGGGCGACCGCCTGGAATCCCCTCCGTGCACCGGGCACGGTCCGCATCGCATCCATGCCGAGCCAGGCCGCGACGTCCTTGTGGAACTCCGCGATGGGCGGCTTGCTGATATAGTCGAGCCGGTTGGGTTTCCGGCAGTTGTCGCAGACCGAGTACCCGTCTCCGTAGGCGATCGTCGCCTTCATCGCGTCNNTGATCGCGAGCTCGTCGACCTGCCGGGCCTCGATCCCCATGGCGCATCTCATTTGAGCATCTCCTGCTTTAACGAAGCGACCTGTCGCTCGAGGTTCTCGCACAGGCGTTCGGCCTGGGCCCGCTGGGCGGGATCGAGTTCGTGCGAGGGGGCCGTTTCCCGGAGGATGACCCGGATATCTGTAAGCGTATAGAGAGCCTGGAACGCCATATCAACAGCCCGTTTCGACATAAAAATCTCCATACAATATTCGACCGGAAGGAATTAAGATTCCGCCTTTTCGTTGACGCCCGTTTTGATTGAACATTCCCTCCTTTGTCCGGTTAGTCCTTTTTATTGCCGAAGACGCCGGAATATCTGAGCAGACATGGACGAGCAAAAACCGGAAGGCCCCGACACCGGCAGAACCCCTCTGCTGACCGACCCCCCCTTTTACCTCCCGGAATTCGAGAAATCCCACCGCTACATCAGCGATGAGTACGAAGTCGAACCAAAGGAGATAGCGATCTTCCTCCCCTGTGCGATGCGGAAACCGTACTCGACGAGCCCGAGTCACCAGCTTATCAGGATGATCATCTCCCAGGTCTTTGACCCCTCCCGCTACCACATCGTCGTTTTTGGAACCTGCGGAATTGTGCCCGATGAGCTCGAAGAGATGTACCCCTATGCACACTACAAGTACATGCTGGGCAAGTGCAACGACAATAAAGTACGTGAGGATTTTCTCCGGATCGAGACGGAGCGGGTCGCAGCATACCTTGAGAAAACGCGCCACGTGTACCGGTACCGTATCGCGTACTGCCTGGGCCTCTTCCGTGAATCTCTCGTACGGGGTTCGGCGGAATCCGGAGTCCGGATTGATCTCATCCTCCCGACACGGGATCGGATCAATAAGATAATCGAAGAGGAAGAATGCACATTCCAGGAAGGCAGCCTCTCCATGGACGAATATCTGGGGGAATTCTGCGACGAACTGGTAGCCTTCAGGAACAAACTGGGGAGTACCGAACGATAAAAATTTTAATTTTCCCAAAATCGATCGACGGAATTCCGGACTGTTTTCATTAAACTATCCTTCCGATCGTCACTTGTGCACTAGTATTGTCCGCGTGCGAAGTATTTGACAGGTCTTCGCAGAGTGTCGCTTTGCAAATATCCTGACAATGTACCGGGGATCTTTCCCGATATTTTTTTCATGAATTTTTCTTCTCCTTAAATTATTATGGAATCCCGACAAAAATATACGAAAGAATGAACGATATGACTACAACTACCTGGTGGACCTGATTGGAATTCAAAAATAATGTTTTAATTATCGGGTACGGTGCAGTCGCCAAGTGCACCCTCCCGATCCTGCTCCGGCATGTTANNAAATATTACTATTATTGATTTTAAGGAAAAATCCCAGGACCTTAAAGCATGGACCAGCCGAGGCCTCCGTTTTTTCCGCCAGAAAGTTACCCACGATGATCTCGATCGGATCCTCTCCGAGTACCTCTCCCCCGGGGGATTATTAATCGATCTCGCATGGAACATCGACTGCTCCGAGGTTGTCCAGTGGTGCCACGAACACGATGTCCTCTACGTGAACACATCTGTGGAAGCGTGGGACCCTGATGNNACTGTATTTCCGGCAGATGAAACTGTATGAACTCACGAAGGACTGGACAAACGGTCCGACGTGCGTCGTCGATCACGGTGCCAACCCGGGGCTCATATCGCATTTCGCACGGCAGGGACTGTTCGATATCGCCCGCCAGATGATAAACGACGGAATTGCACCCGACCCGAAGCGGATGCAGAGGCTGATACGGGACCAGAATTTCGGCGAGCTCGCGATGGAGACCGGCATAAAAGTCATCCATTGCTCTGAGCGGGACACACAGATCTCGAGGTCACCGAAACAAGTCGATGAGTTCGTCGGGACATGGTGTATCGAGGGTCTTCGTGAAGAGGGAACGGCTCCCGCGGAGATCGGGTGGGGAACCCACGAAAAAGAGCTCCCCGACCAGGCATATATTCCCCCGGTTGGTCCGAAAAATGAGATCCTCCTCGCCCGGATGGGGATCAATACGTGGGTCAGGTCGTGGCTTCCCAACNNACCGTGCATTATGCATACCTCCCGTGCGACGCCACCGTCGCTTCGCTCCATGAACTGCGGGGCAGGAATTATGAGCTCCAGCCCAAGTTGCGGATTCTCAATGACCGGGAGATCATATCCGGATCAGACACCTTGGGAGCTCTCCTTATGGGCCACCCGTATAATTCCTGGTGGACCGGAAGTATCTTAAGTATCGACCAGTCACGCAAATTAGTGCCCCATCAAAATGCGACAACGATGCAGGTAGCT
>PNBP01000086.1 GCA_003136075.1 Methanoregula sp. | reverse complement strand
GGTGCGATCTCACGCACTCAATTCCCATGCAGGTTGAGGGCACTGCAGGCAGCGTCCGTATCACGCTTAAACCGGCACCGCAGGGTATCGGCCTTGTTACCGGTGATATCAGCAAAAAAGTGCTCCAGCTTGCGGGTATCAAGGATGTCTGGACCTTTGCACGCGGACAAACCCGTACCACAATCAACTTTGCAAAAGCAACGTTCAACGCATTAAAAGGGACGAACATGATCCGGACCGGGGGCTCACAGTAATGTACGCAGTAGTACAGGTCCGCGGTGTGGTAAACACCCGCCAGGATATCAAAGACACCTTAAAGATGCTTCGCCTGCACCACATCAACCACTGCGTCCTTATTGCGGACACCCCGGAAAATCTTGGGATGATCCGCAAAGTTAAGGACTATGTTGCCTACGGTGAAGTGGATGCAACCACCATCGAGACCCTGCTGCGCACCCGCGGCCGGGTTCTCGGAGATGGTCCTCTTACGGATGAGTACATCAAATCAAACTCAACCTATAGCGGGATTGTGGACTTTGCACAGGCACTTGCAAATGGCGAATCAAAACTGCGTGATATTGCAGGATTAAAGCCGGTTCTCCGGCTGCACCCGCCGCGCAAGGGATACAAGACCACCAAGCGCACCTTTGTTCAGGGCGGATCGCTTGGCTATTATGGTCAGGAGATCAATACACTCCTTTATAAGATGAGGTGAATGGGATGCCAACAAACAAACGCTCAAGATACCGTGGATCGCGGACATGCGGTGGCGGAACCCACAAGAACCGGCGTGGGGCAGGAAACCGTGGCGGCAGAGGACGCGCCGGTATCAACGCCCACCACTTTGTCAAGTGGTATATGGAGATGGGAGGGCCGGTCTTTGGAAAGAACGGGTTCTTCCATAATCCCGCCGTCACTGTTGCGGTGATGGATGTCGGTATCATCGACCAGATCTTACCGTCGCTGATTGCACAGGGAATTGCCAAAAAGGAAGGAGATACCGTCGTGCTGAATGCTGCCGATCTCGGCATTGAGAAGATATTGGGCAGCGGAAAAGTCACAAAGAAACTTACTATCTCGGCTGAAGCGTTCTCTCAACAGGCAATAGCAAAGATCGAGAAACTTGGTGGAAAGGCGCTGGTCGTCTGAACCACCTGATTTTTTGGTGAAACCATGGGAGACCTGCTGGATCGAATGGAACCCCTGCTTGCTGCGATGCCCGCAGTCAAGAGTCCTGAGGGGCATGTCCACTTCAAGAACAAACTGCTGTGGACATTTGGAATTCTGGTTCTGTATTTTGCATTAACAAATATTCCTGTATTCGGGCTTGCATCGAGTTCACAGGATGTATTCCTTTACTGGCGGGCACTGCTTGCCGGTGCAAGCGGTTCGATCGTCCATCTTGGTATCGGGCCCATTGTTACAGCTTCAATTGTACTCCAGCTCCTCAAAGGTGCTGATATCCTCCATATTGATACAAGTGAGACCCGTGGACAGGTCATGTACATGGGATTGCAGAAGATTCTCATCCTTGTCATGATCGTCATCGAAGCGGCACCCAACCTGATTGGGGGCTTCATGCAGCCCGACCCGGTCATCGCGCAGCAATTCTTCGGTGGAAACCTGTTTGCCGTCTCAATCCTGATATTCATCCAGATCTGTATCGGCGGTGTGCTGGTATTTCTGATGGATGAAGTAGTGACCAAATGGGGTATCGGTTCCGGTGTCGGACTTTTCATTATTGCCGGCATATCGCAGGCAATCGTCAATGGGTTCATCAACTGGATGCCAGTCAGCGATCCTTATCCCGTAGGATTTTTCCCTCGCCTTGTTGCCATCGTGCTCGATGGTGCGAACTTTGTCCAGTATTTCGGGACAGAACTTCTTGCATTTGTCACTACCATCGCGATATTCCTCATCATCGTGTATGTTGAATCAACGCGCATTGAAATCCCCCTTGCACATGCCCAGGTACGAGGAGCACGGGCACGGTTCCCGGTCAAACTTATCTATGCAAGTGTCCTGCCGATGATTCTCGTGCGGGTTCTGCAGGCAAATATCCAGATGCTGGGGATGTTCCTTTCAAATATCGGGATTACCATCCTTGGAACCTTCAATGGCCAGACGCCTGTTTCCGGCCTGATGTATTTCCTCGCCCCCATCAACGGGCCTACCCAGTGGATGTGGTGGACGACCGATCTTGGTCATGCGCCATGGGAAATCCTATTACGTCTGGGAATTGATACCACATTCATGGTGGTCGGAGGAGCGATCTTTGCACTCTTCTGGATCAAGACTGCCGGGCTCGATTCAAAAGATGTCGCCCGCCAGATCCAGATGTCGGGCATGTCCATTCCCGGCTACCGGAGAAATCCGCAGGTGCTGGAGAAGTACCTTGACCGTTATATCCCCCGTGTCACCGTTATCGGTGGAGTATTCATCGGTTTACTCAGTGTGATTGCGAATTTGTTTGGTGTGATTGGCGCGGTGAGCGGCACAGGGCTATTGCTGACCGTGAGTATCACCTATCGTCTCTACGAGGAGATCGCCAGCCAGCAGATTATGGAGATGTACCCGTTCATGCGGACGTTCTTTGGCAAAGAATGAACAGTGGAAAGGGACTAGGATGGCAGGAAAAAAGGTCATTATCACCGGAGTTCCGGGCGTCGGCAAAACGACGGTCGTCAACGAGGCATTAAAAAAACTCAAGGAAGATGGGGTCGAATACCAGTCGATCAACTTTGGCACCTTCATGTTCGAGGTGGCAAAATCTGAAGGGATCGCACAGGATCGCGACCAGATGCGGGCACTCGATCGCACCGTCCAGAAACGGTTGCAGCAGCTTGCAGCGCAGGCCATAGCACAGATACCTGGCAATGTGCTGATCGATACGCATGCATCTGTCAAAACGCCAAAAGGTTATCTCGCGGGGCTTCCCGAATGGGTGCTGCGCGAGATCATGCCGGATATTGTCGTCCTTGTTGAGACCGATAATGACCAGATCCTCATGCGCAGGCTTTCCGATGAAACCCGCATGAGGGACAAAGAAGGCTCACGTTCAATAGCCGAACACCAGCAGTTCAACCGGTCGATTGCTGCTGCCTATGCAATGGTGACGGGATGCACCATCAAAATCATCACCAACGCCGATTTCCTGCTGGAGCAGGCATCGCAGAATTTAGCAGAAACTCTTAGGTGAATTCATGGATTTTGGAAAATTCTGGGACAAATACGGATTATATGTTGCACTCATCTTCATGATGCTGATGATGTTTTCCTACAGCATCCAGTGGTTGCGCCTTGGCGTGGGGAAAAACATCGATCTGGTGTTCTCTCCGCTCGTCACGGAGTTCAAAATCCCGTTCTTTATTTTGATCGTGATCCTCTCCGCACTTACTGGCTTGTATTCATCGATCATCCAGAAATACACTATTGATTATGAGCGGATGGCGGAAACCCAGGAGCGGATGAAAGAGTTCCAGAAAGAATTCCGTGAAGTGCAGTTGTCGCAGGACGAGAAGAAGATCAAGAAAATGGAAGCTAAACAACAAAAAGTGATGCGGGAACAGATGGAAATGTCACAGCAGCAGTTCAAACCGATGGCATATATCCTTGTGCTCACCGTCCCGATCTTCTTCTGGCTGCTGTATCGCCTGAGTGAGGTCCATACGACGATCATGTTTCCGTATTATGGTGTTCAGAGCCTGACTGCTCCGGTTCTCTGGATCGTTCCGGCATGGATGCTGTGGTATATGATCTGTTCTATCTCTATGAGCCAGGTGATCAGAAAAGCTCTCAATATCGGGGGCCTCTGATGCGGATTACCGTGAGCGGGCTTCCCGGCAGCGGGACAACCTCACTCTCACGGTATCTTGCACAGCGTCATGGGGTTGAGATGATCTCCGCCGGAGAGGTGTTCCGGCTCTGTGCAAAAGAGCATAGCATGGATCTTGCTGAGTTTGGGCATCTTGCAGAGCAGGATCCCTCGTATGACAAGATGATTGACCAGCGCCAGAAAGAGATCGCCGCACAAAAAGACAATATCATTGTCGAAGGCAGGCTGTCCGGATGGATGGTGGAAAATGCCGACCTGAAAATCTGGCTGTTTGCTCCGATTGATTGCCGGCTGAAGCGGATTGTGTTCCGCGATCAGATTGCGGATGAAGAAACAGCAAAAAAAATCACGCTCGAACGTGAACACTGCGAGGCAGGACGATATCGCGCGTATTATGGTATCTATATAGACGATCTCTCCATCTACCATATCATCCTGAACTCAGAAAAATGGAATGTGGACGCTCTCGGGGCAATTGTGGATATCGCGATTGGACAACTGACTGCTCATGCACGTCCGGCATAATTGTTTGGTAATTCCCTCTTGTGCTGATTTGAATACGCTTCCTGATCTGCGGTGTTTTTTACAGGGAGCGAAACCATGATCGACTCTGGTACCAGCATTACCGTCTCTTTAGTCGATCACTACGATACACAGGCAATTGTTGACCTGTACCGGGCTGGTGGCTGGTGGCAGGATGACTATGATCCGTCAGAAATCCCCCGCCTTATCAAAGGTAGTTTTGCGTTTGCTGTTGCAATTGAAACCACAAGCAACCGTGCCGTCGGCATGGGGCGCGTTCTCTCTGATGGGGTATCTGATGCCTACATCCAGGATCTTGTCATCCTTCCGGCATTCCGTGGCAGAAGTATCGGGAAAAAGATTGTCTCCCTGCTGGTCAAACACTGTACAAAGGCCGGCCTGTCATGGATTGGACTGATTGCCGAACCTGACTCCGAAGAGTTCTATCTGCCCCTTGGATTTGAACGGATGACCGGGCATGTCCCGATGATTTACCGTGGTGAGGACTAAATGCTGAAACAGGACGATTTTAAACCGGTGACTCTCGCCGACCGGGATTTTTTTGCACACCATTATGCACACTACCCTCAGACGCATAGCGATAACACGTTCACGAACATGGTCTGCTGGAACCATTTTGCGCATTACCGGTACGCCTCTGTGAA
>PNBP01000116.1 GCA_003136075.1 Methanoregula sp. | reverse complement strand
GTTGTCCCGGTAGAACAGGTCGTTTTCTATTCCCGCGAAACCCTTTCCCTGGCCGCGCTTGAGGACCACCACATTCTTTGCCTGCTCGACATCGAGAATTGGCATGCCAAAGAGCGGGCTTCCCTCACGGTGCACCGCCGGGTTGACCGTGTCGTTGGCTCCGATGACAAGGACGACGTCGGTACTTGGGAACTCCGGGTTCACTTCGTCCCGGTCGAAGAGGTGGTCGTAGGAGACTCCAGCCTCGGCTAAGAGGACGTTCATATGCCCGGGCATCCTTCCGGCGACCGGGTGGATTGCGTACTTCACCTGGATATCCTTGGATTCGAGCACGTCAGCGAGTTCCTTGACCTTCTGCTGGGCCTGGGNNTTCATGCTGCCCTGGATCTGCACGTCTTTTTCCTCTGTCGCGCCGAACGCACCGAAAAAGACATTCGTGATCGACCTGTTCATCGCCCGCGCCATGTTGAGCGTCAAAAGCGAACCCGCCGCACCGACTATGATGCCTGCCACAACCATCGCATAGTTGGGGGTCGCAAACGAGAACCCGTCGAGTGCAACGGCAAGGCCGGTAAAGGCGTTGTATATCGAGATAACGACGGGCATATCGGCACCGCCGATTGGCAGGGTCATGAGAAGTCCAANNTACATGGCGACGCTGAGCGGTATCCATGACGGCTGCATGACGACAAGTACACCGAATATGATGGCGAGCGCAAGGACCGCCATGTTGACAATCTTCTGGCCCGGGAAGGTGATCGGCCGCGGCCGCATCCAGCCCTGGAGCTTCAAAAACGCGATGATGCTCCCGGCAAATGAAACTCCCCCGATGAGGCCGCCGCCGACAGCGAGAGCACCGGTGGCGGGGTTGGTGGTGCCGAGCAGTGCGACAGCGGAGATCCCGGCTGCCGCGCCGCCGCCCATTCCGTTGTAGAGCGCTATCATCTGCGGCATATCGGTCATCGCAACCCTCCTGGCTGCTATGTACCCGAAGCCCCCGCCAATGACGATTGCGATCGCCATCAGGGCAAAGTTGGTGAGGTTTGGGGTAAGGAACGTGACAAGAGTCGCGATCACCATCGCGGCGCCGGCCCAGACAATCCCGCTCCGGGCAGTGAGCGGGTGGCTCATCCGCTGCAGGCCGACAATGAAGAAAAAGATGGTCGCAATGTAGATCGGGTCGATCATCCAGGAAAGGTCGATCATCGTCATGCCTCCTTTTTGGGCTTCTTCCCGCTGCGGTCAAACATCTGGAGGATCCGTTCTGTGACCACGTAGCCGCCGGTGACATTTGCCGCGCCAAGGACAACCGCGATAAACCCGATGACCTGCTCAAGGGGTGTTGTTGCGAGACCGAGTGCGACCATTGCACCGACGAGCACGATCCCGTGGATGAAGTTTGAGCCGCTCATCAGCGGCGTGTGGAGAATGACGGGGACCCGGCTGATGACAACATAGCCGGTAAAAGCGGCCAGAATTACGATATAAACCGCAGTCCAGAACGTGGTTGCATCGATCATGGTTTCCCTCCGTTCAGAAGGTCGTTTGTTGGCTTATGGACCACTGTACCCGCATGGACGAGAAGACTCGCGGTCAGGATCTCGTCGGTGAACTCTGTCACGAGCGCCCCGTTCTTGTCAATGAGGAGCGAGAGAAACGACTGGAGGTTCTTTGCGTACATCTGGCTCGAATGGAATGGCACCCGGGCCGGGAGGTTCTGTGGGCCGATGATCATGACGCCGTGTTCCCGGACGGTCTTTCCCGCCTGGGTCAGCTCGCAGTTGCCACCTGATTCGGCTGCCATATCGATGATGACAGCGCCCGGCCGCATGGTCGCCACGGTCTTCTTCGTAACAAGGATGGGGGCTTTGCGGCCCGGGATGGCGGCCGTCGTGATGACAATGTCGGCCCGTGCAACCGCAGCAGAGACCATCTGCTGCTCTTTTTCCTTCTCTTCTGCGGTAAGTTCCCGGGCGTAGCCGCCCTGCCCTTCGGCATTGATCTCGAGTTCGAGAAACTTTGAACCAAGACTCCTGACCTGTTCGCCCGCGGCGCGCCGGACATCGTAGGCCTCAACGATAGCGCCAAGCCTTTTAGCCGTGGCGATTGCCATGAGGCCGGCGACGCCGGCACCAAGGATAAGCACCGTTGCCGGTCGTATCGTACCTGCGGCTGTCGTCAGCATCGGGAGGAACTTCGGGCAGTTATCCGCGCCCAGGACTGCTGCCACGTACCCACCGGCCGTTGCCTGGGAACTGAGCGCATCCATGCTCTGGGCACGGGTGATCCGCGGGACAAATTCAAGGGCAAAGGCGGTGATCTTCCGGTCGCGCATCCGGGCGACTGTGTCGAGGTTGCGCGTCGGATTCATGAACCCGATGACGATCGTACCTTCGGCAAATTGATCGACATCGGTGACGGTCGGAGGCTGGACACACAGCACGATCCGGGCGCCGCTGAACAGGTCGGCCCGGCTGGACACGATCTTCGCACCGGCAGTCATGAAAAGATCATCGGGATAGTACGCGCCTGCTCCCGCGTCGTGCTCGATCCGGACCACGTGGCCTGACTTCGTAAGTTTCAGGACGACCTCCGGCACGGTCGCCACGCGTTGTTCGCCCGGGGTCTGCTCTTTTGGAACGGCGACCACGACCGGCACGGCAACCGGGCCCTTCGGATCGGCTGGGTTTATCCCCTTCGTGTCCTGTGCAATGGCGGGGGTGCTCAAAATTTCCACCCGCCCTGTTTGGCGTTTTCGATACGGAACAAAATTTTCACTCCATGGATAATCTGCAATGTATCGTACCAGTTGAACCTAAACCCTCTTTATTTTACGCACACGCACGGCAACACCGCGATGTGATTGCACCATCTCCTTTGCAGACATCGCAGCCCTGCCTGTTGCCAGAGCCCGCTTACCAATAATGAGTACCTCATCTCCATCACGGATCTCCGGATTTGCATCAATAACACCCGGCGCAAGCACGTCGCCCTCGGGAATGAAATCATCGATAAAGACCCGGTAGCCTTCCAAAATGAGTTTCCAGCCGTCAAACGTGGGACGAAGCAAGCCGGTACCGGTGTCAATTGAGAAGATCTGCAGGTTGTTTTTTGCATAGAAAATTTCCGGGAAACAACCCCGTGGCATGATCCCCCGGGTATCGATATCCACGTTGAACTGGAATGAGAGCATGCCGTGCAGCCGGTCATCCTTGACCCGCCTCTCCCCGGCAAGTGCCTGGTCAAGAGCGACGAGCGCTGCATCACCGGTCGGGCGCTCCCGGCAGGAATATTCAAGAGTAATGCCGCATTCTGCTGCCGCCATCTCTGCGACTTTCAGGGCGCCGCCTTCAAGGTGGGCGATGACACGCTCATACGAGTGAGCTTTGAAATAACGGGCAAGAACCGTGGAGATGTAAGCACATTCTTCTGCATCCCAGTAGCCGGTCACCGGCACATCATAGTGCATTGCGGGATAGCAGCACTCCAGTTCGCGGGGAACCAACCCGAGGGGAGAGGTGACGATAAGTTCGTGGGCCCGGCCTGAAATTGCTGCCTGGAATCGTCGGTGGCTCTGGGAGAGCGAGTAGGGTTTCTTTGCCGAACAGGGAAGGAGCACCGCAACCGTTGCCTTTGGCGGCCGGTAGTGCGAGATCAGCCGGTTGGAAAACCTCCTCACCTCCACGCGCTGCATCGATTCGCCGGAGTTTGCTCTCATCACACAACTGCGGGCAACGGGCATGTACTGCTCGAGGAATGCATACTGCGAATCAAGATGGCGCATAATGGCCACATGCTCCGCGTTCATCCGGCAACGGGATTCTACAAGTTCCCGGAGCTGAGACTGGTCGATAAACTTCCGGATAAGCGCCAGCTCGTGCAGGAGAGACTGGCGGTTATGCTCTTTCAGGTTCCGGGTCTGGCAGCCGTTGCAGGTGCAGNNTCTCCTTCAGGAGTGCAGAACAATCCCTGTGCGGATTTGAGGTCAACGGCGATAAAATCGAAGAGATCAAATCCGGTATAACAGAGCATATAGACGTTTGACGGGAGTGCCGTGCCCGGCGCATACCACAGGGTATCCGGCGGTGTTTTTTCCTTGAGTGAGACCAGCCATGCGGCATAATTGCGGGGGTTAGCAGATGCGGTATGCCAGTTAGCAACCATCACGCAGTCGCCGCTCTGTGCCGGGTTTTCAAGTGAAGGATGAATGGTAACCGGCTGCCCGCCATCGTTTTTGATATAAGTCGCGACAAACGTGGCCGGTGCTGCGAGCGGGACATTGGTGAGCGAGCGGTTGTGAAGATCGGGGAACCTGGATCCTGTATCAACCGCCGCAGGGAGCGGGATTTTTACGGCATCGCTGGTCATCAACCCGGTGCGGGCAAGCCCGTCACGGTGCCGGAAATCCACCCGGATCAATCGATCACCTCAAGGGAATCCCCGCACTCCTGCCGGAGAATATCTGTCCAGTGCTGGAAACCGGAGATAAAGAACCGGCTGCCGGGATGTTTTTCCTTAAGGATGTTAATCCCCCGGCAACCCTGGCGGACAAGCGCTTCGTCCCATTCCGGCGTTTCGCTCTGGCCGATCGGGAAGGTCTCGCCAAGTTCAGTGGGGTATGGCCCAAAGGGCGGTTTGAAGAGGAGCACCGTTTCATATTCGTCCCGTATCCCGCCATCTGACACGATAAGAACGGTTTTACCGAGGCGAAGGCGTGCCAGCGATCGCTGGAACCGGACGATTTCAGTCCGGGCGCAGCTCTCATCGCCCCGGTAGAAGAACCGGCGTTTTGAGACCCGGTCATGGGTTTCAAGCCGGGCACCCTGACGAAGCAGCGCCCGGTACCCGCTCAACAGCTGGGGGTGGTTCCGGCACCGGTCATCCACGAGTTCCCAGAGTGTTCCGTCAACGATAGCCTGCCGGATCCTCGCGATTTCAGCCAGAGTGACGGCAAGGTTGTGGAGTGCAAGAAGACGGGCACGGTCCGGGGCAGTGCGTATCTCATCAGCGGTGTGCGTGCGGCAGACTGAACAGGCACAGGGAAGTTCAACGAGTTCGTCAATCTTGAAACTGCCGTGCGTCGTGAGATATCGTCCTTCCTTGGCGTAGAGTGCATAGGCAGCCGAGTCAAAAAGATCGCAGCCCATGGCGGTTGCAAGTGCAAACATGGATGGGTGGCCGGCGCCGAAGAGATGAACGCACGAGGCAGGCGAGATCGTCTGTTTTGCAGCCATCACGACATCAACGAGATCCCGGTACCGGTACGATTCCATGAGCGGCACAACAGCACCGATCGGGCAGAACGAGAAGTGCAGGTCGCTGACTTCCTTACCTGCACGTTCGCGGAGGTCGGGGAAAATGCCGCCCTGTACCGGCCCGGCAATGGGGGCGTCAGGCCCAAACAGCTCTTTTGCCTCGCGGAGCCGCGCCATCGTGATGCCGAGTTCCCGTTCTGCTGTCTCCCGGTCCGCATTGGGGGAGGTCGGGATATCGAGCGGCACCCAGATGTCGCTGCCGATATCGCGCTGTTNNGAATGCAAGTGTCTCGGTGTTTGTGATCGTAACTTCGCCATAGACCGAGAGTTGGAACGAGCCGGAATCGGTCATAATGAGGCCATCGAAATCAAGAACTTTGTGAAGTCCCTGTTCGAGCGCCTGGTCCCGGTACTGCTGGCTCTGCGAAAAAACGTAGGCATTGGTAATGATCGCTTCCACGCCCATTTTCTGCATCTCGCGGGGCGTGACAAGCGGGAGGTGCGGGTTGATGACCGGAAGAAGCGCCGGGGTTTTTATTGTTTTTTTCTGGGCAACCAGCCTGCCGGAGCGCCCTGCAATATCACTGTATAAACTTTCAAACGCTATCGCCATGCCGCACGAAGAACTCCTGTCGCTATATAGTGAGCTCTCTACAGGTTAAACGGTTCTCCTGTAAATGACCCATGAAAGATCTGGCCTTCAAAGGTAAGGATTTCGACCTGACGGTCTTTCCAGCATGAGCCGGGCAAACCCGCTTTCTGGCACGTGTGGAAAAGGAATGTTTCACTATCCCAGCCATATTCGGTTGCCACCTGGGGCAGGAGAAGACCGCTTGTCCCCATTCCCCGGACAATAAGGCCATGCTGCCCGGTTGTTATGTGAGCCGGCCGTTCTTCCGGTTTACAATCGAGAGATTGGGGAACGGTGAGGACGGTGACTTCAAACGCCAGCGAGCAGACTTCATTTTTACGGACTGGCAGAAACCGGGGGTCTTCTTTTGCTGCTGCAACGGCAGCTTGGCGGATTGCATCGCCAAGCGGGATGACCGGGTAGGGAAATCCAATACACCCGCGGAGTTTCCCTGCTTTGGTGAGCGTGACAAAGACGCCGCGTTTTTCTTCAAACACCGGCGTGAGCGGGATGGCAGATGCTGGTTTTTGCAGTACTGCATGTTCGATGGCATCGCGGGCAAGTGCCGCAGCCCGTTTCCCTTCATCTGCGATCAGTAAATCCATTCATTCATCCCCTCGTTTGTGACTTTTTATGATCAGGTTCCTTTATTTACCTGTCGGCATGGGACATGCACATCGTTTCGTTGTGCCTTGAGCGCTGCACTTAATTACGTTCACCGGACAATATGATAGTGAGAGGGAGAGAGCGGCTGACGGTGGCGAAATGCTGCTGAGGAAAGTCCCCCCACCCACCGAGCACGCAGCCATACCCACGTATGGATGGTGAGAGCCATGGCAATGGCACAGAAACGATACGGCCTGTTTTAAGTGATGATGCGACTGAGCCATGTATGGCGAGAAGCGCGATTAATCGCGCGAGTAACTCGCTGAGCGCTACAAAAAAACAGGATACGATGAAACGGCGAATCCCTGCGGGTGCAAGCCAGAACAGGGCAATCGATCGCTCGGTATCTGCCCGGGTTTGGCGCATAGCTGAATGCCGCTAAAACAAAAGGAGGCTTACTCCTCCCACTCATTTTCTCATTGTGAGCGTTCTGCTCTATTTACTAAAATAATAACCGAGATGAAATTCTGTTTTTCCCTGATTAAACCCGGTTAATGATATAAGCGACTTTACAGAGCCAAATCTGGCTGACTGGAAACAAAAACATAGGTTTTTTAATTCCCGGTAAATACATCCTGTTGATTGATTATGGGCAAAGAGCAGGATGTAATGCACGGGTTTGTGAAGCAGGAGATCAACCGGTTTTATTCCAGTTTTGACGGGTGGTCAGTTCTTCCTGTCACGCACCTGAAAGGTTACGATCAGATCTTTAGTGCCGAGCGGTTCTTCCATGGCGAAAAAGAATCGGTTCTGGTACTTGTTTCCTTTGAACCAACAATCTCCTCTGACCTTCTTAAGACCCTTGGTACTACTGGTACGGGTGTATATGGACAGTCCACCAAAACCAAGATGGCCGTAATCGTTCCCATGAATGCAGATCTTTCCGGCATATCCGCCAGTACCAGGGTACTGTTCATGAAATCGTTCTCGTTTACAGATGGCATGCTTGTCTGGGACAAAAACCCGGTACGAAAATCGGTGTATGATAAATCAGCCCCCGAAGCACCCGTCAGTGCGTAATCAGAATTTTTTGTGCGCTTTTTTTGTATCGTATGAGAGTGGTACCGGGGTTTTCATGTACCTTCATTACAATCATTTCGACTCATGATTTGCCCATGCAAAACCATGATGAAACACATTTTTCTCTGGTAATTATTTTTAGTACCTGATTCACAGCGAAAAAATGTCATCACAAACGTTCTGGCACGCCGTTCTATAATATTCTTAACGATTTCATGTACCGGACAATAATGTATCCAAGAACGATGGTGGCAATAATTGCAGTGATGCCAATGGTGAAAATGTTGGGCGATTGAAAGATTTCAAAGAACAGGTCGACGGCCATCTGTCAATACCCCCTACAGCAATGATTGATGAGGTGGCATATATTTTAAACGATTTATCATGTTTTCATGGCAAGGAGCATTTCTGTCAATCCGGTTGTGCATGGTTATCGTGCATTCCATGACCGATATCATTCTCTTCTTTCATCGGGGATCGACACATTGGCACGGGCTCACCCATGCAGGGTGGCTGGAAAAATATCAGGTATAACGCCACATGGAAAACCCAAACGATGGCCTATAAGATTCCAGCGGCAGGGGCATGTGGGAAAAAAGGTAAACTGTAACCCCCTCCTGAGATCACGGTGTTCTCTCACCGTCCCTGCCCTGTAGCAAAAATTGCAATCCAATACGAGGAATGAAAAAAATTATGATCCGTTGATTGCCGTTGTTGTCGTCTTTAAACTGAAATGCATCTCAAGGGTTCCTTTTGGTGCCGTGATTGCCCCGTGTTTGACCAGCACGCCGAAATTGTAGATATCCGCTGAAAGCATATCCCCGGAACCGCTCTCTTTCTGGATGATGATATCGATCATCGCATCAGGAGCTGCCGGTATCTGGTAGAACTGCTCTCCTGTACCGGTTATGTCGCGGAGGTTACCTGCCGTGCCGATTGATCCGGTATAGTTGCCCGGGCTGGTGACCCGAACCCAGACGCCGGTTTTGGGGATGATGGGTTGCAGGGCGGCAACGGTCTGCGTGGTCATTGCCGGTAATAGGGTAGGCGCCGGTGTAACCGGGATGACCGGCTCAACTGTGGTCAGGGCAGGAACCGGTGTACTCATCGATGGAACGGAAGTTACTTCAGTGGTTGTTGTGACCGGAACCACAGGGATAGTGGTTTTTCCCGGCATGGATTTGGTGAACAGGTATACCCCCCCGGCAACAGCGAGAATGACTATAATAATGGCCGCAATGGCCGCAAATTTCGGGATACCCGTGGCCGGCCGGGAAAACGAATAGGGTTTACGGGGCGCTGACGGGCGGGGTGTGACGGGCTCAGTCCTGATCATTGCATTTTCCGCGTCCAGCGCTTCTGCTTCAGCTATCTTGTCTGCAGTGATGGCAGCCACAAGATCGTCTAATGAGACACCTTCCTGTGCAGCCTTTTCCCGGGCGGCAATGGTACGTTCGCCCAGTTTCTGTATCCAGTCCATACACTCCTGATCCCGGTGCTCCCGGTCTTTCTGGTAAAATGCCATCTCCAGAGGTTCGGTAGCACCGTGTGCGGCGGCAAGCGAGAGCGTGATGGCAGGATAGCCAAGCCCGGTTTCACCGGATGTAACCGTCATAACGGCTGCAAGGGGTATTGTCTGCGGCCGGAATTGTGCATGACTACTGTCTGAAATAATCAATCGTTGGTTGGTGAGGATTACATCAGACCGGACAGATTTGATAAGAATATTGTGCGTTGCAAGTATGATGGACTCATCACTTGCCAGATACGGGTTTCCCATACAAGTACAGTCTCCTCGATTATTTTTTGCATTCTATGGCAATATGCTTTTATGGTGTTTTTGTTAAAAATTAAAAATTATCTTGCCCGGTAGCGTATTAAGAATCCTCCCAATCAACCCTTATCTGGAGTGGGATGAATCACATCAATAACCTTGCCTTGCCCCTCACCGAATGGAGAAAAGCCAATCGCATCATTAATCCTCAACTGCATTTAAGAATTAAGACGCGTTTTTATAACGCTCATTATCGATGTATTTGTATCTTGTTCGTTATTTTCAATAAAAATCTTCATAACCCCCGGAAAAGATATCGTAAAAAAAAATTTCGGATAGTTGCATACCGCGTATCCCAGAATTTTTTTAAGGATAGCCCACCAACAAAAAACCAGTCATGAAGATTGTTGCTGCGCTCATGGATGCCTCGTATGCCGGTGCTGCCCGGGACAAGGGAGCGGATATGATTGAATTCCGTCTTGACCTGATGCACGGCGATATTTTGGCGCAAATCACGGCCGCAAAAAAGGAAACAACCCTGCCTATTATCGCAACGCTCCGCTCGGCTGATGACGGTGGCAACTATTTTGGCAATGCGGACGAATGGTTTGAAAAGATTGAGCCCCTTCTTCCCCTAGTTGAGTATATTGATATCGAACAGCGGTTTTCTGTGCATGCGGCGGCGATAAAGTCAGCCGGAAAAACGATCATCGCGTCGCACCATGACGGGCGGATGATGCCGCTCCATGTATTATTTGTACTGGAGCGCGAATTGCGGGCGTACGGCGATATCCCAAAGATTATCATGACGCCGTCAAACCGTGACGATCTTATTGAACTGCTCGCCTTTACCCATGCAGCAAAAAAACCCATCTGCACGGGCGTGATGGGGAAAGAGTTCCGGTATGCCCGGGCAGTACTTCCCTTCTTTGGGTCTGAACTCGCGTATTGTCATATGGGCGCGGCAACAGCGGATGGCCAGTATTCCGTGGAAGAGTTTGTGGATCTGATGAAACGGATGAAAACCGTGGGGTAGCGCTCAACTTTGGGCCCTTTACGGGTAGGTTTCAGGTATTTTTGTGAGACGTATTCAGGATAAGAGAAACGTCACATCAGGGATAAGCATGGAAACAGCCAACCGTCCTGAAATGAATGCCCCGTCAGTACGCTGGGTTTCAACCGGATGGCTGGCTGAACACCGGGATGATCGCAACCTGATGATTCTCGATTGCCGGNNGCCAGATGTCCATGCGTATTTTACCGGTCATATTCCCGGAGCAATCCATGTGCCGGAAGGTCTGTTCCGGGTGCATACGGGAAACATTCCTGCACGCTGGATTCCCAAAGATATGGCAGAAGCACTCTTTGGGGTGCTGGGAATAGAGTATGGACGTGAATTGGTCGTCTATACCACGGGAAGTGTACCACAGAGCCCGTCATCCTCTGTGGGTGATGGCTTCGCGGCCGCGTTCGTTGCCTATTCCCTCATCCGGTACGGGCATACAAGGGTCAATATTCTTGAAGGAGGTCTCCACAAATGGCAGCAGGAGAACCGGCCAATAACGCCGGTATCCGGGTGGACTCGCAGCGTGGCATATACCGCACATATCCGCGAGGACTATTTTATCGGATATCCTGAAGTGGTACATTTTAAAGGTCAGCCCCATGTTGTGCTGCTTGATACCCGGCCATCAGCTGCATACGAGGGGCAGGCTTCGTGGGCAAAACCCGGTCACATTCCCGGGGCGGTCAATGTCCCGGCACAGGTGCTGATGGATGAGAAAAACAGTGCACTCATGAAATCTCCTGATGATCTCAAAGAGATTTTTATCTCATGCGGGATTACTCCGGATAAAACTGTCATCTGCTCCTGCGGAACCGGGAGGACGGCGACGCTCGTGTTTCTTATCCTGAAATGGTATCTATCGTATCCTCATGTTGTGATGTTCGAAGGGGGGTTTACGGAATGGATATCATTTCCGGAGAACCCGGTTGAAGTGGGTAAAAAAAGGGACGCTTAGATACCTACGCACCCGGACAAATCCAGTGTCCCGTCCTACCGGTCGATTGTGTATTTTGCCTGCTCCAGCCAGCAGTCCACAAGCACCAGTGCCAGCATCGCTTCGGCAACCGGCACAATGCGGGGCACGATACAGGGATCATGGCGCCCCTGTATCGACAGGTTCACTTCGTTCCCGTAGCAATCCCGGGTTTTCTGCATTTTTTGGATGGACGGCGTAGGCTTGACCGCAATCCGCACGACGATATCCTGTCCGCTTGAGATGCCGCCAAGAATCCCTCCTGCATGGTTGCTTAAAAAACCGTCAGTAGTCATCTGGTCGTTGTTCTCGCTCCCGGATTTCCCGGCAGTTGCGAACCCGTCACCAATTTCTACACCTTTGACTGCGCCGATGCCCATCATCGCGCCGGCGATCTGTGCGTCCAGTTTCCCAAAGACCGGATCGCCCAGTCCCAACGGAATACCGTAAGCGACAATCTCAACCACACCCCCGACGGAATCGCCGGCATCCTTTGCCGAACGGATTTCCTCTTCGATCTCCTTTTGGGTGGATTTCCCGTGCACGGTAAGGATGTTCCCGGTGACGGTGATACCGTGTGCAGACAGGATTTTCTGAGCAACCGCGCCGGCCGCTACCCGGCCAACTGTTTCCCTGCCGGAACTGCGCCCGCCGCCGCGATAGTCACGGATACCATATTTTTCCTGGTACGTGAAGTCTGCATGTCCTGGACGAAACACGTCTTTTAAGGTGTCATAATCGCCGGAATGCGAATCCTCGTTTCGCACGAGCAACGCTATAGGTGTCCCGGTTGTTTTCCCTTCAAATGTACCGGAGAGAATTTCAACCCGGTCCGGCTCCCTGCGCGGTGAGGTGAGCGGGGATGTTCCCGGGCGACGCCGGTCAAGCAACGGCTGGATGTCCTGTGCTGACAGTTCAATTTTGGGCGGGCACCCGTCAATGACCACACCAACTGCTGCCCCGTGACTTTCGCCAAATGTCGTAATCCTGAATGTTCTGCCAAACGTGTTCATGTGACCAGCTCCCGTATGACCGGTTCGGGCACGTCAATCCCGAAGAACAGGTAAAACTGTTCCCGTGCCTGGTGGACAAACATATCGATGCCCGTAATTGTCCGACACCCTTTCTGCCGCGCCATCCCGATGAGCGGGGTTACCGGCGGCGTATATACCAGATCAAAGATGGTCATTTCCCCTGTTATCTGCTTTTCTGCAAGCGGACTGCGGGTATCCGGCTGCATGCCAAGCGGGGTTGCATTGACGACCAGATCGGGTTTGATCCGGTCAAATGCGTCCCATGGAGCCCACGCACACCCGAAACGTTCAGCGAGTGCCTGTGCATTTTGCGGCGTACGGTTCAGGATGGTTACGTCCATGTCAAGATCCTTTAAAGCATAAGCGGCAGCAGCTGCAACGCCGCCGGCGCCAAGCAGCACCGCTTTTGAACCTTTCAGGGCGACCAGCGGTTTTCGTATTCCTAACCAATCCGTATTATAGCCGGTTGCAGTCCCGCAGGCAAACACGACCGTGTTGACGGCACCAATCTGCTGGGCGGCATGTTCTTCAATCTCATTAAGGAACGGTATCACATCCTGCTTGAACGGGATCGTGACCGAGAGCCCTTTCGCATCAACAGCCCGTGCAACATTCATGATCTCCACAAGTTCCGGGTCCTCAAACCACGTATAATGGTAGTTGAGATGATACCGGGAAAAGAGCGCATTGAACAGGTGCGGGCTCCGGCTGTGGGCACAGGGATAACCGGCGACACCCAGAATCCGGGTCTGCGGATCCCGGTTTATCCCGGTGAGGATATCTTCGAGTGCCTGGAGAGAGGGTGCAGGAATACGGCCGGTTTTAAAAAATTCCAGCGCTGTTTTTCGCTGCTGGTCGGTTGAAACGCCGTTATCAAGGAGCATAAGAACCTGTTTTGCTGCATCATCCGGGGACGTCTCACTGGTATCAACACAGAAATCTGCGGCTGCATGGTAGTGCTGGCGACGGCGATCGATCATCTCTGCGATCTCTTCGCGCAGCGGCAGCCCCGTGAGTGGCGGGCGCGGTTTTTTTGTTAAGCGCTGTTCAATGGTCACAAGATCAGCGGTGAGCAGGACACAGGTACTGTCTGCCCGCAGGTGTTCCATATTGACCGGATCAGCGACCACACCCCCGCCGGTACTGATAACCACATCTGAAGATGGCAGGCTGGCGACAACCTCACGTTCGATATCCCGAAACCGTTTCTCCCCATCATCATGAAAGATATCCGGGATAGAACGACCGGTTTTTTGTTCGATCTTTTCATCGGTATCGATAAACGGTACCTTCTTGTGCAGGGCTATGCGTTTCCCAATCTCGGTCTTGCCGGTTCCGCGAAATCCCACAAACACAATCCGTTTCATTGCACAACTTCCGCAAGTGTTTCCCAGAAACCGGGGAACGATTTGTTCACGCATTCAGCACCCGTGATAGTAACTTCCCCGATGCCAAGTCCCAGTGCCGCAAAGCTCATCGCCGTCCGGTGATCATTTCCCGGGTCAATGGTACCCCCATGAAGCGGACGGGGGGAAATGGTAATCCGGTCATCTTCAACCCGCACATTGCCGCCCAGTTTCATCAAGTGCTCAGCTGTGCTCGTGATCCGGTCACTCTCCTTGAACTTCAGGTGGCTGATCCCGGTAATGGTAGTGGGGGTGTCAGCAACGGCTGCTACCATACAAAGTGTCTGGACCGTATCGGGGGATGATGACATATCAATCGTAATTCCCCTGAGATTGCCTGTCCGCTCAACCGTTACGGTGTCACCCGAACTGGTTACCCGGCATCCCATTGCTTCAAGAGCGGTAAGAAACTGCCGGTCTCCCTGCACGGATGTGGCATTGAGGTTGGTGACGGTTATTTTGCCGCCGCAGATTGCTGCGATCGCAAAGAAGTACGATGCTGATGAGTAATCCCCTTCAACAGGACAGGTTCTGCCGGCATAGCGGGTGCAGTTACTGACAACAAAGCGGTCAGAACCAAACTGTTTGACGTCAGCGCCGAATGTCCGCATCACATCCACCGTAATGTCAAGATAGGATCTCGATGCAGGAGTACCAAGGATCTCCATTTCCGTTTCTTTGTCCGCATAGGGAGCAGCGAGCAGGAGCGATGAGATATACTGGCTGCTCATGGATCCGTCGATGCTGACCGCCCCTCCGTTCAAATGACCGCTGACCTGAACGGGTGGAAAACCTTTTTTTCCCGGAAAAGTAACATGACCGCCGATCTGCATCAGTGCATCGGCAAGCGGGCCAATCGGGCGTTCCTGCATCCGTGCGCTGCCGGTAAGGACAACCGGATGTGAGGCAAGCAGGGCAAGAGAGGTGAGCAGGCGCAGGCTCGTACCGGAATTTTCCAGATTGATCGTTGTTGTGCCGGGNNGGACGCGGGAAGAACCCCGTTACAACCGGTAAGAGTGATCCGGTCTCCCTGCCACAGGAGAGGAACCCCGAGGGAGGTAAGCGCCTGAGCGGTCAGCCGGGTATCTTCTGCATCCAGCGGGTGCTCAAGAACGGTAGTGCCAGAAGCAAGTGCCCCCGTAATGAGTGCCCGGTGGGTATAACTCTTTGACGGTGGCGCACGCACCGTACCTTCAACCTGCCGGATGCGGGGTAGTGTCCGGATCACGATGGTACCTCAACTCGGGTGTAGCATCCAAGCTCTTTGACTGTGGTCATTTTTTTGAGGTGAGCGAGTGTGTCGCCGGTATCCGGCGACACTGCATAGTCAAGAAAGAACACGTACGTCCCGATCCCCCGCTTGGATGGGCGGGATTCGATACGAGTAAGATTGATCCGTTTCTGTGCAAAAACCCCGAGCAGATCGTACAGGAGCCCGGCGCGATCCAGTTCCGGATCGATCAGGATACTGCATTTCTGTTCATGACCGGCAGTGTTGGGAGTTTTTGCGATCTGCACGAACCGGGTGACGTTCTCCGGATTATTCTCGATATTTTTTATCCGGAGAGGAAGATCATAGAGCGATAATGCGGATGTGGATATGATTGCACCGGCAGTGGGACTTTTCTGTGCCTCCAGTGCACTTGCTGCATTGGAACTGGTGTGGATGACCGGTATGCCCCAGTGCTCGAGATGCTCGCTGCACTGCTCATGGGTTTGCGGGTGCGCATAGATGACGGTTATTTCTTCGAATGGCACCCGGGCTGCAAGATGATGGTGGATGGGCATGTACATCTCGCGGGTGATATAGACCGGAAAACGGGTGAGGCCGTCCAGTGTTGCGCCGACACCACCGGCTTCGGAATTTTCTATCGGGACGATGCCATCGCCGTCCCCCCGTTCGACAGCGATAAAGACCCCGTGGATAGTGGGCACTAACCGCAGGGGAGAACACGAGAGGCGCAGCGCAAGTTCATGCGAGAATGTCCCTTCCGGGCCAAGCGTGATGATCGTCATCGTTTCACCATGTAGTCAATAAGGGCATCGGTTGTTTCCTGTCCCTGCCGGCAGTAATCCCCGAAATGCCGGTTGTTTTTCTGGAAAAACTCCCTGAACCGGTCCGGGTCACCTGCTGTGATGATGTCGGTAAGAGTGCGGACCGCGTCCTGGCAGGTGTCCAGCACTTCCGGCACAAACTGGTTCTCCTGAAGGATATCTGCATAGAGGTCCGGATCCTGTGAAAGAAGCCGGCCGACAACTGACAGTTCCATCTGGTACACGGGGCTCGTAAATGCCTGTGTTGTTTCAATATCGATGCCAAGCCGGCGAATGGTGTCTGCCATGGTGAGCGTGACAAAATGCGTCAGCCCCTGCACAACCGCCATCATGCGATCGTGCGCTTCCGGTGTCGTAATCGTGCATTCCGCCCCTTCGTTTTTGAATACCGTGATCAGGGAAGACAGGACAGGTGGATCAGCACGGGCCGGGCAGACGATAATGGTCTGGCGGGAAAGCGAACTCACCGTGGGGCCAAACATCGGGTGCAGCCCTATAACCTGTGCCTTTGATTTGAGCATGGCTTCCACCGGCTCCATTTTTAATGAGGTGAAATCGCACAGCACCTGGTCCTTTGAGAGCAATGGGGCAATCTCCTGAATTACCCGCACCGTGTCCCGGATTGGTACTGAAACAATCACCAGATCGCACTCGCTTGCCAGTGCTTCGTTTGTCAGGGCAGTTGACCGTCCGGAGACCACCACGTCATATCCTGCCCGCTCAAAAACGCCGGTAAAGAGTTTTCCCATCTTTCCGGTTCCCCCGATAATGCCTGCTTTCATTGCTTCACTTCTCAACAATGGTCTCTTTGACGGCCATGCCAAAATGCCGTCCACCTTCAAGTGCGCATCCCATAATACGATCCCCCGTCGCGAGGTTTACGACCGAGATTGCACTTCCGTCTTCTTTTACGAGCCGGATGGTCTCGGCATTCTGGAGGATGAGGCTGACCTTTGACGTATCCGTTTTGGCTTCAACAAGAAGCAGGGGTCGCCGTTCAATCTTTGTCCGCCCGATAATTGCGGTCTTTGCCGACCCGGTGGCGTTTGATACCAGCACCTGTCCACCGACAGCCAAGTCGGAGAGATACGCGGTTTTTCCATCCGGCAGCATGATATAGGCATGGACTGCGCCGGCATTCACCCGGAACGGCCGCGGTGCAACATACGGATTTTCAAGGGTTTCGGCATGTACGAGCAGCATCGCAGATGACATGTTGCCCATCAGCATTCCCTCACCACNNCAGACGCGATCGCCCATCCCCACCGGACGGATTGCGGTGACCGTGAACGGGACGAGCCGGATGGTACTGCTCTGCGCTTTTATCCGGGCTGCAACGGCTTTTATGACTGAAGGGTCGGTGGTTTTCAGCAGTATGCCGTGGACGCCTTTTTCAAGAACCGTCAGGGCAACCTCTGCTTCGTGGAGATTGTGAACGCTGGCGATAATCCTGTCTGATTGGGCAACGAGATTCTCAAGCGGAATAACGGTCCAGTCACGAGTGGTCACCACCACAAACCGGGTATTTCCCAGTTNNCTTCTCGCTTGCCTTATCGGTGATGGTAACTTCGGCAACATCAGATCCTGTTTTCAGGTCACCATCGGGTGCGATGGTGGTAATTCTCCCGAGCCGTCTCACATCCTCTGCGTGCTCAACCATGAGCGCGTCAGCCCCGCTCTCAAGAGCCGTCATCGCGATCTCTTTGTTCCATTGGCGTACATCAACCCAGAACAGTTTCATCTCTTCTGCCCCAGTGCTGCCGCAGGTTCTGTGTCCCCATGTACGACCTGGCAGAGCGCCCGGACAAATCCCCGGGTATCCTCGCGCTGGAACGCGTTTCTTCCCACGCAGACACCGGCACCGCCGGCATGGACGGAATCACGGATGATTTTCAGGGTCTCAAGATCACCGGATTTTTCGCCGCCGGCAATGAACACCGGTACCGAACATGCCTTGGTGATCCGGTGGAACGCGTCCGGGTCACCCGGGTAATTGGTCTTGATCAGGTCAGCGCCCAGCTCCTCTGCCACACGGACACAGTGGCCAATCGCTTGTGCGGACGTCGGGTCAATGCCTTTTCCCCGAGGGTAACACATAATCAAGAGCGGCATCCCCCACCGGCTGCAGTCCCGGGCAATCTTTGCGCCGGACTCAAGCATCTTTGACTCGTTGGGAGCCCCGAGGTTGATGTGGATTGAGACAGCATCGGCGCCAAGCGCAATCGCTTCTTCCACCGAGCAGACAAGCACCTTGTCGTTGGGGTCCGGGTTCAGCGATGTGCTTCCCGAGAGGTGGACAATCAGCCCTATATCCCGACCGTGCCGCCGGTGACCGCGTTTTACCATTCCCTTATGCAGGACAATCGCATTTGCCCCGCCTTCGCTTACATCCGATATGACCGTGGTCATATCCAGCAGACCTTCGATCTGCCCCATGGAAAACCCGTGATCCATCGGCACAATAACCGACCGACCGGTGTTCCGGTCCATGATCCGTTCAATCCTGATCTCTTTTCCTATCATGTTTCACACCTTCAACAGTTCCATTGCATCATCGACACTCTTGTTTGCATGCACGATACATGCGGCTGCACGGACAAACCGGGCCGGGCTCCGGTGCTGGAATGCGTTCCTGCCAATAGAGATGCCAGCTGCACCGCCTGCCATCGCACCTTCAATTAATTCAAGTGTTGTGCGGTCATCCGTCTTTGAACCTCCGGCTACCACCACGGGCACCGGGCAACCGCGGGTCACTTCACGGAACGATTCGGGATCGCCCGTGTACACGGTTTTTACAATGTCCGCCCCGAGCTCTGCCGCCACACGGGCGGCGAGTTTTACCTGGTCGACATCGTTGTCCTTGGTAATTTTTTTGCCTCTCGGGTACATCATCGCGAGGAGTGGCATCCCCCACTCCATGCAGTCGACTGCAACACTCCCCAAGTCGGCAAGCATCCGGGCTTCTGAGTCCGCCCCGATATTGACATGCATCGAAACGGCATCGGCGCCCATCTTGAGGGCGTTGGTGACGGAATTTACCAGTACTTTCTCATTGGGATCGGGGCTGATGGACGTGCTCGCTGACAAGTGCAGGATCAGGCCGATATCCCGCCCGCTCTGCCGGTGACCGTACAGGGCAAGCCCGACATGCCCGATTACTGCATTTGCCCCGCCATCGGCTACAAGATCGACGGCCTGCCCGAGATCAATCAATCCCGGAATAGGGCCGTTTGTGACCCCGTGATCCATCGGTACGATGATGGTTTTTTTCGTATTCCGGTTCATGATACGTTCCAGACGAATTTCCTTACCTCTCATAACAAACAACTCCCCCCTTGCTTTCGCAATGATTTCTCAAGCGAACCAGAGGGCTTACAGATACCAGAAATAATAGCCAAAAAAGGCAAAAACGCAATACCAGACGGTACCGTGGTTGAATAATTTTTCAGAAACGGTTGTGCTGATGCAACGGGCGGGCGTGGAACTAGTGGTGATAAAGACATTCACGGGCAAAAAAACCCTCACGAGCGCTTGAACACTCACCCTGCATACATTATGGTGGGTTTGAGCGGTATATAAAATGGATGGGGGCATCAGCCTCCACCAATAAGATAAAATAAAGAATCGTGATCCTTTCAAAAAATGAATTGATACATAAAAAAAATTGTGACACCCAAAAACCAATTTTGTTTTTCCCAAAATCCGCATTGCCAATCACCACGTCAATTTTTTTCGCCCAAATCCAATCGAAAATTTACGTAACATAGTTTCAATCGCACACAAACTTTCAAAAAAATTACTGAAGCAGCAAAACCCAATTTTTTTTATCACAAACAAAATTTTTCAAAAAATCCGTTTCACCGTAAAAGAAAAATTAAAAAAAATATTTCCGGAAAAATCCGGATACACCTTTATTGAAAAAACCGACAAAGTTCCTGGCACCCAAAATCCAGAAGAACACTACCTAAAAAAACCACTAATATTCCAAATTATCCGACGTAAATCAACATCGGGCCATAGACCGCCTTTATAGGCCATTTACTCCCCATAACCTCATAATCTATATGACAGAAAAAAGTGCCCGTAAAAGTCCGCTAAATTGGCCGGTTTTTTCCTGATTAAAACAGTTATTTTAAGGAAATAACGAGTTATAATAGGATTTTTGTCGGGCGTCAACACTGCTTCCACTGGAGATGTATAGGGAGGTTACCTGTAGTATGAGTCTTACGTCGGAGAATAGATCGGTAGGATGTTGATATCCCCGGCACCCGTAATCCACCAGTACCATATTATGATCATGTGTGCCAAGAACCTGAAATCAGATCGGGTCGGCGGGTGTGGATGCTCCCGGAAGAATCAAAATATTGGATAAAAAAATTATTTTTTTGATTTTTTAATGACGGTCAGGTCGCCCAGTGTCTGGGTGATCTTCCCCGGCGTTGTTTTCTCAGTTTCCGTTTCAATCGTATCAATCAGTTTGATCTCAAGCAGTTTTTCCAGTTTTTTGCGGACATCCTCTTCCGGGATCAGTTCCCCTTTTTCGATCTTCTTTACCAGCAGTTCCTTCTCCTTCATCTGCATGGCAAGATCTTTCTGGGAGAGTTCTTTTGCCATACGGGCTTTTCGTATTCTTTCAGCGTAATCCTCAACAATGTCGCCGCCCATATAATCAAACATATCCCGCTTTCGCTGTGCCGGTGCCAGCACCACCGGCCCTTTTGCCCCGGCTGCTGGTCGTGCAGTCATCTGCCGCACATCAGTCCGGCGTGGCTGCTGCACTTCAGTGCCATATTTCCCGCACTTGCTGCAGACCTGCAGTTCAGCCCCTTCAACACGGATCAGTTTAGGGCTGCCGCGGATCGTTTCTCCACACATTTCACACTGCATTTTCTCACAAACACTTTATATCCAGATTTCCCTATATAGCTAATTGAGGAATCGATGGCCGATATTCTCCGTGAATCCACGGAACCGCAGACTCCAGAAGAACTGTACAGGCTTTATCGCTCGCTTTCTGAACAGCTGCGGGAGCAACTTCAGCAGATAGAGACTGATAAACACGAGCTTGAAGTCCAGATGCTTGACCGGGTCGGTAATCTTGAGTCACGCAATCTGGAACTTCGGGAGCAGCTGCGGCAGGTTGAAGCGGACAAACGATATATTGAGACCCAGAAGATCCGCTACGAGCGGGAAGTCCGCAAATTAAAAAGCGAGAGCGAGCAACTGCGGAGCCCGCCGCTTATTATCGGTACCATTGTAGATGTGGTGGATCCATCCCGGGTTATTGTGCGGAGCAGTGCCGGACCACGATTTTTAGTCCGTAGTTCCCCGAATATCAATGCAGATGATTTGAAACCAGGAGCACGCTGCACGTTAAACCAGCAGTCCCTTGCGATCGTTGAACTGCTGCCTAGCAGTTTCGATGCACAGGTATACGGAATGGAACTGGTGGATTCCCCGCAGGAAAACTATGCGGATATCGGGGGACTGGACGATCAGATCAACGAGATCCGGGAAGCGGTAGAACTCCCCTTAAGACGGCCGGAACTGTTTACCCGGATCGGGATTGAACCGCCAAAAGGTGTGCTTCTCCACGGGCCGCCCGGGACCGGAAAAACCCTGCTTGCAAAAGCCGTTGCCCATGAGACCAATGCCCATTTTATGCGGGTCGTGGGTTCAGAGCTTGTCCAGAAATATATCGGCGAAGGGGCACGACTCGTCCGTGAGCTCTTTGAAATGGCAAAAAAGAAAGCGCCCACGATTATCTTTATTGACGAGATCGATGCCGTGGGTGCATCAAGGACCGACGCAAATACCTCGGGAGACCGGGAAGTACAGCGGACACTGATGCAACTCCTTGCCGGCATGGATGGCTTTGAGAACCGGGGCGATGTAAAAATTATCGGTGCCACAAACCGGATTGATATTCTTGACCGCGCCCTGCTCAGACCCGGCAGGTTTGACCGGATTATCGAGATCCCGCTCCCGAATGATGCAGGACGATTGTCCATCTTAAAGGTTCATACCCGTGGACTGACCATCGATGAATCGGTTGATCTTTCGATCGTCGCACAACTTACCGAAGGAAAGAATGGCGCAGACCTCCATGCAATCTGTATGGAGGCGGGTATGTTTGCAATCCGCAAGGAACGCCCGACCATTAACCAGGATGATTTCCTTGCGGCAATTGAAAAAGTCCGGCTTGATTTCAACCGGGGCCTTCCCGGTGGAGAAGGCGTAATGTTTGCGTAAGCCGGTTCATTTTTCTCTTTTTCGTTCATTCGAATTTTTGTTAAATTCCCTGCAAACCAAAAATATGGTTCTTTTGGTTCTGTTGAAATCCCAGAGATAATCATGCAGTCGCTCTTGGAGACGCTTTCGCACATCGTGGTTCGCCTCCGCCGCTTTGGTGTCACCCAATAGTTTTCGAATCTGAAGGGTGATGAAAAACCTCAGCAAAAT
>PNBP01000068.1 GCA_003136075.1 Methanoregula sp. | reverse complement strand
GTAATGACCTGTGTCTGCCTGAAATATTCCGGTCTTAAACCCAACCAGGTTTTCGGACTCGGGACCCACCTCGATTCCATGAGGCTGAAGTCTCTCATTGCCGCATACTTCAAGGTACATGTGAGTGAAGTGCATACCCGAATCATCGGAGAGCATGGCGAAAGTATGGTACCTCTCTGGTCTGCGACTACAATCGGGGGAATCAAGATCTCACGGTTGCCGGAGTTTTCCCATCTGCCGGTTCAGGATATTATTGCCTCGGTGAAAAACAGCGGCGAGTTGATAATCAAGAACAAAGGCTCTANNTACTGTCTACGGGCCCGGCGAAGCTATTGCATCGCTCGTCAAAACCGTTCTCGGGGATGAAAACCGAATTCTTACCGTTTCTGCGTACATCAAAAGTGAAGTGCATGGAATTGGTGATGTGTGCATCGGTGTACCCGCACGAGTGAACCGTCAGGGAGTGTTTCCGATTACCATCCGGATAGATGAATCTGAAGTCATCGCGTTCCGTGAGTCTGTCGAAAAGATACGGTCTAATACGCAAAAGGTCCTTTCTGCGCTTGAAGAATAAGAAAAGTGAGTACCCTTACCTTTATGTAAGAGTTACTTCGATGATCTCTGCCCGCTCGACACCGGCGACTTCGTTAAGCGCTTTCTCAACGGCATCTGTTTCCCCGCCGGCATCGTTGACGACCGCGAGGATTTTTAACGCTTTCAGGCCAAAGCCGATCGGCTCTTCTTTGATCTCCTGAATACTCGGGAGTTTTTGTTTGAGTGCCTTTTTCAGTTCCTCAATGTTGACTTCCGGTGATTCAGGCATGACCCTGAGTATGACCGCAACACCGCCCATGCTTTACGGTCCCCCGAATCCACACTTCGGGCAGACGTAGGGAATACTCTGCTCCCTGCACCGGTAGCACCGGTTGATCTCGACACCGCACGCGGGGCACCCAAATTCTGTTGCCCCCTCTTCTGCAAGCGGAGCGTTGCAGGATGTACACTTGTTATCTGACATTAGTTCGCTCCTCCAAGGATTCCTATAGTATCTCTTTTGGAACCTTTAAAATGTTGTACCTATGCGGGTGCCCAAAACAGACTCTCCTGAAAGGAACCGCTCTATCCGATGTATGTGGGTCCCGTTAAGAACGTGCGTCAGAACCCCATTTTTTATGACGAATGGGATGAAACAGGGATCAACACTATCTGATTCAACCGGCCCGTTAAGATACTCCTTGAGAGTTCCGTGAACCATGATACCGTCCACGGACTTGAGAACGAGGAGGTCAGTACCCAGCGTTTTTGCCACCCACGCGGCGATGGTATCTGAGGTGACATTCCATGAATGCGGGAGTGGATCTGCCTCTCGCATGACCAGATAGGGTAATAATACCGATGTGGTCTGCGGCACTGCAAGATAGTCAGTAGTTGGTAACCCATTTGATGCCAGCATCCACCCGTATTGTTCCATAGCGGCAACAGCCATCCAGTGAGCCGCATCATCATTAACCGCAACCTGGCGAATCGCATCGGCAAATTGCCCGCCTCCCGGTACGATGAGCAACGTTCGCGGGCTGGCACGCAGGACTGGCACAATTTCTGGAATATGCGGAGCGAGACTGCCCCCGATTTTTACTACAAGCGGCGATGAAGGAACGTGCCGTTGGTTTTGGTCATCTGGTGCCATGGTTCCGGGAAATGTATATCGTCAGATTATAAAAGGATTATAGAGTACCTGATCATCTATGCGCGGTATCATAGCACTTCTTCTTTTCTGCCTGTGCGTGGTTTCGTGCAATGCAGTACTGATCACGGAGTTCTGTCCGGATCCATATTCCTATAATGATGAGGATGAATATGTGGTGCTTTCCGGCAGCGGATCCCTTGATGGCGTTACCCTGTCTGATGGACAAAGCGGGTTCCGGTTTCCCCCGGGAACCTTTCTTCATGGACAGGTCACCATTACCCGCAACTCCGTAGCCTTTGAGAAAACTCACGGAAGAAGCCCGGATTTTGAATGGCTCGATTATTCCCCCACGGTTCCGAATGTAATAAACGGGAATACGCTTCGTATGGCAAACGGGCGGGATGTTCTTATGCTCTATGAGAACGGAAAACTTGTCCAGACCGTGGCTTGGCCTGATGATGTTACCGCCCGCGAAGGCCAAGTGCATTATCTTGATAATGGCATTTGGGACCGGCGCGTGCTTATGCTCGGGCAGTCAAGGTTGCAACCGGCAACGTTTCAAAATGTAACCGTTACCACGTTTGTTTCCCCGGATTGCTCTCTTGAGGTGTTCTCTTCAGTAGTTGACCGGGCACGCGATGAACTTCTTGTCAATGTGTATGAATTTACCAGTACGAACCTGTCTGNNTTGATGCACGCAAGAGGGGTGTTGATGTGAACGTGCTGGTTGAAGGTGGCCCGGTGGGTGGCATAAGCCCGGAAGAAAAGATGGAGATTTTCCGGATGAACCAGAGCGGCATTCCGGTTTTTGAGATGGCTGCTCCAACGGGTGGGCATGCACCCTACCGATATGATCATGCGAAGTATCTTGTCGTAGATAACCGTTCAGTTTTCCTGACGAGTGAGAATTTCAAAGCCAGCGGTTTTCCTACAGGTGGCAAATCTGCAAACCGGGGCTGGGGCGTTTATATGGAGAATACCGATCTTGCTGGGTATTTCTCAAATGTATTTCACACTGATGTTGGGGGGTACTCATTCGTGCCCGTATATGGATCCCCCGGACCATCTGAACCCCCCTCCTCATTGGAATATGAGGCTGATTTCTCTCCGGCAACATTTAATGACGCGATTGTAACGCCCGTTATTGCGCCGGATACCAGTAACCAGATAACCATGCTGGTGGACTCTGCAACGACAAGTGTTGAGATTGAACAGGCATATATCACCAATGAATCAGCCACAGAATTCAATCCCTATCTTGCTGCTGCAATTAATGCTTCGCGGCGGGGGGTTCAGGTGAAGGTGCTTCTGGATTCCTATTGGTATAATGTCGAAGACACAAAAGATAACGACGAAATGGTCGCACTGATCAATCGTATTGCCGCAAACGAGCATCTCCCGCTTGAAGCGCGGTGTGCTGATCTGGATACAAGCGGAATTGAAAAGATCCATAACAAAGGGGTAATTGTCGATGACCAAAAAGTGCTGGTCAGTAGTATCAACTGGAACAGCAATTCACCCAACTTCAATCGTGAAGCAGGTGTAATCATTGAGCATCCGGGCGTTGCCGGATATTTCTACGAAGTCTTTTTGGATGACTGGAAACCCGCAGTTAAATCACCCCGTCAGCAGGTTGATTATCTGAAAATTGGCGCGGTAATCGCAGTTCTCTTCCTGCTTTGTATCCTATATTATCGAAAACATCTTCGATAAGCAGGTGCTTAATCCTTAAAACACATGCAGCCGTGAACATGGGCTACGCGAAAAGAAAAACTCAAAAACGATACGGCAAGTATCCCGCGGCTTAAAACTTTTTTAATGCACACTGGCAGACGTCGCAGAGATTCATGTCACTTTCGCCGGTAACAACGGCGAGTGCCCAACGATCGATCATCGCGTCGAGTTCAGTTGAGATTTCAACAGCGCCGGCTCCCCGTTTTTTGCTCATATACTGAGATACAGCCGCCCGGGTGACGCCAAGTCGTGTGGCTGCGTCGCTCTGACTGATGCCCTGATCATGTACTAACCTGTACACCATCTCCGCTCTCATAGGTGGCAGAAGTGTTCTTACCATCATATCACAGTGCATGAGTGTGCAGGTGTGTTTTGTCATACAACCACGGAAACGGTTTCAAGAGCAGCCACAGGACGGTTCTGGTAGATGATTTGTCGTGCATCCCGGAAGTTGAATTTTTCAATGATGAGATGCCGCTCTTTGAGTTTTTTTAATGCATAGCGAACCGTCCGGGGCGCCAGCTGGCTTTTTGAAACAATGTCCTTGTGGGTCATAGCGCCACCTTTGTCCAGTATCCCAAGCACCGTTTTCGATGATGGGGGCAATGTTGTGTTATACATGACTGATATGTTAACAGTGTTAACATATCAATCTATCGGGCATTTAAACCACGGACTCTAACTTTTCTTTAATGTTCGGGCACCAGGAACGGATCGCACTCATTTTACTGATCAGCATCACTGTTGCAGTTCTTGCAGCCCACATCATGCTGAGCGCTCTTGGAAAACAATCGTTTGCGACAGCCTTCACCAACCAGTCTTCTGAAGGTGAACTGGTTGTTATTACTGGTACCGTGAATCAGGCAACGATTCTTAAAAGCGGTGGGCATATTCTCCTTGAGATGAACAATGTCACCGTTTTTGTCCCTGCGCAGGTTGCCGGGGACCGCTCTTTTTTTAAGGGAATGAACTGTTCTGTGTATGGAACCGTTCACACATACCAGGGGAAAAAGGAGATTCAGGTAGTTTCCGCAGATGATATCCGGATTATATAATGATTCAACCGGGTAAAGTATCCGATTAGCCTCTCTGGAATAATGAAAATACCAGGGAATTGACATGCCGGTATCCTTTTTTGATCCTCCTCTCATGATTGCAGCAAGTGCATCACGTGCAGCGTTCCGGACATCTGCATCGGAATCCCGAAGGGCGATATTTAGTGGGGAAACTGCCCGCACATCACCGATCATACCGAGCGCCACAACGGCAGTAGATTGAACCCTGTGTTTTGGATCTTTTGTAAAATCTGGACGAGAGGTTCAACCGCACGAACATCACGAAGTTTTCCTAAACCCCACGCAGCACCCGTGCGAAGCCATTTATCTGTTGATGAGAGTGCCGCGATTAAAGGTTCAACTGCATGGCGATCACCAATCATACCAAGGGATTTTGCTGCCAGCCACTGGACATCAACGTAGGGATCCCTTCAATGCAGCAACGAGGGGTTCCGCAGATTCAGGATCGCCCAGTTTGCCCAATGCCTTTGCGGCTTTCCACCGGGAATCGAGGCAATCGCTTTTCAGTAATTAATAAGCCCCTTTACACGCAGTTTATGGTTCATTGTCTCTGTCGCTTCCGCTTCAGGTGTTTGAACCAACTCCTCCGCAGTCCCCGGCGCGGGAGGTTGTAAAGTGTTCATCACCATTCTCTTTAACCACCCTTTTAGAACCGGTAAAGATAATTTTATGCTCCCCATTTTATTGCTGAACGGTGCTGGAGTAACTGATCCCGATACACCAGAAGAACTGAACAAAACCCACTCGTTCGGGTTGTTATGTAAAAGAGGAAAATCAGGGAAGAATTTCGAGATTTACTGAAAAATTTTTCACTGTATGGGTGAGGGCGCCAAGGCTGATCACATCTGCACCAAGCGCCGCATAGGCCTTGATATTTTCATCGTCAATGCCCCCGGATAGCTCGATTATGACCGCGTCCCGGAGCCCCTCGTTCGTCAATGCGGCAAGTGTTTCCCGGATGAGAGGGGGACTCATATTGTCAAGCATGATGATATCTGCGCCCGTTTTTGCTGCAACCAGTGCGTCGTTAAGAGTTTCAACTTCCACTTCAATTTTTTTATATCGTGTGGCGTTTTTTGCGGCCCGGATTGCATCCACAAACGGCACCAGAACGAGGTGATTGTCTTTGATGAGGATGCCATCACTCAGACTGGACCGGTGTGGTTCACCGCCTCCAAGAACGACTGCCTTTTTATCGAGCGCCCGAAAACCCGGGCATGTCTTTCTTGTTCCCGCCACCCGGCAGCGGGGATTGATTGTGCTGACGACACCGGCCATCTGGTGTGTCCGGGTTGCAATACCGCTCATCCTGCCGATAATATTGAGGGCGGTGCGTTCAACAAGCAGAATCTTTTTGGCGTTTCCGGAGAGGGACCGGAGCGTATCTCCCCGTCTTACCAACGCACCATCGGCAACCTCGCTTCTGACCTGAATGCCAAAATAAGTGAAAAGGGCAGATGCTTCTTCCAGACCTGCTATGATACCCTCCTGTTCTGACCGGATCACGGCAGTACAGGAGATATCCGGTATGACGGCGTCCGATGTTGCATCGCCAAAGGGTGCGTCTTCTTCAATAAACTGCAACAGGTATTCAATCGGAACCATAGATGGCTACCCCGGAATAATTCTCATGTCCCTACCACAAAAGGGTCATCCAGATTTTTTAACAGCGAGAGGATGGAAAGTGCGGCAAGATAACTTGTTGCGGGATTGTCCGGGCTGGGAACATTTGTCACTTTGATATAGGTCTCTCCAAAATCCCCTTCAATAAACAGTTCATGGATATTCCTGTCCACCTGAGGATCCGCCCAGAGTTCTACGTCTGCATCCTTCCCTGCAGCAAGACTCATCGCTACCGAGACGTTGACATTCTTTGGATATGCCTTGATGCATTCATTGGCCTTCCCGGAAAAAATAATCTGGCGGGACTCAGCAGATATTCCAAGCGATTTCGGGCTTTTTGTCGTACGGAGAAGAAGTCTTTTCATGGGAGAAATCTTGCCGACCTTGAGATTGTCAAGCCCGAAAATGGCACCGCTCGGGAAATAGACTTTCCGTCCAGATCTTTTTGCTGTTTCGTGGATATCATCTCTGAACACCGGATCTGCAAGGGCACCGACACTCATTATGACCAGATCTTTTTGGTGGGTAAGGACCAACTTTGCATATAATTTTACCGCGCTGACAGAAGCTGCCTCTACGACAATATCGATATCCGCATCCAGGAACGATTCAAAATTTTCATATGCCTGTCCACGGGAAAGTTCTGCGATCTCTTGTGCCCGCTGATACACTTTATCATACACCGCTGAGACTTCGAACCCCTCTGCATGTTGTGCAATAATGTGCCCGATATTACCGCAGCCGAGCAGCCCGATTCTCATCATGGTAAACAGATTATGGGTTCCATCGGTTAATTGTTGTGTTTATTCCGGATTTTCATCCGGGAAATCATGAATATTTTATTGGTTGGCGCTCTAATAGAAAACNNGGATCTAATAGAAAATATAGTGCGTTTATGGCAGATATTGACCAAAAAGACCTTCCCCCTCCTATAAAGATCCCCTCAGAACTCCAAGCGCTTGCCGGAAAGCTTCAGTGAAAAAAGACCGGTTCCGAATCCTGAACAATTGTGCTGAAAAAATATATTCAGCACTTAACGCGCCACTTCTCGATATAATACAGCGTGTTATAGTCACGGAGAAACTCCGGAAGGGATCAGTAATGGCCAGAACACCTCCATACCAAGGTATAGTGATCAAGGAAGATCTTCCCCTTGATTATACCGGAAATGTCCGGATTACGCATGACCGGCACTATTTTTTACCGGTGAACGCATTTCCTGATATCCCTCCCCGTTGTTAAACGATGGAGATGTAACAAAATCCGAGCGATTTATTAGCCGGAACGGTAATTACTCATGTCCTTCGTGATACATGTCTGATAATGGTGATATGATATGGATGTAATTGAGACCGGTTTTAATGAAATACTGCAGAAAATTGACGATATGAAAAAGAAGGAGGCTATCCTTTCTGAAGAGGTTAAAACCCATGACGGAAAACTTCTGGGGCGCATGGGGAGTTCAGCACGACCTGTGGTGAAATCCGTCGGGTTAAACCTGCTCAAGATCGGCAAGCAGGATACAAAAAACGAACTCTACGATGCCAATTATTATACCTCAAAGATGATCATCCTCGGTAAAACCGACCCCGCAGAATTCCGTCCTGACAATCCTGCAAAAAAAATTACCGACCAGTTTTGTGTACTTTCTGAGGAAGGAAAATTCTTTGAATTGATGTACAGCTCTGATGGGTTTATTACTGATTCATATTTAAATTCCATCGAACCGGAGTCAGCAATTGAAATATACGGCTATGATATTATGATCATGCTCTACCAGGCAATGCATGACTACCTGAAAGCGGAAAAAGAGCTTATTGAAGCGCTTGACAAGGTTATCGGGTATATTTTTGCCCGCAAACAGTAACCTTTTTTTTTCTTTATTTCCAGTTGAAAAGCGGAAACATTGGTTTGAGGAGGTCGTCCTCGTTATTGCCCAAGGCAGAAAGTTTGGAAGTTTTAGAATAGTGATTGCCCTGTGCATCTTCGTAACTGATGACTGCTTTTGCCTCATTAATCATATGGCCAAGCGGGTGCCCGTGGCTTTTTTCCGGTTCGAGACCAGCAATATCATATTCAATATCAAGCGGAACGATCGCGACATGGATTTTGTATGCGGTTGCGGTTCCCCCATTGGAGACGATAACCTGTTTCGCATCTTCATGGAGTCGCACCGAAATTTCCGGCAGAACCTTCGCATCCTCCAGGATAAAAAATGACATGGCCAATGTCACCAGAATGATTGCCGCTATTCCACCCAGGTAACTATTGATAAAAAAACAGATTGCACAGACAAGAATTCCGGCCAGAAGAATAATTGAATGGTTTTTCTCCATGACATCCTGTACGCATAAAAACTATAATAAAACATCAGAAATGGGCCCGATGCGATTTGAACGCATGACCTCCCGGTTATCAGCCGGGCGCACCACCGAGCTATGCTACGGGCCCAAAATGACAATGGAAATTTACCCTAATAACTACTCCACCAGAGTTTTTATAGGTTGTGAATCCGAAAATGCACAGCTAGTGAATAATTAGATAGGGATATGTGCCTTAAAAAAATACGTATCTCATACGGATCTGGGATTATGGAACGAAAATATCTCCTCGGAAACGAAGCAATTGCCCACGCTTGTCTTGAAGCGGGTGTTGATTTCGTGAGCGGTTACCCGGGGACGCCGTCATCAGAAGTGATCGATGTCCTCCGAACGCAAAAAGAACCATCGTATCATATTGAATGGTCGGTGAATGAAAAAGTGGCACTGGAGAACGCTCTTGCTGCCGCATGGTGCGGCATCCGGGCGCTCTGCACAATGAAACATGTAGGCCTGAACGTTGCTGCAGATCCGCTGATGACCAGTGCATATACCGGTGTGACCGGGGGCCTTGTTATCATGAGCGCAGATGATCCGTTCGCGCACAGCTCCCAGAATGAACAGGATACCCGGTGCTATGCGCAGTTCGCCCGCTTACCCTGTCTTGATCCGGCAAGTGTGCAGGAGGCGCACGATATGGTGCGTGATGCATTTTTGCTCTCCGAGGAGTTCGGGCTTCCGGTATTGTTCCGCCCTACTACACGCATCTGTCACTCAAAAGGTGACGTTCAATTGGGTGATCCGGTTGCAGGCTCAAGAAAGGGCGAATTCCATAAAGATCCGCGTCAATACGTTGTAATCCCTGCCCATACCCGGATTCTCCATAAAAAACTCAATGAAAAACAGCCCGCCATCAGGAAACGACTCGTAGAACGTGGATATAACTGGTTCAGGNNAAACTGCAATTATTGCAAGCGGGATTGGTGCCACGTATGTGCAGGAACTTCTGCCGTCCGATGTCTCGTTCTTGAAAATCGGGGCATACCCAATTGATGAAGCATGGCTGGGAGAATTCATACAAAAACATGAAAAAATTCTCGTGATTGAAGAACTGGCACCGGTTGTAGAAGAGATCGTGCGACAGGTTGCCGGGTGTGTTCCGGTTTTTGGCAAGAAGAACGGGTATGCCCCGTATGAAGGGGAACTGTGCCCACAGATGGTTGCCGGGATTATGATAAAAGCGGGATTTTTACCGGCAGCAACAGGGACGGTTCCTGAACCCGTACAGAATCTTCCGTTACGTCCCCCCATTCTTTGTGCCGGCTGTCACCATCGTGCAGCGTTCTATGCGATAAAAAAAGTGTTCAAGGATGCGATTTATCCCAGCGATATCGGGTGTTATACACTGGGGATCCAGCTTGGTGTTGTTGATACCACGATCTGCATGGGCGCGTCTATCACGGTGGGAAGCGGCATCGCCCATTCCGGCGATCCACATGACGTTGTCTGTACGATTGGAGATTCTACGTTCCTGCACACCGGTATTCAGGGTCTTATAAACGCTGTTTACAATGGCGCAAATATGACGGTTGTTATCCTCGACAACCGGATCACGGCGATGACCGGGCACCAGCCAAACCCGAATACCGGTGTGACAGCCACGGGTGTGGCAACTCCACCGGTCTCTCTTGATGCGCTATGCCGGGCCAGTGGCGTGAATTTTGTTGAGACGATCGACCCCTATGATCTTACCGGCATGCTACGGGTGTTGGAGGACGCCAAAAAGAGAGATGGAGTCAAGGTTATCATCGCCAAGCAGATGTGCGTGATAATGGCACGCCGTTGTGGTGTCAAACGGGTACACTATATGGTTGATACAGAGATCTGCACGGGATGTGGAACCTGTGTACGGTTCGGTTGCCCCGCAATTGAGCTGGTCGAAGAAAAAGCGCGGATCAATGATTTGTGCAGCGGTTGTGCTGTCTGTGTCCAGCTCTGTCCGGTTGGCGCGATTGTAAGGGAGGGCAAGCGATGACCCGAAGTTATGACGTGATGATTGTTGGAATCGGTGGCCAGGGAACAATTCTTGCCTCAAATATTCTGGGAGAAGCATGCCTGATCGAAGGAAGGCATATCAAAGGCGCCGAGACGCATGGGATGGCGCAGCGCGGGGGATCCGTGGAGAGCCAGATCCGGATCGATGGCGAATTCGGACCGCTGATTGAACCGGGTCACGCGGAACTTTTAATTTCTTTTGACCTGCTCGAGGCACTCCGCTATTCCCATTATCTCAAAGAAGGCGGGAAGATGGTGGTTAACCATCATCTAGTCATACCCACCTCCGTGTTTACGCAAAAAATCCCTGCACCAAACGAGGATGATATCATCGCGCAGCTGAAAAAATTTAATCTCTGCCTGATCGATGCAGACCAGATTGCGATTGAGGCAGGAAGCCCGCTGGCCCAGAACGTGGTCATCCTGGGAGCGGCGTCGCATGCCCTCCCGCTCAAGCCCGAATCACTAAGGGAAGCAGTCAAAAAACTCGTGCCCCAAAAGACTGTTGAGATCAATATGAAAGCCTTTGATCTTGGCAGGGAGTTTGGCGGAACCTGCTGATACTGATTACAACCGATCGAGTTTAAATTCTCTTTTTTTTCAATTGAATACATCACAGAACGAGGGAACCGAGATCCGTAATTACCAGCAAATCCCAAAATTATTCTCTTTGTTGCAGGAACCGGGGGAACCAAAAATCAATCATAAAAAAATGGTACTACGCTGAGGGGGGGAATTGAACCCCCGAGGCACTTTCGCACCACAGGCTTTCCAGGCCTGCGCCTTACCGCTAGACTACCTCAGCAAAAGGCGTATCCCATATATTTGCCGGGTATTTTTTTAATGGTATCCCTTTATTCGATCACTTTTTTGCTGGTTTTTCAGGTTTGAAGGATTTTTTCCAGCCCCGGGGATATGTGCCCGGTGGAAGGAAAACCGATGTCATGGCAACTACAAGCCCTGTCTGGCCCGGCTTAAATGATGAAGACGGAACAAGTGCTCTTCCAAGACCGACAAACTCATTCTTCTGTGAGAGGACTGCAACGGTCTCGGCTTTCTTAAATTCATCACACCGTATAACACCCACACCGGCAAGCACGGCGCCACGACAGAGTGCATCAATTGCCAAATCTCTGACAATTACTTTGGGAAGGTCCGGCACTGCTGCATCTACGGAAATGATCATGGATTCAAGTGATGCCCGGTTTCCTTCTGCAGCCGCATAACAGGCATCCTGAAGTGCATGAAGTGAATGTGACATTTGTTCTGTGAATGTACCTGACTTTGTCCGGCGCAGTTCCTGCATGTGTGCCCCGACGCCGAGTGCAAGGCCCATGTGGTGGCAGAGTGAGCGAATGTATGTCCCAGCCTCGCATTCTGCACGGAAAAGTACCAACCGGCCTTCAATGCTTCGAATTTCAAGATTGTAGATTGCACGGATACGGAGATTGCGTTTCACCGCGCTCCTCCGTGGCGGGCGCTGGTAAATCCTCCCGGTAAATTCTGCAGCGACCTGCGCAACCCGCTCGTTGTCCGCATCCCCGTGCAAACGCATCAGGCAGACGTATTCTTTATGGTGTTTGAGCAGGAGCGGCGCGAGGCGTACCGCATTACCGAGCATGACAAGAAGGACACCGGAAACCTGCGGGTCGAGCGTGCCGGCATGACCTACCTGGCAACCCAGCATTTTTCCTACCCATGCCGCAACCTCATGGCTTGACGGGCCGCGTGGCTTATCGATTAAAATAATCCCGGCACCATGCCAGAGGGGCATATACGGGGATGTGATGGCAGATCCGGCAGGGTCGGTCATATTCATTGATCCTTTTGCCCGAGGTAGGCATTCAGCGCTGTGAGGGTTCCTTCAAGCGATCCATCACCGACCACAACCGGGTTCGTTCCCGCTTTGCGCATATCAGTAGCGGTGATATCCCCGATTGCCATGACGAGAAGGTTGGGGCGTGCAGTCCATATGGCTTTTTTAAATGACATGGCACTGGTAAAAAGAATTGCGTCTGCGTCTTTAAGGTTTAGTAATTTCCCGGTTGGTGTCAGCTGGTAGCAGCGGAATTCGTGTGCAATGCCACCAGCGCTGGTGATGGCATCGATGAGTGCAGCGTTTGGCACATCTGCCCGTGGTATGCCGATATTTTTACCTTTGATCCAGTCTCCAAGATAGGGGACAAAGTCGCGTGAGTAAAACCCGGGGAGCGTCTCGCATTCCACTTCGAACCGTTGCAGTTCTTTTGCGGTCTGTGGGCCGATTGCAATCACGCGGGGGAACCGGTTGAGGTGGGGGGCGATGAGTTTTGCCGGAAGGGCACTGGTAAAAAATAGGCAGTCAAACTCCCTGCGATCCACCGCGGTGACAAATGCAGAGATAATGTCCTGCTTTATTTCTGAATGGAGCGGGTGCACACTGTAACAGGAATGTCCAAACTGTGCACACCGATTTGCATCACTCTCCTCTTTTCCCGCAAGGCGGGTGACTGCAATAATCATTACGGATTCATCGCCTCGTTATGATAATATGGTATGCATTTCGGTTCATTTATGTCCCTTCTCCTGCACGTTTAGGTAATGATTGAGATCCTGATCGGCACGCTTCTTGGTGTAGTTCTTGGCACAATCAGCGGCCTTATCCCCGGTGTGCATGCAAATACACTGGCGGGTGTCCTGTTGAGTCTCCAGGTTATCTTATTATCCGTGTTTGGCCCGCTCGCTCTCGCCACCGCGATGTTTGCCGCGCTTCCCCATTGCGGCGAATCGGCTTTTTNNACCGCGCTTATCACCCATACATTTGTGGATTGTATTCCGAGCACATTTCTTGGTGTTCCGGATCCGGACACGTCCTTGTCAGTGCTCCCGGCGCACGCCCTCTGTATGGAGGGAAACGGTGAGGAAGCGGTGCGCATCGCTGCCCTTGGGAGCGCGTGTGCAATTATCATCGCTGTCCCGCTGTCCGTGCTCTGCTTTATTTTTCTCCCTGCCCTGCAGCCGTACTTTGACTGGGGCATTGGCATTCTTCTCATAGCTGTGGTGGGGTATATGATCGTGATGAGTGAAGCCCCCGGCTGGGCATGGGGGATCTTTGCTGTATCCGGCATTCTTGGCATTTTTACCCTCCGCTATGCGTATCTCAGCTGGCATACCTTTGCCGGCGGCAGCGCGTTACTTATGCCCCTGCTCACCGGACTTTTTGGGATTTCCGTGCTGCTTACGGCTTCGCAGGGCGCGATTCCTGACCAGTATTTCCGGGGTTTGCGGATTGATAATAAAACGGTCGTGAAGAGTTCAATTCTTGGGACCCTCGCAGGAATCGCGGTAGGGTGGCTGCCCGGGCTCTCGAATGCGACTGCAAACGGTGTGCTTGCGTCTGTCTCTGGCTATGACAAGGATCGCCGGGCGTATGTTCTTGCGACGAGTGCGGCAAACACGGCAAATGCCTTCATTGGTCTTGCGGCATTGTTCGCGCTTTCCCGGATGCGTAACGGGGTGATGGTAGCATTATCTGAACTGCCTCTCCCTTCCATGAGCGAGCTCATGGTTGTCGGAGTGCTTGCCGCTTGTGCCGCATATTGCATCACCGTGGGGCTTTCCCGCTCTGCGACACGGCTCAACGGGATCAATGGCCGGACACTGAACCGGGTGGTTATCCTGTTCGTTGTAGCCTTATGTCTTATCCTTACCGGTCCGTTTGGCGCGTTCATTCTCCTTCTTGCCGTGGTTGTGGGTCTTGTCCCCCATCTTGTCAATGTGTCAAGGATGTATTGTATGGGCGCAATCATGGTGCCGGTGATGCTGTACTCATTTGGTATCGGCGGGATCTAAACAGAAGTTCCGGGGATACATTGTTTTTTTACCCGGGCACCCTTACGTTTCTATCATGCAGTCCTACTGGTTTGGAGATGTAGATGACGGGCAGTGCACACCGTTTAAGGGTGAGGCAGGTGCAGTAGCTTCCCGCGTCCGCACTCTTCGCGGCAGTATGGATGGATTTGTCCCCCTTGACTGGCAACTGGCGGTGGCATGCGGGGCGTGTGCTGACCGGGCGGACTACCTTTTAAAACTCCAGAACGTCTGTATCGCAGGTTCAGAACTGGCAGTGCGGGAGCAGTATGCAGGTAAAGACGTGGAACTGCTCCAGATGGTAAGGACGCTTGATGAAATGGATACGGTCATCAACCTTCTTTCCGAGCGGGTGGCCGACTGGCACCAGATCCGGCACCCTTCATTTTCCCGCAAATACCGCAGGACACCGGCTCACGTGCTTGTAAAGAGCATTGCTGACCGGAACCGGGGCGGGGCAATCGGGAAGGTGGCAGGAGAGATTACCAATCTCGCGGACACGCGGACTGCGCTTGCCCGCGAAGTGTCCGGGCGTGCATGTGCCGTGATGCCCAACACGAGTGCATTAATTGGAGGACTTGTTGCTGCCCGGCTCCTGTCGCATGCCGGCGGGCTTAAAGATCTCTCCCGCATGCCGGGAAGCGCGATACAGGTGCTTGGTACCCGGACCGCACTTTTTGCACACCTGCGGACACATGCACCCTCTCCAAAGCACGGGATTATTTTCCAGCACCGGAGAGTACATAACGCTCCGCGTGCGGTTCGTGGTAAGGTTGCCCGGGTGCTTGCCGGGAAACTTGCAATTGCGGCACGGCTGGATTACTACCGGGGGAGCCTTGCACCGGCATTTATTGACAACGCCCAGATTTGCATTGACCGGATCGGGACTGAACCTGCAGGAAAGGAGAACGAATCGCAATGATCTGGATTGGCGATGTGCTCGTATCTCCAGGCGAGGGGGGGGTCTATAATGAGCGGATGCTCGGCGGTTCACGGGTATGGGCTCCCTACCGGAGCAAGTTGTCTGCCCTGTACCATGTCGGGACCGGTATCGAACTCACGCCCGGTATGCGGGTGCTCTATCTTGGTGCGGCAAACGGGACTACCGTATCCCATATCGCGGACTATGTCGAAGTCGTCTATAGTGTGGAGTTCGCTCCCCGCCCGATGCAGGATCTTCTCGAAGTGGCGCGGCGCCGGAAAAATGTGATGCCAATCATGGCAGATGCATCCCGCCCGGAGCAATACGCCCCTTTGGTTGAACCGGTTGATCTGCTGTATCAGGATGTGGCGCAGCCGGACCAGGCTGCGATTGCGATAAGGAACGCTCCTTTTCTGAAAAACGGTGGCAGTCTTATCCTCATGCTCAAGACCCGGAGCGTGGATGTGAGAAAAGAGCCTGCCGAAGTTTTCCATGATACACTGGAGATTCTGGAGGCGTCAGGAATGGTCATTAGGGAAAGTGTCTGGCTTGCGCCGTACCACCGGGACCATGCAGCGATCATTGGTAAAAGAGCGGAAGGTGAATGATACCTATGAGTGATGGAGTTCATTTTTACTCTGCCGGCCCGTTGTCTGTTCTCGGGATTATCATCGTCATCGGGCTTATCGTTCTGATCATACCGCTCCTGTTCCTCGGGCTAATCGGTGAAGCATTCACCCGTCTGGGATTTTCATGGATTGCCGCGGTTGTGGTTGTCCTGCTGATGCTTCTGGGCAGTTTCATCAATATCCCTCTCTGGAAGATCCGCCGTGATACCGTAAGGATTTCGCATGAAGAGGGGATGTCGATGACCACCGTTGATACTGCATGGGCAGACACCCCTGTCTGGGACACAATTATATCGCTGAATTTCGGGGGGGCCGTCATTCCCGTTGCGGTATCGCTGTATTTCCTGTACCGCGCTCTTCTAGTTTCAAATTCATCACTGGTGGAGTATGTGATCGCCGGTATTCTGATAGTTGCCGCGGTTGCGTATGTGACTACACGTTCCCTTACCGGTGTTGGGATACGATCACCGTTGTTTATTCCCGGACTTACTGCGCTCCTTGTTGGATTTTTCCTGTCCGGGCAGATAGGACTTTCTGCGGGAGTGATTGCATTTGTCAGCGGTGTGTTTGGAACCCTGCTTGGTGCAAATATCGCGCATCTTCCTGCTGCAAAAAACCTTGAAGTGCCGCAGATCAGTATTGGCGGCGCAGGAACCTTCGGTGCAGTTTTTATCAGCTGTATCCTGTCTGCGCTGATTGCATGATGTTTCCAGCATCGTACGGGGCAACGGCTCTTAAAAAAGCAAAACGGAAAAGAAATAGCCCGGAGCAGATTCGAACTGCTGTCGCGAGATCCAGAGTCTCGCATGATTGACCGCTACACTACCGGGCTATATGCCTCTTATTTTTTACCGCTGTTGCCTAATTAAAGTGACGGACAATACGGTTATCTTAATTTTGCCCGATCGCACCGCTGGCAGGCTTGACAGACTTCTTTTACCGGCTGGATATAATTTCCTTTCCCGCAGAAAGGTTCGATGTCGTGAATGTCTCTCGTATAATATATGTGGGGGACGAGCGAGATGTGGGTGTAGGTACCACAGGGCACCCCGACCTGTTCTGCAATGGATTTCTGGAGCTGTACCAGTGCATACATATTTGCACCGGCAGCCGTGAGCATGTCGTTGCTCCGGAAGACCCCCCGCATGTGAAGTTTTCCTTCGCGGAGGGTGCACTGGATCAGCTGCAGGCAGGGGCAGTCATCGAGTTTTTCATCGATCACCGGGTTCCACGTGATAGCAATTGCACGGCGGGTCTCCGGCGATTTTTTAAGTTTCTCGATAATATAGGCGATCTGGTCGATGTGAACCGGCTGCCCTTCGGCAATCAGGCGCTCACCCCAGTCAAAAAGCCGCCCGTGGTAATCGTATTCAAAGGCAGCTTTGGACCCATGCAGCAGATCATGAGCGTACTGGTCGACAAATCTCTTCTGGAACCGGGAATGTACGCTGACTGCGGGTTCTGCAAGCGGGGTATCGACCTGCATTGCGATTTCTTCAAATTCTACGGTTGCTTCGTTATCTTCGGTTTGGAGTACCCAGCCTTTTTCAAGGATCATCTTCACGACTTGTTCGTGTGCCCGTCCGATGCTGGGAGCCCGGATGATTCTCATGGAAAATAGTTGGTACTGGATGATGTATAATGTGTTGGAATGAATTTTGGGAGGTTGATAGTATAGGCTGACAGATTGGCATTTGTTTAATGTATTGGTGCGAAGGGTATTCATTAATGGGTATATGACGATGCAATCCGGGTGGTCGATCTATTCATTTGGATCATCTCAATTTTCTTATGGGTAAGGCATGAATTTTAGTAGATTACAAAGATGGTAACTGACGCATCCATACCCGTAAAATTGATGAACGCCGCTGCACCAAAACGCGGCACTCCCTCTGGAGTGTTCAAACTCTTTGCCCCGCCGTGCCTCGGAGAGGCCCCGAGGCGGGGGAGCATCGCAAACAAATTTTTTGTAGTATTTCTTTAATCCCATTGAAACAGCGAAGAACCATTCATTCAGAATATACAAAACTACCAAACCAATCTCATCTGAATAATCACGGGCGTTCATATAAGTCCACATGTGAGAGGAAAATTCCCCTTACACAGGTGTTGGCAATCACCCCGCATCAGCAGGATTTCCAAATCTCAGTACTTCTCCAATTTCAGATAGGACAATAACCCACAAAATGAGGGGGATTCAATAAACCTGACCTATTGGAGTTTTTTGAAAATTAACATTACTATCCGTAGTATTCAACTCATGATGTGCTCGCAAAGGATCTGATGAAATCGAACCGGAACTGCGCCATCTTTTTTCGTGGACATGGTCGGGGGGTCGTGCCGGCCGGCAGCGTGACCCCCCCGCGGGTGACCCATAAACATGTAGTGGTTTTTCGTCGTG
>PNBP01000054.1 GCA_003136075.1 Methanoregula sp. | reverse complement strand
GTGTCGGCGGGGAAATTTACCTTGCATCGGTTGCAACAGCTGCTGCGAGCGCTCTTGCCGGAGAGATTGCCGAACCGGAGGTATCCTAAATGAAGGGTGAAGGGGATGCGGTCTGTCTTAGCGCAGATATCGATACAGATATAATAATCGCTGGCCGGTATCTCCGGACAAAAGATCGTCAAGTCTGGGCGGAACACGTTTTTGAAGACCTTGACCCGGCGCTTGCACCACGGTTAAAAGGAGCCGTAATCGTTGCCGGGAAAAATTTTGGCTGCGGGTCTTCCCGCGAACAGGCTGCAATTGCCCTCAAGGAAGCAGGAGTCGTCGCGGTCGTGGCTCCTGTGTTTGCCCGCATTTTTTTTAGGAACGGCATTAATCTGGGTCTCCCGCTGATTGAATGCGATCTTACCTGCAAACCGGCATCAAAAATACGGTTTAACCTGACTGAAGGCTGGGTGGAAACCGGGGGAAAACGGCACACAATACGCCCCCTTTCACCTAGGATGCAGGAGATCCTTTCTGCCGGCGGGCTTGTTGAATACTGGAGGAGTCACCCGTGATCTTTCCCGAGCAGTGCAAACAGGTCGGGTGGGCATCGACAAAACCCTGCGGTGACAAGGTGTATTTCCTGAGCCGGTATATCGTGTGCGAAACCGGCAACGGTCTTGAATTGCGTGAAGTTACCCTTGATCCGGTTGGCAGGGGGATGATGCGGACTATCCTGTCGTCACGGGTACTTGCCCGGGAACCCGAAGTATACCGGTACCCGGAAAAAGTGAACCTCAACGATCGCACCCTCTTAATCCAGCTCGCACTTGATTCAGGACGACGGTGTACTGTATTCACGGGTCTTGATGAACATATGACCTTTGTTCTCGATCCCGACCTGTCAGGTCTGATCAGGGTTCATGTCTATGATGTGACCCCGCCCCGCCCGAGCCTTTCGGCAACCCTTCGTGAACTGGAATCTGCAGGTCTCTTTGGGCTCNNTGCAGGTCTCTTTGGCGAACTATCGGTGGTCTTGAGCCATCATATCAATGATATCACCCGGATCAAAGCAGATGTCTATCCCTGTAGGGCTGCAGGATTTTCCCATACGCTGGATGCGGATCCCATGAAGGGTGGCGAACGGGTTGCCGGGTGCCTGACAGGATCACAGCTCTACACGGAATGCTACGGGAAACCGTTTGACTTGGAGAATATCTGCCCGCTTGAGTGCGTGAAAGAGGAACCATTCATCGCCCGGTGCTGTCGTTCTGAACGTGAAGGGATTGGTATGCGGAACGGGAAGTTCGGTGCGGTGGTGCACTGGGGAGCGTGCCCGGCACAAATTGCGCAGAGTCTGAACGAGCTTGTTGCTCAATGGAGAGCGAGATGACCCGGGTTGCTATAGTAGAAGGCGATGGGATCGGTCATGAAGTAATTCCCGTCGCACGGAATGCGCTCGAACTCCTCCACCCGGAATACGAATATTTTCCGGTGGATGTCGGGTATGGCCGATGGGAAGTGACCGGATGCCCCTGTGCTGATAATGATATCCTGGAACTTAAAACTGCAGATGTGGTTCTCTTTGGGGCGGTAACAACACCCCCCATGAAAGATTACCAGAGCGTGGTCCTGCGGTTGCGAAAAGCACTCGATCTTTACGCAAACCTCCGCCCGGTGAAGGGGAACGGGTTTGATATCATGATCGTCCGGGAAAACACCGAAGGGCTCTACTCCGGGATCGAAGAGTTTACTCCCGACCGGGCGACAACCCTGAGGGTCGTAACCCGGGAAGGTGCCGAACGGATCGTCAGAAAAGCAATCCAGCTTGCGAAGGAACGAAAGGGGCACCTGACGGTGGGACACAAAGCAAATGTGCTCAAGTCTGACGTCCTTTTCCGTGACATCTGCCTCGCGGAAGCAAAGGCGGCAGGTCTGCCCTGTTCGGAAAAATTTATCGACGCACTTTCTCTTGACGTTCTCCAGCACCCGAAGGCATACGATGTCGTGGTAACAACAAACATATTCGGGGATATCCTATCAGATGTCGCGTCATATCTCGTTGGCGGACTTGGACTGGTGCCAAGTGCAAACATCGGTGACCGGTATGCTCTCTTTGAACCGGTTCATGGCAGTGCGCCGGATATTGCCGGGAAAAATATCGCAAATCCTATTGCGGCTCTCCGGAGCGCAGCGATGCTTATCAATTATCTTGGGGATGCCCATGGCGGTGAACAGATCGAATCGGCGATCCAACAGGTTCTTGTACACGGGATCCGAACCCGGGATCTCGGGGGATCTACCGGGACTAAAGAATTTGGTGAGGCAGTCATTCAGGCACTTGACCGGGTAAAGGATATACGATAAGGAATCTGGTTTCGTTGATGTGGTTAATTAAATAGCACACGGAAACGGGGAAATATTTTTTTCGACGTTTATCTCTCCGGCGCTGCATTAAAACCGGCCATGTTCCTGCGGTTTTGACATATATAGAACTTCCCGGTGTAATTATTCCTGTTTTTGGTACATAATTGGGCTTTACCGATGCTTCGATTATAAAACAATCACCGTATGATGGTGGTGGAGAATGATCCCCTCTCACTGAGATGATGGGAAGGGAGAATGTCCGCAACCATGGATATGAATAGATGTGATCTCTATGAAAAATCCACGCACCTGCGGCTGATCCTCTTTCCTTGTGAAAAACCAGGAAGCATGTTTGATTACACAAAAATTTGAGGAAATTATGAAGAAAAAAATCGGCATAGTTTGCATTCTTATTTTATTGCTGGTCATACCGGCAGCATATGCAGCGACAGATACCAGTTCAACAAGTTCGTCCACTTCCAGCAGTTCGACAAGTTCAGCTGACGCTGCAGCGCTGGTGTATGTGACAAATGTCACGCTGGATCCTGAAGTATTCTATCCGGGTGAAACCGGTGAGGTGACGATAACCCTGAAAAATGACGGTTCAACCTCTGTTGGCCTAACCAGTCCAGATATCCTGAGTGATAAAGTCCACGTAGTAAAAAAAGATAACTGGGAAACCATGAGTTTTATCGGTGCCGGGGCCACGCTATCGTACTCCTTCCAGATTAAAGTAGATCCGCCGGATGGGAACATTTTTGCTCTGTTTACTGTCGCTACCAAGGACGCAGGAAGTATCCATTTTCCATTCGTAGTTAAAGTGGACTCTAAAGATCTTTTAACAACCTCGGCAGGAAAACTGGATGCATTTACGCAGTCAACTGAAGAGACGGTTAATATCAGTATCATCAATCCCCGTGAAGGCGCGATTAAAAATATCATGATTGTTCCTTCCGGTGAATATGCTACCATAAACCCGCCACAGAAATATATCAGTTCCATTGCGAGCGAAACTGAGATCGATGTCCCATTTACCGTCATAGCGGATCAGGAAACAAATCTTACCTTCCATATCAGTTACCAGAACGGCGATACATCACATAGTGCTGATGTGTTTTATCCGGTCAAATTCAGCGAAGACAAAGAAGAAGCAGTTCCCATAATAAACAACGTCGTGCTTACTTCAAAAGGCACATATTACGACCTTACCGGGGATATCACCAACACCGGTATCACCGATGCAAAAGGACTCGTCGTATCGGTTGGATCGCCGGCAAAAGGTACCGGAACGTACCCTGAATATGCAATCGGCAGTATGGCCGCCGATGATTCGGGAAGTTTCGATGTGACATTCAGCTGCTCGGATCTGTCGTCCGTTCCCTTGGTAATCACCTGGAAATCTTCAACCGGAGATACCTATTCGCTTACCAAAATTCTTGATCTCACATCCTCGTCAGGAGCCAGCACGAGCAGTTCTTCTGGTTCAGGTACATCTGGTGGAACCTCGTCGAGCTCCAGTATGGCGGGAGGACCTTCGGATATGGGTGGTATGGGCGGCCCCGGCGGCAGCACCAGTCTTTTCAGCGCCAAAGGAAATGGCATCAGTTCATTCTATCCCGTTATTGCTGCCGGAATTATCATAGTTGCCGGTATTGTCCTGTGGAAGAAGCGAAGATGGCTCTCTGCAAAGATTAAAAAACAGTGAGGGGAGATCCATGAGCGATACCCCCCTCATCCAGCTTGCGGATGTCTCTAAAGTTTATCACCTGGAGAGTGGTGATTTCACAGCGCTCGATCATGTCAGTCTTGATATCAGGGAAAATGATTTCGTTGCGATCATGGGCCCTTNNATCTTGAGCGGACACATATGCGACGGGATACCATCGGGTATATCTTCCAGAAATTTTACCTTATCCCCCTGCTTACGGCATACGAGAATGTCGAATACCCACTCATCTTAAAATACAAGAAAAGGGACACGACCGGCAGGGCATCATCCATGCTTGAAGAGGTGGGAATTGATAAGAACATGAGTGCCCACAGGCCAACACAGCTTTCAGGTGGCCAGCAGCAGCGGGTTGCAATTGCACGGGCGCTGGTTAACGATCCGAAGATCCTGCTCTGCGATGAGCCGACTGGCAATCTCGACCGGAAGACCGGCTTCCAGATTATGGAAATCCTCTGCGATTTGCAAAAGGCCGGCAAGACCGTGATTCTCGTGACGCATGATCCAAAGATTGCGGAATATGCACACCGGACGATACGGCTTGAGGATGGGAGGATTGCAGAATCATGAAGGATATCTTCTTCGATCTCTCGGTCCGGAGTGTCCGTCTAAATTTCACGCGGTCAATGCTGGCTTCCATTGGTATCGTGATCGGCGTTGTTGCCATCTCGGCCATGGGAATGCTCGGGACCAACATGCAGCTGCAGGTAAAAGACCAGATGTCTACGGGTGCAGATACCATCGTTATCACCCCGGATGCGGTCAGGATGGGACCTCCCGGATCAAGTCCAACGTCGTCATCTGCGTCAACAGTGATAACCAAGTCCCAGCTCAGTAAAATCAAACTGGCGGCGGGAACAAATGCGAGTGCTGTTATTCCTGTTTACTCAACAAATACCGAGTTCACGCTGTCATCAACTCCCGGCAGAGGTATGATCTACGGGATTGCCCCTGATCATATTACCAAATTCCTCACCATATCGAATGGGACAAATATTGAAGGAGAAAATGAGGCACTCGTAGGGTCTACCATTGCCACAAACTTTGCCTTAAAAATCGGAAGCCGGATCAAGATTGGATCGAGCAGTGACGGCTCACGCCCGGTTGTCCGGGTTGTCGGTATATTAGAGGAACGGGGAACAACATCTGATAGTGTCAGTACTGACAACGCGATTATCGTCTCGGATGACTGGTATGTCAACCAGTATGGCGGGAAAGACAAATATCCTCAGGTAAATGTGATCGTAAAAAATATCGATACGATAACCGATGTTGAAGATGCAATTGACGCGAAGCTCAATACCAATGAGAAAACACCGGTGGTCAGGATATCAGATGCAAGCTCCCGTTTGTCCAGCATCACGTCAACACTTGAAACGATGACAACGTTCATTCTCGCAATTGGCGGTATATCCCTCCTTGTCGCTGCTACAAGCATCTTCAATGTGATGATGATGTCGGTCAATGAACGGGTGCAGGAAATAGGTATCCTGCTTTCTATAGGAACGGAAAAAAGCGAAGTGCGCCGGATGTTTGTGTATGAAGCGTTCATACTGGGTATTCTTGGTGCCGTGGTGGGAGGAGTGATGAGTCTTATCATCGGCTACTCGGTGGTGAGTGCCATGATCGGGACGACCAAATATTTCTTCCTGCCGGAGAGTATCGCGTATATTCCCATAGGCATGATCATCGGCATGGTGGTCTGTCTTCTATCCGGTCTGTACCCGGCCTGGCGGGCGTCGAACATGGATCCGATTGATGCACTGAGAAGCGAATGAACTGGTGATATGCATTCTTTATTTATAGGGATGGACCGTATGGAATCTGGTGGGATGGCAGAAGGTAATCCTTTTACCTTCGTGTCCTTCTCTTTACGTGCCTGTTGTTGATATGAGCATCGAGGAAAATGATCATGTCTCCGTTATTGAAATTCTATGTGAAAAAAAGTCTTCACAAAAATCATTGCTCAACAGACCCGTAAAAAAATAACATCCTCACGAAATCAGGAAAAGTCACGATCCTGAAAATAAATCCACTTTTCCCATTCTTTGAGGACGTAACAGGCTCTCTATTCCGGTTATCCTTTCAAGGGTTTCAGTTCCCCCATACTCACTGAACCGATCGGAAAAATTCGGGAAAAAATCAGGTTTGCCCTCACCGTAATTATGTTCACTGCGAAGTTTAATTATTACCCTGATAAAGACACCTTTTTACTTCGGTGATATTTCCAATTTAACAAGAAGCCCTCTCATACTCGTCATACAGGATGATTGCTTAAAAAACGAGCGATCATCAAAAACGGAGGTGGTGGGGAAAAAAACGTCTGGCAGATGTTTACTCGTAATCCCGCATGGCGATGCAGGTTGTGCATCATGGCGCCAACGAATTTATCCGGTGTCATCATCATACCTCTTGCGGGAAGATGTGAGCATTTACATTTCCCGGTGAAAACCACAAACAACCCCTGGGATATCATCGTGACCGATAAACATGGCGATGGCTGAAAGTACAGGCAAAAAGGAGAACCTGATATTACCCCGTAATGACGAGGATGGACAACCCTTATCTATAAGTCCGTAGAGCAGGATCGTTTCCACTATGCAGAACAAATATCGCTGAAGTGTTCTGCGATGGGAAATGTTCCGCCCTCATCATACATAAAAACGGTCTTGCGGCGTCACTCACAGCGTCCAACCCGTGAATTGATATGTTCAGGAAATAGGGAGATTTCTCCCTGTTAATCCTGATCGTACCCTCTCTTTTTATTATAATATCCTGACTACCCGAAACTTAAAAAAACCAAGATATCTCGCCGGGATAATATATACCGCACGGTTCAATTAATGCCAACGGCTGTACATTATTCAACTTTTCCTATGATTTGAATATAAGACCGTCCGCAGGTATTGTGATGTGCGATGATCACCCCTTGCGGAGATCACTCAAGGAAAATTACGGTAGTACCTTGTGTGTGAGTTCATTCCACCAGCTTTAATGTGCGGGGGAATAGCTACACCGTGTATACCTGTCAGAACCAGGCATGGTTAATGCCTGGTCTCAATGATCGTGAAAATATCCATCCGGTCCGCATGGTATGGACCAGGATATTTTCTGGAGATGCCTCCCCTATGAAAAAGAACAGTATCTTGATGCTGATTGCCGCAAGCATCCTTGTGGCAGGAATTCTTGTAGCAGGCTGCACAACGAATTCCAGCAGTGCATCTTCACAGACAGACGCCAATACCGCGTCAACTCCTGTGCAGACAGACACTTCAATTGCAACGCCCGCGGACCACGCCTCCCCAACGAGTACGAACCAGACCATGAACGATGGGAACCGGCCACAATTCAACCAGTCCGCTGCCCCGTCCGGTACACCCCCTGCGGGTATGATGAATGGAACATCCCCATCGGGGACGCCACCCGCAGGAGGCGGGATGAATGGGACTCGTTCATCCGGAACACCTCCGTCTGGTACGCCACCCTCGGGCACACCGCCATCCGGTACGTAATTCCTCACGAAATTGAGTAAGATGACTGAACCTAAATGATTAAAACACCGACACTATCGATTATCCGGTAGATTACAATGCCGCGGAGAAGTTCGGTGGTGAACTGCAAAAATTTACTCTGCTATGGCTCTATCGTGATCCGGGATGACAAAAGACAAAATAAATCCCTTCACCCGCTGAAAAGGTAAAGGTGGTCATTTCCCCTGAATTTTGATTTTTTGCAGGTCTGCAATGAGCTCGGCAACAGAGCCATACCGGTCTTTCGGATTTTTCTGTAAGCATTTCTTAATAATGCCTGCTAGTATTTCTGCATCAGGACTATCCAGTGAGAGTCGTGGCGGCTCATCATGCAGGATTGCATGTGTTACCTCTCCCATGCCGCCTCCGGTGAATGGCACATTGCCGGTCAACATCTCATAATAGAGAACACCGATCTGGTAGATGTCCGTCCAGGGTCCGGGCTCCCCGTAGATATTTGGGGCCAGCTGTTCCGGGGCGGCATATTCCAATGAGAAACCGATCAGGCCGGAATGTTTTGTTCCTTCTGTTTTTGAGAGGCCCCAGTCTGAAATTTTCGGGGTGCCATCCGGCGCAACCATAATGTTTTCTGACTTGATATCCCGGTGGACGATCCCCTGCTCGTGGGCATAGCGGAGCCCCTCAGCGACTCCCCTGATGATAGCCGTTGCCTTATCCTTGTCAAGGGGGAATTTTTGGGAGGCAAGACCGGATTCCACATATTCCATCTCGATGTAGGGCACCGGGAAGATATTAGCGGTATAGATCTCGACGATATTGGGATGGTGGAGACCTTCCCAGACATGGAGTTCTTTGGTAAACTGCGAACCTGTGACCTCATCAAAACGGATCGGCACTTTTACTGCCACTTCCCGGCCTTCTTTGTCATCATACGCCCTGAATACCCGGGACACCCCCCCCTCGGCAACGTATTCTGCATTGGGATATTTCTTCTCAAGAGCCGGTGGGAGGTGTGCTGCATAATGCGTTTGGTCCTGTGCGGAAACATCAGAGACCGTTTGGATTGTTTTTACCACCGTTGCGTTTCGCTCGTGTGTCTTTACGGTATCGTCAGCATTACCAGCAGGAGACCGTCGTTTCCATGTGCGTTCAAACCAGATCCCGGCANNGATGATTGCGATAGGTATCACCCACCAGAACTGGAACAGGAATCCCGGAACAGGGCCCTGCTGACCCGGGATCTCTCCGGGAGTGACCGGGAGGCCGAAGTTATTCTTTGGCAACAGTCCCGATTGTCCGGCTGTGGGCATCTCTTCAGCCCTGTCGAAGGTATACGATTCAGGAGCTTGCATGAGCGGCGCAGAATCTGTAACTGATTTGTCTGCGGAAGTGCCAGGGCTCGCGCTTTCGTTTTGCTGGACGATATAGGGGATGTTTCCGATTCCATCTCCATTTGGATCTGTTCCGGAATATTTCTTCCAGAAATTGCCGACCGGGCCGGTAAAATTCCTGCCTTCATACCGGTAGAGCCAGGGAAGACTTGACCAGGTAACATCATCTGACACGCTGGAGACATCTACCGGGTTGTCAAAATAATTCATAAAAAAGGTATTTGCCTGCGAATCCTTGTCCACATCAACCCCGATCGTATTATTTGTGATCCGGCTTCTTGCGATCTCATTATGTGTGGCGGATTCCAGACCAATTCCCGTAACCATTCCGCTGACGCTCAGGTTGGCAATATCATTATTATCCGAATGCACGAGAAGTCCATACCGGGCATCACCGGAAATGATGATCCCGTCAAGTACGGCACCTGAGGCAACTAGGGTAACTCCTGCTGTTCCATTCAGGGAGATGAGGTGCGGTGGATTGTTCCTGTCAACCGCACCAAAAATAATGGGGCGATCAATGATAATATTTTCATAGTAATTTCCCTCATTGAGGAGAATACTGTCGCCGTTTGCCGAAGAATTGATCAGGTTCTGGATCGAGCCTGAAGTTCCGGAACTGTTGTAGACCAGCACGGCGGCATATCCGGGTGAAACCGTGAAAAGTCCGGATGCCAGGAGGAGTAAAATGATGACACATTTCATTCCTGACGCCCTGTATCTTTCCGGTTGTCTGCTGTCCCGATCCGGCATCAGCGTTCACTCATTGGTAATGAACAGGAATCGTGCTGCATCTTCACCCATCGCAAGATCAATGACATCCCCGTTTTTAAGCACAGTCTTATGCATCGGTGCGATGAGTTCTGAATTCACGTAGGTTCCCCCGGAGCTGCCCCGGTCTTCTATCTGCCAGCCCTGTTCAGTTCTGGCAATGATTGCATGCGGTTTTGTGATCCGCGTCACCGCGATGTACTCGGCGGGAAGGACAATGTCGTTCTCGCTGATCTTTGATGGAGAATCAGGATCTATCCTGCCAAGAAGAATGCGGTCTTTTTTAAGAAGGTACGTGTGTCCGGGGCCACGCCCGTCCAGCATATGTAAGGCCGGAGAACTCGTACCGGTTTCTTTGAGCACAGCCATCCGTACCGTTTCAAGTGTTCCCTGTATTTCCCCGTAACCTATCGGGATATTAATCCGTGAGAATACCCCGAGATTTTTTATCAGCATCTCCAGGCCACCTTCCGCGACGGAAAACTTCCAGACGGGATGTATACCTTTTACTGTTTCCCTGCCAAATCCCGCCTCTTTTTTGACAAGCCCGATATGGACGAGCTGGTCGATATGTTTTTTTGTATTGGCATAGCTGGTATCGATACGGCTTGAGATCTCAGTGATCTCCTTTGGCTCCTTCTCAATAACCTTGAGGATTTTCAATCGTATCGGGTTTGAGAGCACTTCCAGGTATTCCGATAGTTCCTGTAAAAATGCCGGATCTGTTGAGATTGAGACCGTAACTTTATCGGCCACGTCAAAACACCTGTACTTGCATTATATCGCACTTCCCGATGTCAGAGATCTGCTTTATCATACTTTCATTGTGTGTGATAAAATATGTTGGCATCTTTTTTTGTCGAAGTAGCATTTGAATTTAAATTGATGGAATCTTTGATATATGATCCCTACCGGTTCAATACATTCCTTATCAGGAGTATGTTTTCACCCACACCGTATCATCAATATATCTGCCCGGTATTGCAAGGGAAAATCACGATTCGATCACGAACTGTCAGGCCGAAGTTTTAGTCCATGCAGCACCTGGCGCCTGTTCTGGAAAACCACATGAGGTGTCCATTTTCCTGTTGCTTGGCAGGCATTCATCCTGGCATCCGCTACTGATCGCAGGCAGATCTGAGGTTTCCATGCCCGAAAACTATCACTATAACCCACCCGGAGCGTCCGATGAAATGCTCCACATCGACAAAAACCGTAAAAATACCCCCATCTTCAGGAATAGTACCATGATTTCTCAAAACGGCCAGATATCTTCTTGGTGGACTGGTTGTAAAGCACGATATTCACCTGCGCTCTTAGGAAAATGGCTGAATATCTGCCAAATCCGGACGTACAGAACGATTCCGGGTGTAATTATCTACCTGTCTGTGGGGGTCAAACCAGTATGACTCCGCCTAACCCCTGGTTTCTCATAACGTTTGAGCAGATTGCCGCGATTCGCTTGAACCTGCAGGTGGTTATGGAAGTCGTTCCGGAAACTCACCGGGATAAGGTAAAAAAAATTGCTGCTGTTATGGATGAAGTGGAGTGGCAGCAGACATGAATGGTAAACGTTTTTTCAGGACTTATTGGGCTGAAATCCTCCTTACCGGAATCCTGCTCCTCGCCGGGTTCCTGAATTTCTGGAACATCTGGAACCAGGGTTTTTCCAATATGTACTATGCGGCGGCAGTCAGGAGCATGCTGGAAAATCCAAGCCTTATCTTCTTTAATTCCTTTGATGCTGGTGGATTTATTACGGTCGATAAACCTCCGGTCGGGCTCTGGGTACAGGTTGCAAGCGCTGCAGTGTTTGGTTTTTCCGGCTGGGCGCTGGTATTGCCACAGGCCCTGTCAGGAATAGGTTCTGTCGCCCTGATCTATGCCATTGTCTCCCGCCCGTTCGGGAAAATCTCCGGGCTTGTTTCTGCGTTCGCTCTCGCCGTGACACCTATGGTTGTCGCAATTTCCCGCAACGGAACAATGGATGGGCTCCTGATCTTTGTCCTGCTCCTTGCAGTCTGGGTGGCGCTGAAAGCCGCCCGGGAGCAATCGTTACCGTATTTTCTCCTTTCCGTTGTTCTTGTCGGTATCGGATTTAATATCAAAATGATACAGGCATTTATTGTCGTGCCGGCCATCATTGTGATCTACCTGTTGGGGACCGGCCTCTCCATAAAAAAACGAGTGGGACATATCGCACTTGCGTTGACACTCCTCCTCGTTGTATCGCTTTCATGGGCTATAGTCGTGGATATGGTTCCGGCAGATGAACGACCGTATATTGGGGGAAGCGGGGACAATACGGTTCTGGGGCTCATTATCGATTACAATGGGATGCATCGTCTTGAAAATGGGATGATGCAGGGCAGCATAGGATCAATGCCCCCGGATAATGACCAATTGTCAGGGCCCCCCACCGGATTGGCTGTACCCCCCGGGATGGTTGGGAACCGCACAAGCGATCGCTTGTTGGATCGTCCTGCTTCGGGAGCCGTGATGGCGCCTCCAAATTCCGGCACCATGCCAGTACAGAACGGGACTCCCACCGAAGGTTCCGGGGCTCCGTCATTTCAGGATGGCAGAAATGATGGCGGTATGATGGGTGATACCGGGACACCCGGATTATTCCGTCTTTTCAGCGAGGGACTTGCCGGACAGATCAGCTGGCTGCTCCCTTTTACCTTGATTGGCCTGTTTGCCTGGTGGCGACGGCCGGAAGCGTTCTCGGTCAAAGCGTGTGGCGATGCAGGGCTTTTCGGTGAAAAAGGACTCACGCTTCTGGCGATGTGCCTCTGGTTGTTGCCCGGGCTTCTGTATTTCAGTTTCACAACCGGGTTCTGGCATCCCTACTATCTTGCCACGATCGCTCCACCGCTTGCCGCTCTTGTGGGTATTGGTGCGGTGAAAATGTTCCGGGATTACTTAGGCGAAGGGTTACAGGGCTGGCTGCTTGTAACCGCCGTGGGGATAACCGGATTTGCACAGGTGCTGATTCTCCTCTTCACGCCGGACTGGTCCGGTATTCTCATTCCGGTTGTCCTGTGTGGTACCATTGCGGTTTTATTGTGTTTGTCCGTTCTAAAAATGTATTCGCATGCCGGTACCGGCACCATCCGAACGATTGTTGCGGTTTGTGCGGTTGCACTTCTGTTTATCGCTCCTTGCGTCTGGTCCTGCACGCCATTTGTCTATGGGAATAGTGGCATACTTCCCGTTGCCGGCCCACAACTGGCGCCGGGTAGCGGCGGTATGGGACCCGGGAACGGCAATCCGGGGAATACGAGTGGAATCTCAACGCTAGGGGATTACCTGCTCTCCCACACTACCCGTGAAACATGGATTGCCGCGGTGCCGGGGAGCAATGACGGAGCTAACCTGATCATCGAAACCGGAAAACCGGTGATGGCACTTGGTGGTTTCTCAGGAACTGACCAGGTTCTCACGCTGGATAGTGTAAAAGAACGGATACAGGATGGCAGGGTTCGCTACTTCCTTCTGTCCTCCCAAGGCGGTGGCGGTATGGGATCCGGCAATAGTGAGATTCTTACATGGGTCAGCAGTCACTGTGCTGCGGTTCCGGCATCTGACTTGGGGAGCAGTAGTTCTGCGGTGACACCGACGTTTNNCAATCTCTCCGAAGTACCGGGTGGCAATCGTAACGATGTGAATGGCCAGAACGCCCTGTATGATTGTGCCGGGTTCAGCGGGCAAGCGACTATATGAAAATGACTGGAACCGTACGGGAAAAAATTGGCAATACTCCCATCTGTTCCTACATTTTCAGCCAGAAAATCTTCGGTTTTTTTCTTATCGGGATTGTAGCGACCCTTGTTGATTTTTGCCTTTTGTATTTTTTTACTATGTATCTGGGTATATGGTACCTTCTTTCAGCCGCCATGTCCTACTGCTGCGGGACAGTGACCAGTTATGCCTTAAACAAACATCTCAATTTCCGGGACCAGAGTCCGNNAGAGTCCGGATTACCTTGCGCAGTTCATGACATTTGCTGTGATCTCTGTCAGTTGTCTTTTCATGACCTTAAGCGTCATCTGGATTGCTGTAGAATTTTTCTCTCTCAATTTCCTGACGGCAAAAATTATTGCCGTTGTCTGTGCGTTTTTCTGGAATTATCACGGTCAGAGCCGGCTCACGTTCCGTGGTGAGAAATAAGATGGATGAGTACATGGCAGCCGGTGCCGGGGAGGCTGACGCCGGGATGCAGGGAGAGAAAAGCGGCAGGATGACAAGTAGGACAAAAACCGTTCGGATCGCTGACAAAAGAGTATATCTCACTTTATCGCAAACGGGAAATGTACATGGAGCGACAGCAGATTATCTACCTGTGCAGTGCCGTCATTTTGGGAATTATCATAGGTCTTATCATCGGATGGGCCCTCTGGCATGGCAGTGATGCCGGTACCTGCCCGGTGCCGGCAATCCAGACGTGATACGGTTCATTTTATCTTTTTTGCGTTACGAGGGCACTAAAAACCGGTTGATGCCTATTCACCTGTAAGAGAACTTTATCAACCTCATGAACGTGGCTTTCTTTCTCTATATCTCCCTTATTCACTCAGATTATTGAGGTTTGATACAACCGGTCACCTGCTCCCTGCATCATCCGCTAATGAAGTCCTCGCCAATAATCCGGCAGAGGCGATTGCTCTCTGCAAGATAGCGTGGCGTTTCGCGGAGAATCTTCTCCTGCTGGTAGCGTGTGAGATCCCTGCACCAGTCCCGTATGATCAAGTCCGTCAGTTCAACATGGAACTGTAACCCAAGTGCAGTTTTATACACAAAAGCCTGGTTTCTGACCGCATCCCCCGAACAGAGAAGACGCCCCTTATATGGCATCTCAAATGTCTCACCGTGGAGCTGGAAGACGCAAAACCGTTCAGGAAATTGAGAAAATACGCCTTCCAAGCCAGGTTCACGCGTAATCTGGTGCCAGCCGGTTTCCTGAACATAGGGGAAGACTTTTGCACCGAATGCTGATGCGATCAGCTGGGCGCCAAGACAGATCCCCAGCACCTTCTGGTGGTGGGAAACAGCTCTGCGGATTAGCGCTTTCTCATCTGCCAACCATGGATAGATCTCTTCATCATTCACGCTCATTGGCCCGCCAAGAAAAATAAAATGCGTCGCTCCAGTCTCGCGTAGTTCGTTTGTCTCATCCAACCGGATATATTCAAGCGGGATGTCCCGTTCAGCAAAAAATGAGGCAAATAAACCTGGAGGTTCATTTCTGGTATGTTGGATTACGGCGATTTTCATGCCCATGTACAAGGATTTGATCTGTCGTGTGTAAAATGTGTTGGTAAAAAAATGGTTATCCCCATTTGCTATCAGGTTAAACCTGACGGGATCACGTAATAAAACCGACTTATTTTTGATTCATGGCATGGGTATTCCGGAATCTGATCAGTTCGTCGCAGAACTCTCCCAAATACTCCTCCATCGAGAGGCTCCCTTCCTGAAAGGCACATTCCTCCTCTTCGATAATTTTATTTATCATGTCCCGGGTGGGAAGGATCAGGTCGACAGGCACACCCGCTTTTTTGGAACCCTGTACCAGTGCTTCGCGGAAGACGCCAAGACAGTACCCGATACGGTACGTGTAGACCTTCCGTGTCTTTTCAAGATACCCGGCAACCCGATCGGTTTCGATGCGGAGGAAATCCTCGAGGACTTGTTTGTCTTTGCATTTCCCGAGCATGTACTTGTAATGCGCATACGGGTACATCCGCTCCAGTTCTGCGGGAACAATCCCGCAGGTGCCAAAGATCACAATATGGTACTGTTCTGGTTTGAGAACCTGTGAAATGACCATCCGGATAAGCTGGTGGCTGGGGCTTGAGCTATAGGGTTTACGCACCGCACATGGCATGAAAATCGCAATCTTCCGTGGTGCAACTTTGTATTCATCTATAATATAACGGTACGATTTTTCAAAAGCCTCAAGGTAGAACGGGGGGTCTGTCAGGAACGGCATATCGATCGGTTCCGGCTGGGACTGGTTATCCTGTTCGCCCATAGATGTTCCATATCAGATCGCCCCGGTGATACAAGAAACAATCGTCATACCTAAACCCTGCACCTATTCGCCCGGTTTTCATGTAACGAAGCAAATCATACCTTTTCGGAAAGTATACTCCGCAAACTATTCAAGACTCCGGGTGTGATACTTCTTTCTAACGAGTGTGATTGTATATAGGATCGGAACTTCTTGGGGTATTTTTTGTTCCCCTGCTCATTTTTGTCGCCCGGATTATTGAGGCAAGTCTTGAAACGGTGCGAACCATCTATATCAGCAAGGGGCACGGGGATCTGGCCGCGTATGTCGGGATTGTCAAAACCGGTATCTGGCTGCTCTCCACCGGGCTGGTCCTGACAAACCTAGGGGATTACTGGAATATCGTTATGTACCTCGCCGGCTATGGGATCGGAACGGTGCTTGGTATGCATATCGAGAATATGATCTCTATCGGGAACGTCATCGTCAGGCTCATTACCCCGCTTAATCCCCAGCCGCTGATGACAAAGCTTTCTACTCTTGGGTATGGCATGACACGGATGGAAGGGACCGGGAGTTTCTCAAATCCAGTCAATATTATTTTCATGATTGTCCCCCGGACAGAACTATCCCGGTTGCTGGGAATAATATCCCATGATTATCCGGATGTGTTATACACCACCGAGGACGTCCGCACAACCAAAGAGGGGGCACGTATCTTTTACAAGGATCCAAAGAGCCGAATTCTCAATTTTTTCGGGATGTGAATTTTTTTGGATACCTTGTATATCACATCACCGATTTTTTTGTTTACCCCGTTCTCTGACATATGACCGGTGGAGAAAAAGGGAAATTTTCCGTTCCTTTCACCGGATTATTAATTAAGTCTCAGGCCCGTGATGGTGGAATTAAACCTTTGATCCCCCACAACAACAGGATAAGGAATCGTCTTCTCCACTACAACCACACGTTTCGTTTTTGCTGCCGGTGATCGCAGCCCGGATCATCGCTTCTGCGCACCCGACACCGCTCTCTACCACAATCGCTTGAACGGGGCAGTTTCGCATGCAGGCTCCGCATTCCATACAGGAAGCAGGAGCTACAAGCACTGCAGCATGTTCTCCCGGTACGAAGACCCCGTGGGGACAGACGTTGCTGCATATCCCGCAATTGATGCAGATCGTTGGATTATACGCAAGCGTTGTTTCTGTGTAGGAGTTAAACATCAGTTCATCCCTCCTGCACGAACCGCCCAGAGAATAATGGCAAGAACAATACCGGTGACGAGCATGGCTGCCATTACCCTTACATATGCATAGATCTCCTTTCGCACGCCGGTTCGTGAGGTAAACGTCGTTGCACCGGTAAAATTGAGTGCCAGAAACGCGGTGACCGGCGGGAAGACGAGCAGCCCTGCAATTGCTGTGCCAGCCTGAACCAGCGGACTTGTTCCCGTAGTCGTATTCATGAGGATGAATGGCACCATGACCAGAAATCCCAGCAGGAACCCTTTTGTGCTGAAATCCTTTGTCGGGATATAGGGTAGCAGGGCCGGAAAGAGAACTGTGCCTGCGAGAACTGCTGTCAGGAGTTGTGCTGCGATTATCCAGTTGAGCAGGAATCCAAGGGCAAGTGATGCAATGGTGGCATAGGGAAGTACCTGCACGAGTTCTACCGGGATAAGGACGATGCGGTCCCGAAGGGGGAAGAAAACTCTTCGCATATCTGGCGTTGCCGTGTGGGTTTTGAGATACGCCGGCAGATCAGCAGCCCGGACGGGGCCAAACTCAACTTTAAATCCTGATCGGCGCAGAACTTCCGGCCAGGTAATGCCAGGGGCTCCCAGCTGGGGAACGATGATGCGGCGGTGGCTGACAAGGGAGGCAAGACCTGTTGCTTGAATACGGTAAATGAGTTCCTCGGTGCCAAACGTGCCTTTTCCCGCAGCGCACCACACATTGATGCCTTTTGTGTCAAGGACAAGGATATACGCATCCACATTTGCCAAGGCCGATCGGAGCGCATTAAAACTCAGGGTGTAGTTCGCTGAGGCAAAGACCATGGATTCCGGGTCAGGGTTCCCTATCCGGTACAGGCCAGGCTGTACCCTGTGACCCATCCTGTTCACTCCCCACCGGGCGAGGAAATGGTCTAGCCGATTGGCAAACGTAATGGTGTTATCTGTCGTGTGGATAACCGTATCAGATGGTTCAGATGCGGTACCGGTGTCGGTATGGTTTTCGGCAGCACCTCCGCATGAGTATGCCGCAGAACATGGTGCGTCCATCGATATCCTCCTCATGACCTTTTGGCATCATTCATGAGAGGTTCAAGTACACCCTTGACCATGCCGCTCAGGTTCTCCACCTTCATGAGCGCCAGACAGCAGATGCTGCCTTCTCTCTCCCAGCCGATCAGGGCCAGTTTGTCTCCCGGGCGGATTCCCGCCTTTTCCCGTACATCTTTTGGCAGTACCATCTGTCCCCGCTCATCCACGGTAAGAACTGCTTCCACTTTGCATCCATCTGACGGACTGCAGGACATGCATGCACCTGATTCATCTTTCTTCTTTGTCATGCTAACAAAGGAATGTTTATTTTTCCACATATTTATATTTTTCAGAAAAATCAGAAAAATCTAAATTATCTCGACCGCGATGAATACTTCTATTATTCACAACCTCACCATGTCAGTTATTGGTGATCTATCATGGACAAAAAAAATACCAGCCGGCTGCCGGAAAAAATCCTGATATATCATGCGGATAGTAAAACCGTTGAAGATCTGGCACCGGTAGAAAAAACCGATGATGAATGGCGGGCACTGCTCACATCCGAACAGTTTGAAGTGGCCCGGAAGCAGGGCACGGAATATGCGTTCACCGGGAAATATCATGACTGCAAGGCTCATGGTATCTACCGGTGTGCCTGCTGCGGCACCGATCTGTTTTTATCGGAAACAAAATTTGATTCCGGTACCGGGTGGCCCAGTTTTTTTGCTCCCGTTTCACCGCTTAATGTCCGGTTCGTGACCGATACATCAAATGGTATGAGACGGACAGAAATCCGGTGTGCCCGGTGCGGGGCACATCTCGGGCATGTATTTGACGATGGCCCATTACCATCCGGAAAACGCTACTGTATGAACTCTGCGGCGCTTGTATTTGAAAAGCAATAAGCAGGCTTCAAGAGCACTCTGAACCCACAGTACCATAACGGTGATGACCATGCTGTACCGGAAGATGAACAAGACCGGAGAAAAACTCTCGATTCTCGGGTTTGGATGTATGCGGCTGCCGCAGACCCCGGATTGCCATATTGACGAGCCAAAAGCCACGGCGATGATACGCTACGCCATCGATCGGGGCGTGAACTACATCGACACTGCGTATGTGTACCATAATGGCGAGAGCGAACCGTTTCTTGGGCGGGCACTTGCAGACGGGTACCGGGAAAAAGTCAATCTTGCGACAAAACTTCCGGTCTTTAACGTGGAAACGCGTGAGGATATGGACCGGCTGCTTAACGAGCAGCTCAAACGCCTCAACACCGATCATATTGATTTATATCTCCTTCATGGGCTGATGAGCAGGACATGGACTCAGGCAGAGGAATTGCATGTCACCGAATTTCTTGATCAGGCAATCGCTGATGGCAGGATCAGGTACGCAGGTTTCTCGTTCCACGATGAATTCAGGATCTTTAAAGAAATTGTTGACGCGTATGACTGGACATTCTGCCAGATCCAGTACAATTTCATGGATGAAGAGTTCCAGGCAGGAACACAAGGGCTTTCTTATGCTGCAGAAAAAGGTCTTGGAATCGTCATTATGGAACCACTCCGGGGTGGGCTTCTTGCCCGCGAAACCGGCGACATTCAAAAAACCTGGTCATCCACCGGCATCTGCCGGACGCCGGCAGAATGGGGATTGCGGTGGCTCTGGAACAAACCGGAAATACATGTCGTCCTGTCCGGTATGAGCACGATGGCACAGGTCAGGGATAACCTTAAGTATGCCAACGACGGAAAACCGGAATCACTTACTGCTGACGAACTTGCCATTTATGATACGGTTAAATCTGTCTATCGTGAGAGAATGAAAGTGCCCTGCACCCAGTGCCGGTATTGCATGCCATGTCCGGGGGGTATCAAGATCCCGGAATGTTTCTCCGCACTCAATGATGCTTCAATATATCATGACACCGCCGCTGCGAAATTCAACTATGACATGTTCATCGGCAGCTATGGTGATGCATCCGCCTGCCAGGAATGCGGTGTCTGCGAAAGCCTCTGCCCCCAAAAGATCGAGATTCGTAACCGCTTGAAAGATGTTGTGCGGCTGTTCGGGCACTAATGTGAAGAATACTAAAGATTCTGTGATCTCCGGTTGATCATCACTATTTCATAAAAAGCCGTGATCTTATCTGGAAGAAAAACCCATTTTACCGGCATTCATGGATTACTGGACTCCCGTTCTCATCGGTATCGGCCTTTCGATGGATTGTCTGGCGGTATCGCTTGCTGTTGGAACAACTACAAAGACCCGGCTGCTCTCTGCAGCGGTCATTATCGCCGCAAGTTTTGGAATCTTTCAGGCCGGAATGACGATACTTGGCTGGTTTGCGGGATCATCATTTATTAGCATGATATCTGCTTACAATCATTGGATTGCATTCCTGCTCCTCCTTTTTATCGGGGTCAAGATGATATGGGAGGGATTTGCTGATAATGCAGACAAAGTACCCATTGAGGTCATCCGTTTTCTTCCCGTCCTGATACTCTCGGTTGCAACAAGCATCGATGCTCTGGCTGTCGGGGTCTCTTTTGGGGTACTTAACACGGCAATAGTTATCCCCTCTCTGATCATTGGAATCGTAACATTTATCCTGTCGTTTTGCGGTGTGATGCTGGGTGAACGGCTGGAAAAGATTCTCGGTTCAAAAACAGAGATCGCTGGTGGTCCGATCCTCATTCTGATTGGCATCCGTATCCTTGTGGTGCATGTAGCCGGGTAAATTCTCTCTGCGATTAGTGAGGGGGGTCTTTGATATTTGCTGGATACCCAAATGAAGAAAGCAATTTTCTAAGAAGAAGAACCACTTTCATTTAAAGGAAAAAATAGCGTGCTGGATGCACAGAGCATCAAAAAAAAAAAAATTACCAGGATTCGGGGAAGGCCATCTCAGTATAGAGGTCTTCCAGACGGGCCTTGTGCCCTCTTTCCATGGTTGCAAGTTGGGAAAACAGCAGTTTCTGTTCGGTATCAGCGGAAAGTTTTGCAAGCTGCGTGTACATCTGCATCGCNNGTCGGGAGGGCATCTCCAACCTTGTAATCGTTCTTTGGATCAAAATGCATTGATGAAACATTTTTTGTGAGCATGCCCTGTAAAAACTCGCGGTGCTGTTTCTCTTCCCCGGCAAGTTCAGTGAACAATGATTTTAATGCCTTGTCTTTTACCTTTTCTGAAATCGAACGGTAAAAGGTGTATGCCTCGACTTCCCTGTCAGTGGCTAGTGAAATGATCTTTTTTGCATCGTCTGCTTTCATTTCTCTCATCCTCCATTTGATAATAATTACAAATGACCCTATATAATGTCATTGGTTTTACCACTCACCAGCATAAGATTCATCAATAATATGCATTATTTGAATGGTAAAACCGGGTTGCCCATCCAGGTTACTATCCGGTTGACAGATGGGTACAAAGGTCCCGGAGTTTTATCAACCTGTGAACATGTATAAGTACACGGATTACGGGTGAATACAACAATGGAGAAACCTGATCACCACTCCGAGATAGAGCAGATCCTCGGATATCATTTTTTTGAGCAGCAGCACCTGATCCGGGCGCTCACTCACCGGGCGTATGCCAACGAACAGATCCAGCAGAACACCGTCTGCATGGATCAGGAAGCGTATAGTACGCTGGGGGATGCGGTTTTAAAAACCGGTTTAATCCTGTTTCTTATGGAAAAAGGTCTCCAGACCAAAGGGGAAATTACGCAGGCAAAAGAGCAGCTGGAAGATAACGTGAGCCTTGCAAAAGTCGGCAGGCGGTTAAAATNNCTTGCGGATACCGTTGAAGCCCTGATTGGCGCTGTCTTTCTTGACAGCGACGCAAGTTTCGGCGTGGTTAAACAGATCATCGGTGAGTGGTTTGAACCTGAGCTGAGACGGGTAAAAAAGGAGAAGCTGGGACCGTCACGGGTCAAGACGGCGATCAGTCATCAGCCGGTTTCTTCCAGACGTGTACCACCCAGGCAAGGGAAACACCCGTGGCAACGACCGTCGAAATAATCAGGAGCGGGATATACCACCATTGCGATGCCATTTTCCCTGCCATAATTCCGCTCCCGGCAATCGTTGCAATGGTGTTTGGAACAAGGAATGCGGTACCAAGCACGGTCAGGTAAGCAGTGACAAGGGCAAACCGGTTATTCAGGCTCTGGAGCTGGTTATTGTAGATACTCTGCATCACTTCAAGCCCGGAGGACAGCACATTTGACATCTGTTCGGTGAGTTCAATATGGCGGTCGATGTTATTTGAGAGGATTCCGATTCTTCCCAGCAGTTTTTCATCGTTGGTGATTAAGTCGGCATCCCCGTACTGCAGCGAGTCGATCACATCTTTACTGGCCCAGAGGACATTCAGATAATCAATCAGTACATGCTTCATCTGGTAGATCTTATGGGCGATCTTTTTCTTCGCTACATTCTCTTCGATTAGTGACTTGCTGATCGCATCGCCACGCATCTCGATCTCCCGCAAGTATTCAAAATTGCGGTCATTGTTTTCATCGATGATCCGCTCCAGCATCAGGGTAATTTTGTCACAGGTACTTTCCGCAGTGATGCGCTTGAAAAATGGCTGGGCATACCGGGAAAAACGCAGCAGCCGGTTGATGTCCTCGGAATGCATGGTAAGGATGAAGTTGTCGCGAATCAGGACAAAAAGCGGGTGGATGGACATACTCTCCTGCTTTAAGGTCACTGACGGGAGCATAATTCCCAGTTCGGTATCGTAATCCTCGTACGCGGAATAGAACCCGGTGCTGAGTTTGGGGATGGGGATTTTGGAGAATCCGGCTATCGGTGCGATCTGCTCGATCTCTTTTTCATCATCCGTTGTGCTGTAATCAATCCATGCAATACTTGCGTTCGGAAGTTCGGCAAGGTATTCTTCAATAGGGCGATCTACCAGTCGTTCGATTCTGCCATCCTTATACAAAATGATACAGAAGTTCAGGGATGCTGGCCCGGTTGCCTGAGGAACTTGCGGGGTGCTCTGCATTTTCATGGTGTTACCTCAAGGGAGGATGTATCGTAACCCTTTTTGTCAGTTGAGCTATTGAAGATAGGAGGGTATATAGATTGTATATAAAAATGCACATGTATCATGGGAATAAAACTCCCAATTTTTTTAATTGGCACCTGCAGTGAACGGGGGCATCATCCAAAAAGACCCGTTCTGTTTCGACCGTTCTGCAGGGCATACGGTTTCATGCGTTCCTTACCCGCACCGATAAAATAAACACCGGCGCCACCACAAGTGCCAGAACAACACTTGCAAAGAAGCCGGCAGAATACCCTGCCGCAGTAATAATAATTCCGGTGACCACCGGTCCTGTGGCTTGGCCAATGTCCATAATGGAAGATAATGCTCCCATAGACGCACCTATCTGCTCTTTTTTTGCCACATCGGCGACATAAGCGCTTGTTGCTACGGTTGACAGTGACATCCCGATGCCAAAGAGTACGCTGACGAGAAGAAAGAGGGCAAATGTTGAAACAAATGCGATAATTTCCGCCGCACACCCGACTATCAACAACCCCGCGACAATCTGGATGCGTTTATCAAACCGGTCTGCTATCCGTCCAAAAAACGGTTTGGTCAGAGCGATGATCAACACCTGCACGGCAAAAATAATTCCTGTTTCATAAGCGCTGATCCCAAACGATAAAAAAAAGACCGGGAGGAATGTCTCAAATGCGCCAAAGATAAAGTAGGTTGCCATATCGACGCATGCGGTGCCCCGGAGCCGGGAGTTTGTAAAAAACGTAACAAAACTTTCATGGAATACCGAAAAAGAAAGAACGCTTACCCGACCCGGGTGGTCATCCCTGTACATAAGGGTCATAAAAAATACCGGCACTGCGGCAAGTGCCGCAGCAAGATACACCATCTGGTACCGGATGAGCCCCGGGGAGAATATAAGGAGTGTGATGATGGCCCCCCCGGCAAGCGGCGCGATTGTCCGGCCAACCAGTGTCGCGGAGGCATACTGTCCAAGCATCTCCCCTTTGGCTGATGGGAACCGCTCGGCAATAACTGCAGATATCACCGGGCCGAGGATTGCGGTTGCCGTTCCGTGGAAGAACCGTACCGGTATCAGCCAGTACGGATCGGTGATAAAGAGGTAGAGCAGCGGGGCGACAAGGAAAACCACACCGGCAGCAATAAGTAGTCGGCGTTTGCCGATATGATCGGATAGCACCCCAACAGGAAATGAGAACAGGATACCGGCAAGCGGTGAGAATGCTGCAATAAGGCCGATTATGGTGTCATCAGCTCCAATAGCCGATGAAAAAAGCGGCAGAACCGGATTTTTCGATATGGTTGTNNCCAGCAGGAAGAAGAAGTATACCTGCCTGCGGCCAGGTATGGATTGCCGGATCTGCCTTGAGAGTGGGATGGTCATTTGTATGCCGGAAGAGTGCGTCGTTTGGATATTTTAAGACTGATTGATCCGGCGTAAAAAATCGTTACATCTATTACCTGAAAGGAATAAAAATCCCTCTTATGTCTACCATATTCTCATTTCCACGGATGATGACAATAGCCGTGTTCTTCCTTGTTATGCTGATGGTGCTTCCGGCGTCGGGCATGGCAGTACGGGTATCGACAACTGCTGCCAGCAATAAAATGGCAACAATTACACCGTCAGTTCCGGGTACAGGTGCCGTTACCACCGCGACTGAAACTTCGCCATTACCTACTGCTACAGCAACTATTACGGCAGTCCCGACAGAAGCAAAGCCATTTATTTCAGCAAACATCACTCCCGCCAACCCTTCAGTCGGGGATGTAATTACAGTCAGCGGTGTTGCTTCAGGTGGTAACCTGACCTCGGGAGTCCAGATTTGGATTTTTGCCGGGAATTACATCAATGTGACAACGGTGCCGGTCAATGCACAGGGTAAATTTTCGAGGACCTACCCGACTGCAGGACTCCCTCCGGCAACCTACTATCTCTTTGTCCAGAGCCCGGGTATGAACGGGATGGAAGACATTGTTGCCACGAATGTGAATGGGTATGCAAGTCAGGTAATGAACATAAATACCGGTACTGCGGTTTTCAACTTTACCGGGACTGGCAGTGTACAGGATAATGCCGCAGCTCTTGCACTTTCCAGTGCGTTTAATCAGCCGGGGGTTGATGATGTTTTTACCAAGCTGATTTTCAATCTTGCCGCACCTACACCTGCCGGCACTGCAGCTCCCGCGTCTGAAGTAACAACGGCTGCGCCAGTCCAGACTACGACAAAATCCCCGCTCTCGTCTTTGACCCTGCTCGCTGGTATCGGCTGCGCCGGGCTCCTGTTCTGTGCTCTGAAGCGAAAATAATAAAAAAATCACTTTTTCAACATTCTAAAAATAAGGTCTGCGTGGCTGTTTATTTCCTGTTCCCGGCAATTATTTTCACATGTTTAAAAAAAGAAGTAGACCCGTGCTGATCCGGAAACACAAATCATGGGCGGGGCTGCTGCTGGGTCCCGCAATGGAATGTTCCAAATCCTTCCACCATGGCCCGGGCATTGATCCCGATCACGTTGCGGTCCGGGAATTGTGCCTGGAGGATCCGGATGGCTTCACCATCATGGGGATCATCAAAGACCGGAACAATGACGACATGGTTTGCAATGAAAAAATTTGTGTAACTTGCGGGATACCGCTGACCATCATCCGATATTGGAGCCGGCATCGGGAGTTTGATCACGGTGAAGGGATTTCCTTCCTGATCGGTTGCCCGGGTCAGGATCTCGTAATTCTCTTTTAATGCCGCATAATTTTCATCATCAGGATTGTCTTCATAGGCACACACAATGGTTGTTGGCGAAGTGAACCGTGCGATATCATCGATATGGCCATCCGTATCATCCCCAGCCACTCCTTTGTTGAGCCAAATCACTTTGACAACACCGAGGTATTCCATGAGCAGCTCCTCCAAGTTGGATTTGGTCAGCTGCGGGTTACGGTTCGAATTGAGGAGACATGACCGGCTGGTAAGGACGCATCCCTTACCGTTAACATCAATGGAACCGCCTTCAAGCACTATCCCTGCATTAAAAACGGGCAGTTCAAGCCACCGGTTCATGAGGAACGGGATTTTTCCATCCGCGATCTGGTCGTCATATTTTCCGCCCCATGCGTTGAAATTCCATCGCACCATCGCACTCTGCTTTAAAGCACGGTTGACGACAAATGTGGGGCCATAATCGCGGATCCAGACATCACCATATTCTGTCGTCCTGATCGTAACCCGCTCCAGATCAACNNGGCACTGCGAAGACGTGATCGTACCATACGGTATATCACCGGACTGGGAACGAAGAGTTCGATATGTTCGGATTCTGCTACCGCAGCAATAAAGAAGATATAGGCCTCCTCTACTTCGTGAAGATGGGGAAACGTGTTCCTGTTGTGCGGCCACGACAGCCAGACGGCATCGTGAGTTTCCCATTCTGCCGGCATGTAATATCCCCATTTTCGTGGCGTGTCCCCCTCTTTATTTGAGGGAAATGCAGCCTCCACGCCCCGAACCGGTGAACAACAGGGGGAATAACTGTCAGGTCTCCGGTTCCGGAAAAAGCCCCATGACTCCCTGATAATACTGTTCACGGACAGGTCAAGGGTTGCCAATAAAATCTCGTCNNTTCCCAAATGCATCGCAGACAAATGAACCGCCAAAGAACCGGATTTTTCCTTCGATACCCACGCGATTGACTGCTGCAACGTGGACGCTGTTTGCGATCGCGTGGCTGCGCTGGATCAGTTCCCATGACTCCTGCCAGTCTCCTTCTGCAGGCAGAACTTCTCCGGGTTGCCCGATTGCAGTCGGATAGATGATGAGATCCGCACCTCCAAGCGCCACGCAGCGGGCGGCTTCAGGAAACCACTGGTCATAGCAGGTCAGGATGGCGATACGACCGTATTGGGTTGTATGGACGGCATACCCGTCACCAGGATAAAAGTAGCACTTCTCGAAAAAACCCGGGTCCTGCGGGATATGCACTTTATGGTATGGCTCATGGAGATGGCCATCGGTATCAATGACTACCGAAGAATTATAGAACCGTTCATTGGGCGCCTTCTCATAGAGCGGGACGATGATAACCACCTGGTATTTCTTTGCCAGTTCCGCAAATGCCAGTGTGGACTCTCCGGGAATGGTTTCGGCAATCATCCGTGCATCCGTTCCAATCTGCTGCGGGAAGTACTGCGTATGATAGAGCTCCGGCAGGCAGATGATCTGCGCACCTTTTTGTGCGGCCGTTTCAGCGCGAACCAATGCCTTTTTGATATTTTCCCTGGGATCGGGATCCATCGCCATCTGGATAAGCCCGATCGTGACACTTGTGTGTTCCATACACTCTCTGCTTACGACATTATTGTTGAATGGATATCAGGGTATCCAAAAGTGATTAATTACCGGTTCTTATTTTACCTGGCATAAAATCACTCATTCATATCAATGCTGTTTTTCGTGACTGCATTCCGGAGTAATTGTGGGTGGGAATATATCCCGTATATGGAGGTTAATGAGTGAGTTATTCGAGTGACAGAGTATATGTCTTGTCCATGATACGGTTAACGAAAATATCTGACGAAGGTTCTGGATGCCTGTATAGCTCATTGTGTGTGTATGCAGGAACAGGGGTGCTGATACCGCGTCACAACAACCCGGAAATATTAACCCGTTCAGGAAAGAGGGGTTTTTCAGCGTAAAGCTGATAAAAATTTATGTTGTTTTAAAAACCCGTCTGATCCCGGGCTTCCCAAATCCGGTATCCCCGTCTCAGGAGATACCATGCGGGAATCCCAAGCAGGACTGACGTAAATGCGTAATAGGGGTTTAAAAACGAAAGAATGATCAGGACGATCAGGACGATGCCAACTACAAGGAGGTATCGTACCAGAACTTTAGCATCGTATACCAGTACACTTGGGGACAACCCGGTCAGCCAGACCGTGACTGCCAGCGTATAAAATGAGACTGCAAGGCAGAGTACAATCGATGGGAGCAGCCAGGCAACAGCGCCTGTTGCCGTGGTGACAAACGCGATAAGGACAACCGGTACCAGCTGCATGACGGCAAACGTGCTAATCTTGCTGGTGAGCAGCGTTGATACACTGACGGGCAGACATGCATAGGCTCCAAACGTGTCAAACGCAGTAATCCACGTGTACATCGTTGATGAAATCACCCCGGTAAGAATTGCAAAGAGGATATAGAGTCCTCCCGCAGGAAGGAACGGGGCGAGCACTGACAGAAGCACCCAGAGCAGCCCGAGCGGAATAAAAAAGGAGAAAATTGTCTGGCCAATTCCCGCGCCGCTTCGTCGCAGATCAACAAGATCCTTTGCCGCAAGGGACGGATAGGGGAAAAACGAGAGTTTTCTGGTGAGCGGGGTAAGTATGTTTTTATATCTTTTTGTGGTATCGGTATATTCCGAACTGAACAGGATGATCGAAATGCAGAATGGCACGGCAATGAGCAGACCCGTGGCAAGCAGGGTCATCCATGAGAATGAATTGAAGAGCAGCAGCGGGGGAAAGAGGACTACCGCGTTGACATTCGTATAAAGGGAGATTGCTCCCCATGGGATCAGGACGAGCGCGAAGATGAGGGCAAACAGGGCTTTTGACCGGGAATATACCGTAGAGAGGAAAAAGACCGCAGAAAGCCCCGTCAGAAACGCGAGTGTCAGGGTGAGGAGAAGCAGGAAGGGCAGGTAGAGGCCGATACCGATAAAGGGTGAGGCAAGGAAAAAGCCGGCGACGAACGGGAAAACCCAGAGAATAAAATAATATACCGTATCTTTCACCACAAAATTTGCAAAGATCATCGTTTCAGACAGGGGAAGGCTTCGTGCAGAGTAGGCAAGCAGACTCGCCTGCCCGAACCTCCGGTTCATCGCCTCCATCCCCACCAGCCCAAACCCGCCTACCATGATACCGAGAAGGACAAAGAGAGCGTGAAGGATAATGGCAAGACTTCCTGCGGGGAGTACGGTACGGAAAAGGGGCAGGAGAAATGAACCCATAAAGGCAATACCGAAGATCATCACCGGAAATAAGGCAAAACTCAGGCTCCCGAAAATCGTGGAATGAATGCGCCATTCCTCTTTGACCATCGCAGTGAAAAGCTCAAACATAGGCGCTCGATTTAACCTCGGATAGGAAGAACTCCTCAAGGTGCTGGTTCTTTGTTGTGATCTCCGCTACCGTTCCGGTATGGATGAGGTTACCCTTGTGCAGGATGGCAAACTCCGAACAGATCTCCTCTGCAATTTCAAGAATATGCGTGGATATAAAGACCGTATTGCCTTTTCTCACGTACCCGATAAGGAAATCCTTGACAGTTCTCTGCATAATAGGATCGAAATTGATTAGCGGTTCATCAATTAAGGCAAGTGTCGGGTTATGGAGAAATGCCTGGGCAAACATCAGCTTCTGGCGGGTACCCCGCGAGAGATCTTTGCAGAGAATATCGCGTTTATCTTTAAAATCAAGGAAATCAAACCACCATGCCGCCTTCTCATCGATATCGGGTATCTTTCGCACTGCCCCGACAAAATGCAGGTACTCAATAGAAGTGAGAAAACTCGGGGGGGTTTCCTGTTCCGGTATAATCCCCACCAGTTCCCGCACACGAACAGGGTTCTGCACGACATCCAGATCAAGGACGGTTGCCGAGCCACTGGTTGGCCGGAACTGGCCCGTCAGCATTTTTATCATCGTTGTCTTGCCGGAACCATTAGGGCCAAGCAGCCCGAACAGGGAGCCCTTTTCCACCGACAGTGTGACATTGTTCACCGCTATCGTCTCCCCAAACGATTTGGTGAGGTTCTGTGCTGCAATCACCTTTGTCATTGTTGTTTTGCGCCTCCAGGATTGTGTATAAACAACTGATATTGTTAAAAGATTATAAGACCGTGCCCGCACGAAAAAAAGAACTATTCCTTCCCGTATTGGGGACTATCAGGATACATTGCCTTTTTGCGTTCGTCCAGCCAATCGGTCAAAGAACCCATCAGTGAGAGCACGGCTGGCATGATAAAGATCGCACCGATAAGAGAGAACCCAACAGCGATAAGGGTAGTCACCCCAAAGTTGCTGATGATGGGGAAAC
>PNBP01000026.1 GCA_003136075.1 Methanoregula sp. | reverse complement strand
TCACCCGGGGCTGCATGCCTAAATGTATCTGCTGTACCTGTTAAAAGATGGTGATACCTTGGGGTTTTTCTCAAATGAGGTGTATAAATTTTAAAGGATAAAGAAAAAAGATAAAAAGCACATTGCGTAGTATTCGGACATTTCCATGACCTCGGTATTTCTTATTGACCCCGTCGCAGAACGGCGCACCGGAACTGAACGGTACTTAACTACCGGAGGGTTCCATGTGATCGCCTCTTCCGGATCCGAACGGTCTCCCCTCCACCGGCTCCCCGGAACAACAGCAGTCCTTGTTATTTTCGATGAAGCACATGGGCAGACCGGGCTGGCACTTGTCGCATCACGGAGATCACAGGATAGTGATCTTCCTGTAATAGTGGCAGGAGAACACCTTGATCCACCGGTTGCAGCAGCGATCCTGGAACATGACGCAGNNTGTCCGATCCTGGAACATGACGCATCATGCCTCTCTCTCACCGCGCCTGTCGAAGCATGGTACCCGGTGCTGCACCGGCTTATTGAGCAGACCGCCAGGACCAGCCAGCTGAACCGGAAGGTCACGTTTCTGGAGAAGAAACTCACCCTTGTTGGCAGCGTCACCCGCCATGATGTCCTCAACCAGCTGACCGCAGTCACCGGCTATAACGAGCTCCTGGAGATGATAATCACTGATCAGAAGATGCGATCGTTCATTGAAAAGGAACGTGCGTCCCTGGGAAAGATCCGGAACCAGTTCCAGTATGCCAAAGATTACCAGAATCTGGGCACCGAGCCGCCCCATTGCCAGAAGATCAGCTCCGTTGTCCGCCGCGCCAGCGACATGTATGATCTCAAATCAATCCGTATCGAGGATTCCTGCGGTGAAGTGGCGGTGTTTGCCGATGCCCTGCTTGAAAAGGCGTTTGCATGCCTGGTTGAAAACACGCTCCAGTTTGGCGAAAAAGCGACCGTTATCCGCGTGTATGTAAAGACCGGACCGGGTGAACCGGTGCTTGTCATTGAAGATGATGGTGTCGGCATCACTGCGGATGACAAAGAAAAAATTTTCGAACGGGGATTTGGTAAAAATACTGGGTGGGGGTTATTTCTGGTACGGGAAATCCTTGCCGTGACAGGTATTAGGATAACAGAAACCGGTACGCCCGGCATGGGTGCCCGGTTTGAACTGAAGATACCTCCGGATTATTTCCGCCGGTAAAAAAAACGGGCGAAAAAAAAGATTATTCGTCCCTGACTCCCACGTAGATGTCCACTTCCGGGTTCGTTTTATTCGTGAACCGGGAATCATATACTTCAAAATCGGCGGTATACGTGCGGGGCATCTCGGATCCCCAGATCAACATCCAGATGCCAAGAACCGCGTCCGGCATCGGCCCCCGGGCATGGAACACGGCATATTTCTGGGCGGGAATCTTCACAACGGACAAGCCTTTTGGCACCTTATCCACGTTAGTCACGGCGCATCCAATAAGGTAGGAAAATTCGCCTGTCCAGTCGCTGGCATAGTCTGAATATACTGCGCACATCGATGGCGGCATGGCACGATGGGGAATTCTTGCAGCCGCTTTTGTGGCAAGAAACTCCTTCCAGCAGGAAGGAATATCCTCAACACTCCTGCCATCGGCATTGCAGGTCCGGCGCCCGATCCCGACAACGGTCCGTTCCGGCATTTCCTGTAGGGTAAACATCTGGTCTTCCATTCTGGTAAAAATTTGATGCCATTAATGTTAAATGCAGGGCTTTTTCGTGCCGTACCCATATCAGTATCTTTTTTTGATTATCACACATACACCGTGTTCAATGTGTCCTCACGCATTGATTCCCTATAAACCCGCCAATCCCAAGACCCGCCTCTCCTGCCTGTTCAGTCAGGACGAGCGCGAGACTCTTGCCTGTGCCATGCTCGACGATGTTGTAGATGCCATAAAAGATGCAAACTGTACGCCGGTTATCGTCGCTACTGACCTTTTTGACAGTGATCTTGTACAGGTAACGATTACTGATGCTGACCTGAGCCAGTCGCTCAATACGATCCTCCCGCAGGCGGCAGGGCCAACCCTGATCCTGATGGCCGACCTGCCCCTTGCGAACGCTGATGCGATACGGCGTGTTATAAAAACTGAACGTGACATGGCGATCGTCCCGGGCCGGGGAGGCGGGACCAACGCGATCTTTATCAAAGATCCTGCCCGGTTCCATGTAGATTATTATGGCATGAGTTTTCTCAAGCACATGAAGATTGCCGAGGAAGCCGGGCTTTCCTGCGAGGTCATTGACTCGTTCAGGCTACACACCGACATTGACGAGAAAGAGGATCTTGTCGAGCTCCTGATCCATGGCGCGGGAAAGAGCCGGCGCTATCTCGAAGAACTCGGGTGTGTTCTTGTGGTTGAAAAAGGGCGGGCCGGGGTTGAGCGGAAAAACCACCCGGCTCCTGCCGCCCCATAAATGAGGCTTACTGGATGGATGACTCCGGCAGGCAGGTGCTGCGGCATGTGATGACTGCCAACGATATTTCTCTCACTGCAAAAACAGGGGAATTTATACGGCTGTTCAACGCGGACACGTGTGCGGGTGACCACCTGCGCTGGAATGTTACACCCGATGCGTGGCAGCGGTATGAATTTCTTGGTGACCGGGTCCTGAACCTGGTCGCGGCCGAATATCTGTACCATCAGGCACATTCTGCACGGGAAGGGGAGATGACCAAAAAGATGGGAGTCGTTTCCAATGAGTCGCTCGCGGGGATCGTTGAACAGAACGGTATCGATGTTGACCGGCTGATCCCCGGTGCCATGAGCCAGCAGCAGACATATGGCGAAGCGGTGAAAGGGGGCGCACTGGAAGCACTTATCGGAGCACTATATTCATATGCCGGTTTTGAAGCAACCCGGACGTTTATTCTCTCGTTTTTGGCAGATGAGATCGACCGATACGACCCTGAAACCAACTATATCGGGAGGCTCCAGGAATGGCACCAGCAGCATGGCCTTCCGGTGCCGACGTATGTTGAGGTTTCAGAAAAACGGACCGGGCCGGCGCCTGCCCTGTGGTTTACCTATGCGGTATATAATGCAGAGGGTGAGGAGCTTGGCAAGGGGAGTGGAAAGTCGGGTACGGAAGCCCGGCAGCAGGTGGCAATGAAGGCACTTGAACACCTAAATTCCAGATAACTTCTCAGAATCTCCTGCACAGTATTTTTATCTTAACACGCATATCCGGTGAATACCTTGGTAACGACTACGCCCCATGAGACACAAGCCGGCGTCGCAGGAACCGGCAACAAAGGCACCAGTTACAAATGGGTGGCGCTCTCGAACACGACGATTGCCATGTTCATGGCCGCGGTCAACGGGAGCATTATCCTTATCTCCCTTCCTGCCATCTTCAACGGCATCCACATTAATCCGCTCACCTCGTTCCAGTACCTGCTCTGGATCCTGATGGGATATGGGATTGTCACCGCAACGCTCCTGCTCAGTTTCGGCCGTCTCTCGGATATGTACGGGAGGGTGAGGCTGTATAATATCGGGTTTGCGATCTTTACCCTTGGCTCCCTCCTCCTCTTTCTGACACCAGATACCGGCGATGCCGGCGCCATCGAGATGATTGTATTCCGGCTTATCCAGGCGGTCGGGGCGGCATTTATCTTCTCCAACAGTGCTGCGATCCTCACCGATGCATTCCCCCCGGATGAGCGGGGAAAAGCGCTGGGGCTTAACCAGGTTGCCGCGCTCTCCGGCCAGTTTATCGGCCTCTTGATTGGCGGCATCCTCGCCGTCTTCAACTGGCGGTACGTGTTTCTTATCAGCGTGCCGTTTGGTGTCCTTGGCACCATCTGGGCATTTCTCAAGCTCAAGGAGCCGGTCTATGAGAAACGGCCCCAGAAGATCGATGTCTGGGGCAACATCACCTTCATCGGAGGCCTGACGATCCTGCTGATCGGCATCACGTATGCGCTGGTGCCCTATGGCGACTCTGCGATGGGCTGGGGCGATCCGCTTGTCATCGCATCGCTTGTCGCTGGTGTCTTTCTCCTGCTCGCATTCCCTCTCATCGAGAGCCGGGTCGAAAACCCGATGTTCCGGATGGACTTATTTAAAATCCGGAATTTTGCCTACGGGAACGCAGCCGGTTTTCTATCAGCCCTTGCCCGGGGCGGCGTAATGGTCATCCTCATCATCCTGCTGCAGGGCATCTGGCTGCCGCTGCACGGCTACAACTTCTCGAACACCCCACTCTGGGCCGGCATCGCGCTGTTGCCGCTGACGGGTGGCTTCTTGGCCGCGGGTCCACTGTGCGGCTTTCTCTCGGACCGTTTTGGATCGCGTCCCTTCACAGTGGGCGGCATGCTCGGCGCCGCGGCGTCGTTTATCTTGTTGCTTTTCCTGCCGGCGAACTTCTCGTACCCGATCTTTGGTCTGATTCTCTTCTTGAATGGACTCTCCATGGGTGCCTTCTCCGCGCCCAATCGCGTGAGTGTCATGAACGCCTTACCGGCCGAGCACCGTGGCGTGGGATCGGGCATGAACTCCACGTTCCAGAACTCCGGTCAGGTCATCTCCATTGGCATCTTCTTCACGCTGATGATCATCGGGCTCTCGAGAACACTGCCGAACGCGCTCTTCACCGGACTCACGCACCAGGGCGTCAGTTCCAACGTCGCGCACCACGTCGCCACGCTGCCCCCGGTGACGACACTCTTTGCATCCTTTCTCGGCTACAACCCGATGGTCCA